>NZ_CP045245.1:2177175-2488200 GCF_009720485.1 Cellulomonas sp. JZ18 | reverse complement strand
CGTCCCGGCCGCCTCGACCGACGCGAACGCGGCGACCACCGCGTAGTACGTGGCGTACAGGAGCCCGATGATGACGCCCGCCATCGCGGCACGCTGCAGGTACCGGCGCGTGAGCCGGCCCGACATCGTCGTCTTGGCCTCGAGGGCCTCCAGGACGGTGCTGATGAAGTACCGGCCGGGGAAGAGCCCGGCGAGCGGGTCGGGCGCGGGGGCGTTCACGCTGGTCAGGCTTCCACAGCCGGTGGGGGCCCGCAGCGGACCTCCCGCCGTTGCGACGGCCCTCAGCCGTGGACGGGTGCGGCGAGCCCGAGCCGGTCGAGCAGCCGCGGCGCGAGGTCGGCGACGTCGTGCACGACCTCCGCGGCCCCGGCCCGGCGCAGCTCGTCCTCGCCGCCGTAGCCCCAGGCGACGCCGACGCACGCGACGCCGTGGGCGGCGGCACCGACGACGTCGTGCTCGCGGTCGCCGACCATGAGGGTGCGTGCCGGGTCGACCGGTGCGGTCGCGGCCAGCGCGGCGAGCGCGTGCGCCACGACGTCGGCCTTGGTCGACGGGGAGTCCAGCGGTGCGCCGGCCACGACCTCGAGGTGCGTGTCGAGGTCGAGGCGCGCGCAGATGGGGACGGCGAACGGCTCCGGCTTGCTCGTCGCGACCGCGAGGCGGACGCCCGCGGCGGAGAGCAGGGCGAGCTGCTCCGGCACACCGTCGTACACGTGGTTCTCCCACATCAGGCCGCCGCGGTACGCGGTGCGGTAGGCCGCGACGGCGTCCGGCACGCGGTCCGCCGGCACGCCGTGCGCCGCGAACGAGTCGCCGAGGGGCGGCCCGACGAACCGGCGCAGCGCGGCCCCGTCGGGCGCCGGCAGTCCGAGCGCCGCGTACGCGGCGCGCACGGAGGCCGCGATGCCGGGGTAGGAGTCGGTGAGCGTCCCGTCGAGGTCGAGCAGGACGACGGGCCGCGCGGGGGACGCGGTCACGCGGTGCGCCGGCCGGCGTCCGTGAGCCCGAGCCGGTCGAGCAGCCGCGGCGCGAGGTCGGCGACGTCGTGCACGACCTCCGCGGCCCCGGTCCGGCGCAGCTCGTCCTCGCCGCCGTAGCCCCAGGCGACGCCGACGCAGGCGATGCCGTGCTCGTGCGCGCCCTCGACGTCGTGCTCGCGGTCCCCGACCATGACGGTGCGTGCGGGGTCGTGCGCGACGCCGGTGTGCTCGCGCACCCACGCCAGCGCGCGGCCCATGATCTGCCCCTTCGACTCCGACTCGTCGTCGGGGGCCCCGACGACCGCGTCGAGCAGCGGGGTCAGGCCGACCTCCGCGCAGATGGGCAGCGCCCACGTGGCCGGCTTCGCGGTGGCGACGACGAGCAGCGCGCCGGCCTCCCGCAGCGTGCGCAGCGCCTCCGGGATGCCGTCGAAGACGGTCGTGTCCCACACGCCGACACGGCCGAAGTGCTCGTTGTAGACGGCGATCGCGTCCGCGAGGTTCTCGGCGGCGACGCCGTGCGCGGGGAACGAGTGCCCGATCGGCGGGCCGATGAAGGTGCGCATCGCGGCCTCGGTGGGCGCCGGCATGCCGAGGTGCGCGTACGCCGCGCGCACCGACGACAGCACGCCGGGTGCCGAGTTCATGAGGGTGCCGTCGAGGTCGAGCAGGACGAGCGGACGGGAGCGGGGGACGGGCGTGGGGCGGGGCTGGCTGGTCATCGCGTCCCATTGTCGTGGACGGACGTGACCGCACGGTGGCTACGATGGACCGCACAGGCGTCGACCCGGCCATCACCGGTGAGCCTCCGGAAGAACGGGACACGCACCCAGCTCGGGAGCGGTCCTCAGTAGAACCGGACGGGGCAGGCCCGTCACAGCCGCAGGGAGAGTGGTCCGGGGGTCTCGGCGCCCGGGCAAGCGAGGTGGTACCGCGGTGCCGTCCGGGTCGTCCGGGTGTCGTCGTCCTCGTGGTCCGTCAGTTCCGCACCGTCGTGCGCGAGACCAGGAGCACCGCCCGTGGCGTACCCGCTGCACCGCCCCGACACCCCCGTCCCCGCGTCGCCGGACCTGCCCGCGCTCGAGCGCGACGTCCTGGCCCACTGGGACGCCGACGGCACGTTCCAGGCGTCGGTCGACCAGCGTCCGGCGGGCGAGAACGGGGCGAACGAGTACGTCTTCTACGACGGGCCGCCGTTCGCCAACGGGCTGCCGCACTACGGCCACCTGCTCACCGGGTACGCCAAGGACGTCGTGCCCCGGTTCCAGACGATGCGCGGCAAGCGTGTCGAGCGCCGGTTCGGCTGGGACACGCACGGCCTGCCCGCCGAGCTCGAGGCCGAGCGCGTCCTCGGGATCACCGACAAGTCGCAGATCGACGAGATGGGCATCGCCGCGTTCAACGAGGCGTGCCGCACGTCGGTGCTGCAGTACACGCAGGAGTGGCAGGACTACGTCACCCGCCAGGCGCGCTGGGTCGACTTCGAGCACGACTACAAGACGCTCGACCCGACGTTCATGGAGTCGGTGATCTGGGCGTTCAAGCAGCTCTACGACAAGGGCCTGGCCTACGAGGGCTACCGCGTCCTGCCGTACTGCTGGCGCGACGAGACGCCGCTGAGCAACCACGAGCTGCGCATGGACGACGACGTGTACGCGTCGCGCCAGGACCCCGCGCTCACGGTCGGGTTCCGCCTGGACTCCGGCGAGCTGCTGCTGATCTGGACGACGACGCCGTGGACCCTGCCGTCCAACCTCGCCGTCGCGGTCGGCCCGGAGATCGAGTACGTCGTCGTCGAGCCGCAGGAGGGCTCGCCGTTCGCCGGGACGCACCCGGGCGAGCGCGTCGTGCTGGCCGCCTCGCGCCTGGCCGCCTACGCCCGCGAGCTCGGCGAGGAGCCAACGGTGGTGGCACGTCTGACGGGCACCGACCTCGTGGGGCGCCGCTACACGCCGCCGTTCGACTTCTTCCTCGGGCACGAGAACGCCCACCAGGTGCTCTCCGGCGACTTCGTCACCACCGAGGACGGCACCGGCGTCGTGCACATGGCGCCCGCCTTCGGCGAGGACGACATGGCCGCGTGCGACGCCGCGGGCATCCCGCCGGTCGTCCCGGTCGACTCCAAGGGCCGCTTCACGAGCCTCGTGCCCGACTACGCCGGCGTGCAGGTGTTCGAGGCGAACAAGCAGATCATCGCCGACCTCAAGGCCGGCACCGGGCCGTTCGCGCGAGCCGCGGCCGACGTGCGCCCGGCCCTCGTGCGGCACGAGACGTACGAGCACGCCTACCCGCACTGCTGGCGGTGCCGGAACCCGCTCATCTACAAGGCCGTGTCCTCGTGGTTCGTGCGGGTGTCGGCGTTCAAGGACCGCATGGTCGAGCTGAACAAGGGCATCACCTGGATCCCGGGGCACATCCAGGAGGGCCAGTTCGGCAAGTGGCTCGAGAACGCGCGCGACTGGTCGATCAGCCGCAACCGGTACTGGGGCACGCCCATCCCGGTGTGGGTGAGCGACGACCCCGCGTACCCGCGCGTGGACGTGTACGGCTCGTTCGCCGAGATCGAGGCGGACTTCGGCCGCGTCCCGACGAACGACCGCGGCGAGCCGGACCTGCACCGGCCGTACGTCGACGACCTCACGCGCCCGAACCCGGACGACCCGACGGGCGCGTCGACGATGCGCCGCATCCCGGACGTCCTCGACGTGTGGTTCGACTCGGGCTCGATGCCGTTCGCGCAGGTGCACTACCCGTTCGAGAACCGCGACTGGTTCGAGGACCACTACCCGGGTGACTTCATCGTCGAGTACATCGGGCAGACGCGCGGCTGGTTCTACACGCTGCACGTGCTCGCGACGGCGATCTTCGACCGCGCCGCGTTCCGCAACGTCATGTGCCACGGCATCGTGCTCGGCGACGACGGCCGCAAGGCCAGCAAGTCGCTGCGCAACTTCCCGGACCCGGCCGAGATGTGGGACCGGTACGGGTCGGACGCCGTGCGCTGGAACCTCATGTCGTCCTCGATCCTGCGCGGCGGCAACCTCGTCGTGACCGAGGACGGCATCCGCGACGGCGTGCGCCAGGTGCTGCTGCCGCTGTGGAGCACGTACTACTTCTTCACGCTGTACGCGGGCGCCGCGGACGAGGGCCGCGGGTACACCGCGCGCCCGGTCGACGCGGCGCGCGCCGCCGGCCTGGCGCCCATGGACCGCTACCTGCTGGCCCGCACGGCTCTGCTGGCCGAGCGCGTCACCGTCCAGCTCGAGGAGTACGACATCCCCGCCGCGTGCGAGTCGGTCCGGGAGCACCTCGACGTGCTCACGAACTGGTACGTGCGCACGCAGCGCGACCGGTTCTGGTCGGAGGACGCCGACGCGTTCGACACGCTGTGGACCGCGCTCGAGCGCCTCACGCGCGTCATGGCGCCGCTCGCGCCGCTGGTGACGGAGGAGGTGTGGCGCGGCCTGACGGGCGAGCGCAGCGTGCACCTGACGGACTGGCCGACGGCCGACGAGGCGCTCGTCCGCGACGACGCGCTCGTGACCGCCATGGACGAGGTCCGCGCGGTCGTGTCGGCCGCGCTCGGCCTGCGCAAGGCGCACCAGGTGCGCGTCCGCCAGCCGCTGCGCCGCCTCACGGTGGCCGTCGCGGACCCGGCGGCGCTCGCGCCGTACACCGACCTGCTGGCCGCGGAGCTCAACGTCAAGCACGTCGACACCGTGACGGCGGACCTCGCCACGGCCGAGGGCTTCGGCATCACGCAGCGCCTCGCGGTCAACGCCCGGGCCGCCGGTCCGCGCCTGGGGCGCGGCGTGCAGGCGGTCATCAAGGCCGCCCGCGCCGGGGCGTGGCGGCAGGACGGGGACACGGTCGTGGTGACGACCGACGACGGCGACGTGGCTCTCGAGCCCGCCGAGTACGAGCTGACGACCGTGGTCGCCGGCGGCGAGGGCGGGGACGCCACGGTCGCGGCGACCGTCCTGCCGGGCGGCGCCTTCGTGGTCCTCGACCTCGCGCTCGACGACGCCCTGCGTGCCGAGGGCTACGCGCGCGACGTCGTGCGCGCCGTGCAGGACGCCCGCAAGGCGGCGGGCCTGCACGTGGCGGACCGGATCGACCTCACGCTGACCGTGCCGGCCGACCAGCTCGCCGCGGTGGAGGCGCACCGGGAGTTCGTCGCGGCGGAGACGCTCGCGACGGGCCTGTCGGTGGTCGCCGGCGACGGCGCGCTCGAGGTGTCCGTCGTGCGGGCGGGGGAGCAGGCGTGAGCGCGGCACGCCCCGGCGGGGCCGACCACCGCCGCGACGAGCAGGCGCGCGCGGCCCGCGAGGCCGCGGACGAGGTCTACCGGGCGATCCTGTCCCGGGCGCCCGAGCACGACATCGACCCCGAGCTGGGCCGCGTCCGGGCCGTGCTCGAGCTGCTGGGCGACCCGCAGCGCGCGTTCCGGTCCGTGCACCTGACCGGCACGAACGGCAAGACGTCGACCGCGCGCATGGTCGAGCGGCTGCTGCGCGAGCACGGCCTGCGCACGGGCCGCTTCACCAGCCCGCACCTGACCCGCGTGACCGAGCGCATCGCGATCGACGGCGAGCCGATCAGCGACGAGCGCTTCGTGGAGGTGTGGCAGGACGTCGCGCCGTACGTGCACATGGTCGACACGCAGTCGGCCGAGCGCGGCGAGCCCCGCCTGTCGTTCTTCGAGGTGTTCGTCGTCATGGCCTACGCCGCGTTCGCGGACGCGCCGGTCGACGTCGCGGTCGTCGAGGTCGGCATGGGCGGGCGCTGGGACGCGACCAACGTGCTCGACGCCGAGGTCGCGGTCATCACGCCCGTCGCGATGGACCACGAGCGCTACCTCGGGCACTCCCTGGTGGAGATCGCGTCGGAGAAGGTTGGCATCGTCAAGGACGGCGCGACGCTCGTGCTCGCGCAGCAGCAGGAGGACGTCGAGGGCGTCGTCCTCGCGGCGGCCGCCGAGCGCGGTGCCCGCGTCGTGCGCGAGAACGTCGACGTCGCGGTCGTCGAGCGGCAGGTCGCCGTCGGTGGGCAGCTCGTGGCGCTGCGCGGCATGGGCGGCGTCTACACGGACGTGTTCGTGCCGCTGCACGGCGAGCACCAGGCGCACAACGCGCTGCTCGCACTGGTCGCGACCGAGGCGCTGCTCACCGGCGGCGCCGCGCTCGACGGCGACGTCGTGGGCACCGCGTTCGCCGACGTCTCGTCGCCGGGCCGGCTCGAGGTCGTCCGGTCGAGCCCGACCGTGCTCGTCGACGGCGCGCACAACCCCGCGGGCACCGAGGCGCTCGTCGCGGCCGTCGAGGAGGCGTTCGCGTTCCAGCGGCTCGTCGGCGTCGTCGGCGTCATGGCGGACAAGGACCCGGAGGCGATGCTGTCGATCCTCGAGCCGGTCCTCGACGAGGTCGTCGTCACGCAGGCGACGTCCGAGCGGGCCCTCGACGTGGACGACCTCGCGGAGATCGCCGTCGAGGTGTTCGGGGAGGACCGCGTGCACGTCGCGCCGCGCCTGCCCGACGCGGTCGACATCGCGGTGCAGCGGGCCGAGGGGGAGGTGGAGCGCGGCGCCGGCGTGCTGGTCACCGGCTCGATCCTGCTCGTCGCGGAGGCGCGCGTCCTGCTCGGCCGCGACTGACGGGCGTGGGCGCACCGTACCGGCGCGGGACACCGCCGCGCCGGTGCGGCGACGCGCAGGAGGCGCGCCCCGTCCCGCCGCGTCGTCTTGACCGGCGACGGGGTGCCACCGAAGGTGGGCTGTGCGGGGACGACGCCGCCCCCGCACGTCGTGTGCGGCGGCCCGAGCCAGGAGGACGCGAGTGAAGAAGCTCATCAACGACCCGCAGGACGTCGTCGTCGAGTCGGTCGAGGGCTTCGGCCTCGCACACGCCGACCTCGTGCGGGTGCACCGCGACCCGCTGTTCCTCACGCGCACCGGCGGCGCCGTCCCCGGCAAGGTCGGGCTGGTCAGCGGCGGGGGCAGCGGGCACGAGCCGCTGCACGGCGGCTTCGTCGGCGTCGGGATGCTCGACGCGGCCGTGCCCGGCGCGATGTTCACGTCGCCGACCCCGGACCAGGTCGCGCCCGCGATCGCGGCGGCGGACGGTGGTGCGGGCGTCCTGACGATCGTGAAGAACTACACCGGGGACGTCCTCAACTTCGAGACCGCGGCCGAGCTGGCGGAGGCCGACGGCATCACGGTCCGCTCGGTGCTCGTGAACGACGACGTCGCCGTCGAGGACTCCCTGTACACGGCCGGCCGCCGCGGCGTCGCCGGAACCGTGGCGGTGGAGAAGATCGCCGGCGCCGCCGCCGAGCGCGGCGACGACCTCGACGCGGTCGCGGCCGTGGCCGAGCGCGTCGTGGCGAACGTGCGGTCCATGGGGGTCGCGCTCACGGCGTGCACGGTCCCGCACGCGGGCCGCCCGAGCTTCGACCTGCCCGAGGACGAGATCGAGGTCGGCATCGGCATCCACGGCGAGCCGGGGCGCCGGCGGGTCCCCCTGGCGAGCGCGGACGAGATCACCGAGATGCTGCTCACCCCCGTCGTCGAGGACCTGGGCCTGCGCGGGGGCGAGCAGGTGCTGCTGCTCGTGAACGGCATGGGCGGCACGCCCGCCTCGGAGCTGTACGTCGTCTATCGTCGGGCACGCGCGTTGCTCTCCGAGCGCGGGGTCGAGGTGACCCGCTCGCTCGTCGGCAACTACGTGACTTCGCTGGAGATGCAGGGTGCGTCGGTCACCGTCCTGCGTCTGGACGACGAGCTGACCGCGCTCTGGGACGCCCCCGTGCACACCGCCGCACTGCGCTGGTGACGGCGAGCGGCGCCGTGGGCGCGGACGCCTGAGGAGGAGAGCCGATGACGCTGGACGTGGCGTGGGCGGTCGACTGGGTACGCCGGTCGGCGGCCACCGTGACGGAGCACCGGGACGAGCTCGTCGAGCTCGACCGGCTCATCGGCGACGGTGACCACGGGGAGAACCTCCGCCGGGGCTTCGCCGCCGTCCTGGCCAAGCTCGACGCGCTCGAGGAGCCGCCGGCGCAGATCGGCGACGTGCTGCGGCTCGTCGCGACGACGCTCATGTCGACGGTGGGCGGCGCCGCCGGGCCGCTGTACGGCACCGCGTACCTGCGTGCGTCCAAGGCCACGGCGACGACCACGCTGGACAGCGGGGGCGTCGTCGCGCTGCTGGAGGCCGCGCTCGACGGCGTCGTGACGCGGGGCAAGGCGGGCCCGGGTGAGAAGACCATGGTCGACGCGTGGACCCCGGCGGTCGCCGCCGCGGTCGAGGCGGCGGACCACGGCGCGCCGCCCTCGGAGGTGCTCGCCTCGGCCGCCCGCGCCGCGCACGAGGGCGCGGAGGCGACCGTGCCGCTGGTCGCGACGAAGGGCCGCGCGAGCTACCTCGGCGAGCGCTCCGCGGGGCACCTGGACCCCGGGGCGCGGTCGAGCGAGCTCATCCTGGCGGCCGCGGCGGACGCCGCCGCCGCGGCCGGCTGAGGGGTGCAGGGCGCGTGCGGGGCGCACGCGACGGGCGAGGAGAGGGACGGTCGATGGGGGAGCGGTGGGCGCGGGTCGCGCTCGTGCTGGTGTCGCACTCGCGTGCGCTCGCGGAGGGGACGGCCGAGGTCGCCGCGCAGATGGCGCCCGGGGTCCGCATCGTCCCGGCCGGCGGGCTCGACAACGGCGGGATCGGCACGAGCTTCGACCGCGTCGAGGCGGCGGTGCACGACGCGGCGGCCGACGGTCGTGCCGTGGTGGTGCTGACCGACCTGGGCTCCGCCGTCATGACGACCGAGTCCGTGCTCGAGGCCGTCGACCCCGACCTCGCGGAGCGGGTGCGGCTCGCCGACGCGCCGTTCGTCGAGGGTGCCGTGGCCGCGGGGGTCACGGCGCACGGCGGGGGCGACCTCGAGGCCGTGCTGGCCTCGGCGCACGACGCGGGCGGCACCTTCGCGGGGTTCACCCCGGGGGGCGCCGACGCGGCCGCCCGCGACGGCGTGGCCGGGAGCGACGGCGCGCCCGTCACCGACGCGGACGGGGTGGTGCGCGCGTCGGCGGTGGTGCGCAACCGGCTCGGCCTGCACGCCCGGCCCGCCGCGGTGCTCGCGCGGGCCCTGGCGGGGTACGACGCGCGGGTGCGCGTCAACGGCGCCAACGGGGCGAGCGTCCTGGAGCTGATGAAGCTCGGCGCGGGGCAGGGCGCACGGCTCGAGGTGGTCGGTGAGGGGCCGCAGGCCGCCGCGGCGGTGCAGCGCTTCGTCAGCGCCGTCGAGGACGGGTTCGGGGAGGAGTAGCCGCTCCCGGGCCCCTCACGGTGCATCCGCTGCAAATATGCATTGACTGCAAACTTGCAGCGAGTGCATGATGCGGGTGTGACGACCCCTCAGCCCGCTCCTGACGCGGCCGCCGACCCGGCGGCCGTGGTGGGCGGGCTGCGGGAGCGCAAGAAGGCACAGCGTCGCGTGGCGCTCGTCGACGCGACGCACCGGCTGGTCCGTGAGCACGGCCTGGACGGCGTGACCGTCGAGATGGTCTGCGCGGAGGCGGGCGTCTCGCCGCGGACGTTCTTCAACTACTTCCCGACGAAGGACGACGCGGTGCTCGGGCACGCGCCGTGGGCCCTCGACGAGGGCGCGGCCGCCGCGTTCGTGGCCGGCGGCCCGACGGGGCACCTGCTCGAGGACCTCTTCGCGCTCCTCGCGCCCGTGCTCGAGGACCCGCCGCTCGGGCACGAGCGCATGCACCGCGCCATCGAGCTCGCGGCCGAGCACCCGCGTCTCATGGCCCACCACGTCGCCTGGATGGACCAGCAGAAGGACCGTCTGCTCGAGGTGGTCCGCGCCCGGCTCGGCGCGGCCTCCCCACACCTGGCGGACACCGTCGCAGGGCTCGTGCTCGTGCTCGTGCACAGCACGTTCGTGCGCTGGGAGGCCGCCGGCGGCGACGGCGACCCGGCGGGCCACGCCCGCGACGTCCTCGCCGACCTGCGCGCCATCGTCACCGCCTGAACGGAGCGGGGGACGCCCCCGCGCCCGAGACCCGGCAGCGTCGCCGTGACCGACCACCACCCACCACCAGAAGGACGAGGCACCCCCCATGGCCGGCACCGCCACCGCACCGGGCCGCGCGGACGACGCGCCGCTCGTCGTGCTGACGCCACGCACCGTGTGGCTCATCTTCGGCGCCCTCATGGCGTCGATGTTCCTGTCGTCGCTCGACCAGTCCATCGTCGGCACGGCGATGCCGACGATCGTCGGGGAGCTCGACGGCGTCGAGCACCAGGGCTGGGTCGTGACCGCCTACATCCTGGCCATCGCGATCGTCATGCCCCTGTACGGCAAGTTCGGCGACCTGTGGGGCCGGCGCTGGCCGTTCCTCGTCGCGATCGCGCTGTTCACCCTCGGTTCCGCGGTCGCGGGCTTCGCGGGCTCGTTCGGGTGGCTCGTCGTCGGCCGCGGGGTCCAGGGCCTCGGCGGCGGCGGCCTGATGATCCTGTCGCAGGCGATCATCGCGGACATCGTGCCCGCCAAGGACCGCGGCAAGTACATGGGCCCGATGGGTGCGCTGTTCGGCATCGCGGCCGTCGTCGGCCCGCTCCTCGGCGGCCTGTTCACCGAGCACGCCGACTGGCGCTGGTGCTTCTGGATCAACATCCCGATCGGCGCCGCGGCGTTCGCCGTCGCGTGGTTCGCCCTCAAGCTCCCGACGCACCGCTCGGGCCGCCGCATCGACGTCGCGGGCATCCTCTTCGTCGTCCTCGGGACCTCGGGCCTCGTGCTCGCGACGAGCTGGGAGAGCTGGAGCGGGCAGCGCGGCTACGACTGGTCCGACCCGGGCCTGCTCGCGCTCGTGGTCGGGACGCTCGCGTCGATCGCGCTGTTCGTGCTCGCCGAGGCCAAGGCGTCCGACCCGATCCTGCCGCTGCGCCTGTTCCGCAACCCGACGTTCACGATCGCCACGACGATCGGGTTCATCCTCGGCATGGGCATGTTCTCCGCGCTCGCGTTCCTGCCGACGTTCCTGCAGATGTCCACCGGCGTCGGCGTCACGCAGTCCGGCTACCTGCTGCTGCCGATGATGGCGGGCGTCATGCTCACCGCGATCGGCTCCGGCATCGCGATCACGAGGACGGGGCGCTACAAGGTCTTCCCCGTCGTCGGCCTCGCGATCACGACCGTCGGCATGGTGTGGCTCACGCGCATCACGGGCGACATGTCGATGTGGCTGTTCGGCGCGATGATCTTCGTGCTCGGCGCCGGGATGGGCCTCGTCATGCAGACGATCGTCCTGGCCGTGCAGAACGCCGTGGACCCGCACGAGCTCGGCACGGCGACGTCCGCGAACAACTTCTTCCGCGAGATCGGCGCCGCGGTCGGCGTCGCGGTGTTCAGCACCATGTTCACCAGCCGCCTCGTCGACCAGGTCACCGACGTCTTCGCGGACGTGCCGCAGGGTGCGGGCGCCGGCGAGGCGTCGGGCCTCACGCCGGACGCCGTGCAGCAGCTGCCGGAGCCGTTCCGGACCGGCGTGATCGACGCCTACGCCGACAGCCTGTCCTCGTCGTTCTGGTACTTCATCCCGCTCGTCGTGGTCGGCTTCGTGCTCGCGCTGTTCCTCCGCGAGGTCGCGCTCTCCGACGTGGCCGGCATGGTCGCCCGCGGCGAGGCCGTCGCGGACCCGTCCCGGGCGACGCAGGCGGGCGAGCCGGACGTGGCCGTGCCCGGTTCTGCGGAGGCCGAGGGCGACGACCCGTCGGCCGACGCCCTCGCCGGTCCCGACGAGGACGACCGGGCCACGGCCGGGGCGCCCGGCGCGCGCGGCTAGCCTGGTCCGATGAGCATGCACGGTGGCGGCCGGGGCGGTCGCAAGCGGCCCGCGAAGCCGCAGTTCACCCAGATGACGCTGATCCTCGAGGCGCTCCTGGTGTTCTTCGCGACGCTCGTGGCCTACGGGCTGCGGGTCGCCCCGCCCGCCACCGTGTGGACCCTCGGCGGCGTGACCGCCCTCGTGCTCCTGCTGCTCGCCGGCTACGTCGGCCGCCCGGGCGGCTACGTCGCGGGGACGGTCGCCCAGCTGGCCGTCCTCGGGTTCGGCGTGCTCGTCCCGATGATGTTCGTGATCGGCGGCGTCTTCGTCGTGCTGTGGGTCGTCTCGCTGCGCCTCGGCGGGCGGATCGACCGCGAGCGGGCGGAGTACGACGCGGCCCACCCGGCCGGCTGACGCCCCGTTCGCACCGCGCCGGAAGCCCGGCAGAGCCCTGACGGCGGTCCTCCCGGACCGGGCCGTCAGGGCTCTTCGGCGTTCGCGGGTCCCCGCCCGGCGCGCGCAGCGGGTGAAAGTGACGCGGATGCGTGACGGATCGAGGACGCGTCCTCGCAGGTCATCTGGACGGGTGTCCTGGACGTAGGTCCAACGGCCCAATCGTGCCCGAGAAGGGCGGCGCACCCTGGTTCCGTACCTGTTGATGCACAGACCCGGCCGCCAGCACAAGCGCCCGGTCGGGTGAGCGGAGCGAGGAGCTGACCATGACCACCACGCCGTCCCCCGACGTCACCTCGACCACCGAGCGCGACGAGCGCAAGCGTCGGAAGGCCGCGATCGCGAAGTACTCCCTGGCCGGCGTCGCCCTCCTGGGCATCGGCGCGGCGCTGACCTCCGCCGCGTGGACGGACGACGCCTGGTTCACTGCGTCCGCGAGCGCCGTCGACGGTGGGGACATCGAGCTGCTCGGGGGTCTGTCCGCCGACAAGCTCGTCGAGGCGGACGACGTGTCCGGTGCGGTGAACATCTCCGTCCCCGCGAACCAGCTGGCCGGCTTCGTGCCCGGGGAGACGCGCGACGTCACGCTGTACCTGCACAACGACGGCGAGCTGCCGCTGAGCGTCACCGGCACGTTCGCGAAGCAGACCGCGGGCGGGCTCTTCGACGGCCCCAAGCCGGTCGAGGTGTCCCTGCTCAACTCGGCCGGCACGGAGCCACTGCCGGGGACCAGCGACTCCCAGACCGTCGGCCCCCTCGCGCCGGACGCCGGCACCACCGTGGTCCTGCGTCTGGCCGCACCCCACTGGACCAACGCCGACACCGGCTACTTCGGTGCGACCGGTGACATGACCGTGACCTTCACCGGCACGGTCACCAACTGACCGACGACGCGGGGGCCGGCGCGCGCGCCGGCCCCCCGTGACCTGGGGAGCGGAGATGCGGATCCTGAAGGCTGTCGGCAGCGCGGCGGTCTGGGCCGTCGCGGCCGTCGGCGTGCTGTCGGTCCTCGTGTGGGCCGCGAGCGCACTCGGGCTGGTCAAGCCGCTCGTCGTGATCTCCGGATCCATGGAGCCGCGGATCATGACCGGCGACCTCCTGCTCGCCGTGCCGACGCCCACCGACGAGCTGCAGGTGGGCGACGTCGCGACGATCAGGGACGAGCACACCGGGCGGCTGGTGTCGCACCGGGTCGTCTCCGTGGAGCCGTCGGGCGACGGGCGCTGGGACGTGCGCATGAAGGGCGACGCGAACGTGTCGCCCGACGGGGGCACGTACGTGGTCGGCGACCGCGTGTGGCAGCCGGTCGCCCAGGTCAGCGGGGGCGGCGACGTCCTCGCGCGCGTGACGCAGCCGTCCGTCGCGATCCCGTTCGGCGTCGCGCTCGCCGCACTACTGGGCCTCAGCCTCCTGCCGCCGACGACGCCGCAGGCAGCGTCGGCGGTCGTGGTGCCGGAGGGGCAGGGGTCCGTGCCGGAGGAGGTGCGGTCGTGAGCGCGCGCCGGGGCGCGGCCTCGAGCCTCGTGCTCGCGGTCGTCCTCGCCCTCGTCTCCCTGCTGGTCGGCGGCGGGAGTGCCACCGCCTCGACGCGCACCGCGCCCCTGCGGGCCACCTTCACGGGGTTGCTGCCCGGGTCGGTGGACAGCCACGCCTGGGGGCTGCGGCTCAGCCGCGACGCGGTCGTCACCGAGGTGACGACCACAGCCCTGCGCCCGGGCACGGGTGTCGAGTGGGACGCGTGGCTCTCGTCGCGTGCGACGGGCGAGCGCGTCCCGGTCACGCCCGACGCGGTCGGGGTCCGGGTCGCCGCGGGCGACTACGACCTCACGGTTCGGGTCAGGGCGCTCGACGACATCGCGCCCGGCGCGACCTACAGCCTCGACGGCCACCTCGTGGTCGCCGACGCCACCACCGGACCGGAGGTCGGGCAGCGCGGGTCTCGAGGTCCGCTGGCGCTCACCGGCGCCGACGCCCTGCCACTACTGCTGGCCGCGCTCGCGGCCGCGCTCGTGGGGCTCCTCCTGCTCGTGGCTGCCCGGCGCCGCCGGCGCGACGACGAGACGACGACGCCCGAGCCCGCGGACGACGACCCCTCACCGGTCCTGCCGACGCCCCACCATTTCCCGAGGAGGGAACCGTGAGCACGACCGCGGACGAGGACGGACGCACCGTGCGCCGTCGCCGGCTGCCCGCCGTGGCCGCCGTGCTCGGGCTCGGGCTCGCCACGGGGGCCGGCGTCGCGAGCACGAGCGCCGCCTGGACCGACGATGCGTGGTTCTCCGCCTCGGCCTCCGCGGCCACCGCGGTCGACCTGCGCGGGTCGACGGACGGGGTGACGTACGTGCCGGGGGACGACGGCGCGACCGCGGTCGTGCTCGACGCGGTCACCGGCCTGACACCCGACGCCCCGGTCACGCGGACCCTCCACCTCTGGAACGCCTCGACCGTCCCGCTGCGGCTGCAGTGGGTGACCGACAGCGCCGGCCTCGGCGGCGCGTGCGTCGACGTCGAGCTCGGCTCGCTGCCGACGAACCAGCTGCCGGCCGGCCCGGACGGCCCCGCCGCACCGGCCGTCACCACCACCACCGTGACCTTCCGTGTCGCACCCGACGCCACACCCGGCGACTGCGCGGGCCAGGTGCTGACCGGCCTCGAGATCGTCGTCCTTGGGAGCACCGCATGACTCGCCTCCGGCCCCGCACTCGCCCTGTCTGGGCGATGCTCGTCGTCCTCGGCCTGCTGGTCGCAGGACTGGTCGCGGCCTCGCGCGTCACGACCGGCACGTCCGCCGCGTGGACGGATGACGTGAACGTGCGCACCGACGTCAGCCTGGGCACCTGGACCGCCACGCCGCAGCCACCCCAGCTCGTTCACGAGTGCGTCGTACGCGATGCCACGACGCATCAGGTCGCGCCCGAGCACACCTGCACCATGCACCTCAACCTGTCCCTCTACCCGGACGGCGCCCAGTGGGGCAACGTGTACTGGCAGGAGTACCAGAGCCAAGTCACGATCGGCATCAACGCAGGCAGCGAGGTCCAGGAGCCGGTGCCGGTCGGCTACTACGTCGACTTCACCGCCCGTCTACCCGTGGGCGGGCAGCCGGACTGGTGGTCGTGGACCGGCGCCGAGCTCGTGGGGTTCCAGACCGACGGGCAGGGCGTGAGCAGCGTCTCGTCTCGGTGCGCCGCGCTGCCCGAGGTGAGCGGAACGCTCGGTGCGGGCAGCACGATGGTGCAGATCCGAATCCGGACGGCGGCAGGCCAGAACGTGCAGGGCCCTGTGCTCTGCCAGCCGTGAGGTACAGGCGAGCGGCTGGGGCACGACCGGCCCCTGGCGGACGTCCCCCGCTAGGGTTACCGCCATGGCAGACGCACCCCTCCCGCAGCGCACCCTCGTCCTGGTCAAGCCCGACGGCGTCCGGCGCGGGCACGTCGGCGAGGTCCTGCGCCGCATCGAGGCGAAGGGCTACACGCTCGTCGCCGTCGAGCTGCGCCAGGCCGACGAGGCGCTCCTCGCCGAGCACTACGCCGAGCACGCCGGCAAGCCGTTCGTCCAGGCGCTCATCGACTTCATGCGGTCGGGCCCCGTGCTCGCCGCTGTCGTCGAGGGGCACCGCGTGATCGAGGGCTTCCGCTCGCTCGCGGGCGCGACCGACCCGACCGTCGCGGCCCCCGGCACCATCCGCGGCGACCTCGCCCGCGACTGGGGCACCAAGCTGATCGAGAACATCGTGCACGGCTCGGACGGCGAGGAGTCCGCCGCTCGCGAGATCGCCCTCTGGTTCCCGCACCTCTGACGCGCGTCCCGACGCCCCGCCCCCGGCTCGCCGCCGCCCGGGCGGGGCGTCGTCGTGCGCGGGCCCGCGTTGCCTAGGCTCAGCCCGTGCACCTGAAGACCCTGACCCTGCGCGGGTTCAAGTCGTTCGCCTCCGCGACGACGCTGAGCCTCGAGCCGGGCATCACCTGCGTCGTCGGGCCGAACGGCTCCGGCAAGTCGAACGTCGTGGACGCGCTGGCGTGGGTGATGGGGGAGCAGGGCGCCAAGTCGCTGCGCGGCGGGAAGATGGAGGACGTCATCTTCGCCGGCACGTCGGGCCGTCCGCCGCTCGGCCGGGCCGAGGTCTCGCTCACGATCGACAACAGCGACGGCGCGCTGCCGATCGAGTACTCCGAGGTGACGATCTCCCGGACGCTGTTCCGCAACGGCGGCTCCGAGTACGCGATCAACGGCCGACCCTGCCGGCTGCTCGACATCCAGGACCTGCTGAGCGACTCGGGCCTGGGACGCGAGATGCACGTCATCGTCGGGCAGGGGCAGCTCGACGCCGTGCTGCGTGCGACGCCTGAGGAGCGACGTGGCTTCATCGAGGAGGCGGCGGGCGTCCTCAAGCACCGCAAGCGCAAGGAGAAGGCGCTGCGCAAGCTCGACGCGATGCAGGGCAACCTCACGCGTCTGGCGGACCTCACGGCGGAGATCCGCCGGCAGCTCGGGCCGCTGGGCCGGCAGGCGGAGGTCGCGCGCAAGGCCGCGGTCGTGCAGGCGGACCTGCGCGACGCCCGTGCGCGGCTGCTGGCGGACGACCTCGCCCAGCTGCGCGCCCAGCTCGAGCAGGAGATCGCCGACGAGTCCGCGCTGCGCACCCGCCGCGAGGACGTCGAGGCGCGGCTGACCGTCGCCCGCGAGGAGCTGGCGGCCCTGGAGCGGGAGGCGGCCGAGGCGGCGCCGGCCGTGAGCGAGGCGAGCGACGTCTGGTACCGGCTGTCGTCGCTGCGCGAGCGCCTGCGCGGCACGGCGTCGCTCGCCGCCGACCGTGCCCGCCTGCTCGGCGCCGCGGCGGCCGAGCGTGCGCCCGGGCAGGACCCCGCCGACCTGGAGGCGCAGGCGGCGCGCGTGCGGGCGGCCGAGCAGGAGCTGGCGACGGAGGTGGCGTCGGCGCGCGCCGCGGTGGCCGCCGCGACCGACGACCGCCAGGCGGCCGAGGCTGCCGCGACGGCGGCGGAGCGGGCGCTCGCGGACCTGCAGCGCGCCGCGGCGGACCGGCGCGAGGGCGTGGCGCGTCTGGCGGGGCAGGTCGCCGCCCGCCGCAGCCGCGTCGAGGCGACCGAGGCCGAGATCGGGCGGCTGCGCGAGTCCCTCGCGGCGGCGGAGGAGCGTGCTCGCGACGCGACGACCCGGTTCGCGGCCCTCGAGACCCAGGTCGCCGGCGTGGAGGAGGGGGAGGAGGGGCTCGACGCCGCGCACGAGGCCGCCGCCGAGGCGCTCGACGAGGCGGTCGCCCGGGTCGCGGCCCTCGAGGAGGCCCTGCGCGCGGCGGAGCGCGAGCGCGACCAGCAGGCCTCGCGGGCGGAGACGCTCGAGATGTCGCTGAGCCGCAAGGACGGCGCCGGTGCGCTGCTCGCCGCCGACGACCTGCCCGGTGTGGTCGGTTCGGTCGCGGCGCTGCTCCAGGTCGAGCCGCGGGACGAGGAGGCGGTCGTCGCCGCGCTCGGCGCCCTCGCCGACGCCGTCGCGGTCGAGTCGGTCGACGCCGCGGTCGACGCGATCCGGCACCTGCGCACCGAGGACGCGGGCCGGGCGGCGCTGCTCGTCGCGGGGGCGGACACGGCGCCCGCCGTGCCGCTGCCGGACGGCGTCGACCGCGCGGTCGACCTGGTCCAGGCGCCCGCGTCCGTCCGCGACGCCGTGCACGCGCTGCTCGCGGACGTCGTCGTCGTGGACGACCTCGCCGCCGCGCGTCCCCTCGTCGCCGCGCACCCCCACCTCGTCGTCGCCACGCGCACGGGTGACGTCCTGTCCCGCTTCCGGGCGTCGGGCGGCTCCGCGTCCGCGCCGTCCGCCCTGCACCTGCAGGCGGCGCTCGAGACCGCCCGTGAGACGGGCGCACGGGCTGCCGCGACGGCCGAGCGGCTGCGCTTCGAGCTCGCCGCCGCCCGTGAGGAGCGCGGCGCCGCCCAGGACGCCGTCGACGCCGCGCTGGACCGGCTCAACGAGTCCGACGCCGCGCTCGCGGCCGTCGCGGAGCAGCTGGGTCAGCTCGGCTCCGCGGCCCGGGCGGCCCGCGCCGAGGCGGAGCGGGTGGAGCGGTCGCTCGAGGCGGCGGACAGCCGGCTGGCGGAGGACCACGCCGCGCTCGCCGAGCTCACGCAGCGCCTCGCGGCCGCCGAGCAGCAGCCCGAGGACACCGAGGCGGAGATCGCGGCGGCGACGACGCGCCGGGACGGGGCCGCCGCCGCGGCGACGGCGGCGCGCTCGCGCGAGACCGAGGCGCGGCTGACGCTGCGCACGAGCGAGGAGCGCGCGCGGGCGCTGGCCGGCCGCGCCGAGGGGCTCGAGCGGGCGGCAGCCGCCGAGCGGGCCGCGCGTGAGCGGGCCGCGGCGCGCGAGCGGGAGCGCCGTCGGCAGGCGGCGGTCGCGTCAGCCGTGCACACCGGCGCGGTGCGCGCCACGGCCCTGCTCGAGCGGGCGCTGCAGCGTGCAGCCGACGAGCGCGACGCGGCGGAGGCCGCGCGTGCCGAGCGGGAGCGCCGCATCGCGGACGTGCGCGGCCGCGTCGACGTCCTCGCCCGCGAGCTGGCCGAGCTGACCGACGTCGCGCACCGCGACGAGGTCGCGCGGACGCAGCAGCGCCTGCGCATCGAGCAGCTCGAGACCCGCTCCGTCGAGGACCTGGGCCTGGACCCCGACGTCCTCGTCGAGGAGTTCGGCCCGCACCGGGACGTGCCGGTCGTGCTGCCCCCCGGCGCGGAGCCGGAGTCCGGCGCGCCGACGGCGGTGCCCTACGTGCGCGCGGAGCAGGAGAAGCGGCTGCGGGCCGCCGAGCGCGGGCTCGCCCAGCTGGGCCGGGTCAACCCGCTCGCGCTCGAGGAGTTCGCCGCGCTGGAGGAGCGGCACCGGTTCCTCACGGAGCAGCTCGCGGACCTCAAGAAGTCCCGCGCGGACCTGCTCGAGATCGTCAAGGAGATCGACGAGCGCGTGGAGCGCGTCTTCGCGGAGGCGTACCGGGACACGGCGGCGGCCTTCGACGACGTCTTCCCGCGCCTGTTCCCCGGCGGCGAGGGCCGCCTCGTGCTCACCGACCCGGACGACATGCTGACGACCGGCATCGAGGTCGAGGCCCGGCCTGCGGGCAAGAAGGTCAAGCGACTGTCGCTGCTGTCCGGCGGCGAGCGGTCGCTCACGGCCGTCGCGCTGCTCGTCGCGATCTTCAAGGCCCGGCCGAGCCCGTTCTACGTCATGGACGAGGTCGAGGCGGCGCTCGACGACGCGAACCTGGGCCGGCTGCTGGAGATCTTCCGCGAGCTCCAGCGCGACTCGCAGCTCATCGTCGTCACGCACCAGAAGCGCACGATGGAGATCGCCGACGCGCTCTACGGGGTCACCATGCGCGGCGACGGGGTGACGACCGTCATCAGCCAGCGGATGCGCGAGGAGCAGCCGGCCTGAGGGCCGCGCGCCGGGACGGCCGCCGCCCCACGTGCGCCCCTCGCACGCACCCTCCGCACGCGCTGTGAAGGTCGTGTGGAGTGGTGGACGCCACGGTGCGGCAGGCGTGCGACGCCCGCCGGGGCGGCGGACCATTGGTCCCATGATCGTCGTGGTTCTCGTGGTCCTCCTCGTGCTGCTCGCCGCCGTCGCGGTGCTGCTGCTCGCCCGCGTGAGCAGCGATGACGCGCCGGGCGGTGTCGAGTCCCCCTGGCAGGCGTTCCGTCGTGGCCTGCGCGCGCGTCGCTCGCCGGACACCGACGACGCGCTGGCCGCCGCCCTGGCGGTCGAGCCGCAGGACGTGTCGCTCGCCGACTTCCTGCGGGCGAACGTCCAGGCCGGCGACGGCTACGTCGACGTCGACGAGCTCACGGACGACCTGCACCGGGTCGCCCAGACGCTGCGGGTGCGCCGGGGCGCCTGACCCGGCGGCGCACGCCCCGTCGCGGGCGGCGGGTGCTCCCGCCGCCCGCGCGGGCGTGCGCGGGCAGGTGCGTGGCCCCGCTCACGCCGCACCCGGTCGCGGCGGGCGCCGCCGTGCGGACAGACTGTCCGCGTGGACCTCAACGACCTCCTGCCCTACCTCGTCGGCGCCCCCGTGCTGGTGGCCGGCGCGGCCGCGGCGCTGCTCGTGCGGCGGCGCCGCGGCGGCGACCAGCGCCCGGACGCGCGGCCCGACGCGACGCGCACGGCCACCGACGTCGTCGACCGTCCGGTGGTCCCGACGCCGGTCGTGCCGCCGGACGTCGCGGTCGACGGCACGAGCGGCGCGGTGGAGGGCGCCACCGTCGAGGACATCTCCGTCGAGGACCTCGTCGCCCCGCCGCTGGAGACGCCGGCGCCCACCGCCGGGCGGCTGCGCCGCCTGCGCGAGCGGCTCGCCCGCTCGGGCTCCCCGCTGGGCACCCGCCTGCTGTCGGTCCTCTCGCGCGACCAGCTCACGGAGGACGACTGGGACGAGCTGGAGGAGACCCTCCTGCTGGCGGACGTCGGGGCCGGCCCGACCGACGAGATCATGCAGGCGCTGCGCACGCGCGTGCGGGTCGAGGGGCACTCGGACCCCGTGCAGGTGCGTGCGGTCCTGCGCGAGCAGCTGCTCGCGCTGGTCGACCCGAGCCTGGACCGGTCCCTGCGCACCGCGCCCGTCACGACCGCGGACGGCGAGCCGGTGCCCGCCGTGGTGCTGGTCGTGGGCGTCAACGGCACCGGCAAGACGACGACCGTGGGCAAGCTGGCGCGCGTGCTGGTCGCGGACGGGCGCACGGTCGTGCTCGGTGCGGCGGACACGTTCCGCGCCGCGGCCGCCGACCAGCTCGAGACGTGGGGCTCGCGGGTCGGGGTGCGCACCGTCCGGTCGGACCGGGACGGCGCGGACCCGGCCTCGGTGGCGTTCGACGCGCTGCGCACGGGCCGCCAGGAGCGTGCGGACGTCGTCCTGGTCGACACCGCCGGGCGCCTGCAGAACAAGGCCGGCCTTATGGACGAGCTGGGCAAGATCACCCGCGTGCTGAGCCGTGACGTGCCGCTGTCGGAGGTCCTGCTCGTCCTCGACGCGACCACGGGGCAGAACGGGCTGCAGCAGGCGCGCGTCTTCGGCGAGGTCGCGGGGGTGACGGGCATCGTCCTGACCAAGCTCGACGGCACCGCCCGAGGCGGCATCGTCGTCGCGGTGCAGCGCGAGCTCGGCGTCCCGGTCAAGCTCGTCGGCCTCGGCGAGGGGCCGGACGACCTCGCGCCGTTCGACCCCGAGGCGTTCGTGGACGGCCTGCTGGGGGACTGACCCCGCCCGGCGCGCGGCGCGGGTGCCGGTCCGCCGGTGCCCGCGCCGCGCACGCGCACCCGCGCGGTGCGCCGTCCCGAGTGCTGGACGATCGCCCGGGTGGAAACACGATGTTCACACCGCCGGGCCGCATGTCACGTCCCGGAAACCGCGCGCGTGCGCCGGTGAAACGCCTCTCCGCGACCGTTGTCGCCGACCAGCCACCCCCGGCTGGCGAGGGGAGAGGCGATCTCGATGGAAGAATTCGTCCTGGACAGCGGGAACACGGCGTTCATCATCTTCGCCGCTTCCCTGGTGTTCCTGATGACGCCCGCGCTGGCGTTCTTCTACGGCGGCATGGTCCGCGGCAAGAGCGTGCTCAACATGATGATGATGAGCTTCGGGGCCCTCGGCCTCGTCTCGCTCATCTGGGTCGTGTACGGGTACTCGGCGGCCTTCGGCAGCGACATCGGCGGGTTCATCGGCAACCCGACCGACTTCCTCGGCCTGCAGGGCGCCACGGACGACGAGAGCCTGATGGCCGGGACCGGAGTGCCGTTCCTGGTCGCCGCCGGCTTCCAGCTCACGTTCGCGGTCATCACCGTCGCGCTGATCTCGGGCGCCGTCGCGGACCGCATGAAGTTCGGCGCCTGGCTGGTGTTCGCGGGCCTGTGGGTGACGGTCGTCTACCTGCCGCTCGCGCACATGGTCTGGGGCGGCGGCCTGCTCGGCGGCGGCTGGTTCCTCATCGACGCGCTGCCCGTCCCGATCGACTTCGCGGGTGGCACGGTCGTGCACATCAACGCCGGTGTCGCGGGCCTCGTGCTGGCGATCGTCCTCGGCAAGCGCAAGGGCTTCGGCCGTGAGCCGATGCGGCCGCACAACCTGCCGTTCGTCATGCTCGGCGCCGCGCTGCTGTGGTTCGGCTGGTTCGGCTTCAACGCCGGCTCGGAGTTCGCCGCGGACGGTACGGCCGGCCGCGCCTGGGTCAACACGACGGTCGCCACGGCGGTCGCGCTGCTCGCCTGGATCGGCACGGAGAAGATCCGTGACGGCCACGCCACGTCGCTGGGTGCGGCGTCGGGCGTCGTCGCCGGCCTCGTCGCCATCACCCCGGCCGCCGCGGCGGTCGACACGTGGGGCGCGATCGCGATCGGCCTCGTCGCGGGTGTCCTGTGCGCCCTGGCCGTCGGCCTGAAGTACAAGTTCGGCTACGACGACTCCCTCGACGTGGTCGGGGTCCACCTCGTCGGCGGCCTCGTCGGCACGGTCCTCATCGGCCTGTTCTCGACGAACACGGACGCGACCTGGTACCCCGAGGGCGCGGCCAACGGCCTGTTCTACGGTGGCGGCGCGGGCCAGCTCGGCACGCAGATCGTCGTCGCCGTCCTGGCCATGCTCTTCAGCGGTCTGGCCACGCTCGTCATCGCGCTGGTCCTCAAGGCGACGATCGGCCTGCGGGCGTCCGACGAGCAGGAGGTGTCCGGTCTCGACCTGACGGTCCACGGCGAGACGGCGTACGAGTCGCTGGGCGCGGGTGCCCGCGTCGTGACGGAGGTGAAGTGATGACGAAGCTCGTGACGGCGGTCATCCAGCCGCATCGGCTGGACGACGTGAAGTCGGCCCTCGAGGCCGCGGGTGTCCGCGGTCTGACGGTCAGCGAGGCGAGCGGCTACGGCCGCCAGCGCGGCCACACCGAGGTGTACCGCGGTGCGGAGTACACGGTGGACCTGGTGCCGAAGGTGAAGATCGACGTCCTCGTCGCGGACGGCGACGCGGCGGCGGTCACCGAGGTCATCGTCCGTGCGGCGCAGACCGGCAAGATCGGTGACGGCAAGGTCTGGGTCGTGCCGGTCGAGGACGTGGCCCGCGTCCGCACCGGTGAGCACGGCGACGACGCCCTCTGAGCAGGACGGTCGCGCACAGCACATGACGACGGGACGGCCGCCCGCGACGGGCGCCGCCGGGTCGCCGCAGGTCCCGCACC
The DNA here is from genome assembly GCF_009720485.1 of Cellulomonas sp. JZ18. Lineage (NCBI taxonomy): Bacteria > Bacillati > Actinomycetota > Actinomycetes > Micrococcales > Cellulomonadaceae > Cellulomonas > Cellulomonas sp. JZ18. The sequence goes on along the minus strand of NZ_CP045245.1, from coordinate 2,464,711 downwards.
CGCTCGGGGTGCGGGACCTGCGTGCCGCCCGGCTCACGACCGCCGCACGGATGACGGGACCGGGCACGGACGGGGTCGCCCGTCGGCGCGCCGTCGCGGACCTCGTGGTGGGGGCGCTCGCCCGGCTCTGGGACGAGGTCACCGAGGGGCGGGACGTGCCCGGGGTCGCGCTCGGCGTCGTCGGGAGCGTCGGCCGTGGTGACGCGAGCCCCGTGTCGGACCTCGACCTGCTGCTCGTGCACGAGGGGCGCGGGCACGGCCCCGACGAGATCGCGGCGCTCGCGCAGCGCCTGTGGTACCCCATCTGGGACGCGAACCTCGACCTGGACCACGCGGTGCGCTCGCTCGCGCAGTGCCGGCAGGTCGCGTCGAAGGACCTGCCGGCGGCGGTGGGGCTGCTCGAGCTGCAGCCGGTCGCGGGGGACGGCGTCGTCGTCGCGCGGGCCCGGTCGGCGCTGCTGGCGGACTGGCGCTCGGCCGCGCGCCGGCGCCTGCCCGAGCTCCTGGCGTCCACCCGGCAGCGCGCCGAGCGGCACGGCGAGCTGGCCTACCTGCTCGAGCCGGACCTCAAGGAGGCGCGCGGCGGCATCCGGGACGCCGTCGTGCTGTCCGCGCTGGCGGCGACGTGGCTGACGGACCGGCCGCACGGCGCGGTCGACCACGCGTACGCGCACCTGCTCGACGTCCGCGACGCCGTGCAGGTGGTGACGCGCCGGCACACCAACCGGCTGCTGCTCGTCGACCAGGACGAGGTCGCCGCGCTCGTCGGGTTCGACGACCGGGACGACCTGCTCGCGTCGGTGGCCGAGGCGGGGCGGGTCATCTCGTACGCGCTCGACACCACCGCCCGCAACGCCCGGCAGGCGCTGCAGCGCCCGGCGCGCCGGCCCGTGCTCGTGCGGGGCCGGCGCACGCCGCCGCGGCTGCGCCAGATCGCGGAAGGGCTGGTCGAGCACGACGGGGAGCTGGTGCTCGGCGTGGACGCGCGTCCGGCCGACGACCCCGTGCTGTCGTTGCGCGCCGCGGCGACGGCGGCGCGCACGGGCCTCGTCCTGTCGCCCGTCACGGTCGCGAGCCTGGAGGCGACGCCGCCGCTGCCGGTGCCGTGGCCGCGCGCCGCGCGTGCGCACCTGCTGCACCTGCTGGCCTCCGGGCCCGCGCAGGTGCCCGTGTGGGAGGCGCTGGACCTCGCCGGGGTCGTCACGACGTGGATCCCCGAGTGGGCGGGCGTGCGCAACCGGCCGCAGCGCTCGCCGGTCCACCGGCACACCGTCGACCGGCACCTCGTGGAGACGGTCGCGAGGGCGGGGCGGGACCGCCGGGCGGTCGAGGCGCCGGACACGCTGCTGCTCGCCGCGCTGCTGCACGACATCGGCAAGCGCGCCGGCGCCGGGGACCACTCCGTCGAGGGTGCGCGCCTGGCCGGTCCCGTCGTGGAGCGGATGGGGTTCGGGCCGCGGGTCGCGGCCGACGTGGCGCGCCTGGTGCGTGAGCACCTCACGCTGGCCGAGCTCGCGACCGGTGCGGACCCGGACGACCCCGCGACGCTCACGCGCCTCCTCGACGCCGTCGACCACCGAGCCGACCTGCTCGTGCTCCTGCGCGCGCTGACCGAGGCGGACGCGTCCGCGGCCGGCCCCGCGGCGTGGACCGCGTGGCGGGAGCGGCTCGTCGACGACCTCACCGCCCGGGGTCTGCGCGCCCTGGCAGGTACCCTGGACCGTCCGTAGCCCGTCCGCTTCCCGCAGCGAGGTCCGGTGTTCGCCACCCTCTCCGACCGTCTCACGTCGACCTTCAAGAACCTGCGCTCGAAGGGCAGGCTCTCGGAGGCGGACATCGACGCGACGATCCGTGAGATCCGTCGTGCCCTCCTCGACGCCGACGTGGCCGTGCCGGTCGTCCGCCAGTTCACCGGTGCGGTGCGCGAGCGCGCGCTGTCCGCCGAGGTCTCGCGCGCGCTGAACCCCGCGCAGCAGGTCGTCAAGATCGTCAACGACGAGCTGGTGGCGATCCTCGGCGGGCAGACGCGGACCCTGGTCTTCGCCAAGCAGCCGCCGACGGTGATCCTGCTCGCCGGTCTGCAGGGTGCGGGCAAGACGACGCTCGCGGGCAAGCTCGCGCAGTGGCTCAAGGGCTCGGGGCACACCCCGATGCTCGTCGCGGCGGACCTCCAGCGTCCGAACGCCGTCACGCAGCTGCAGGTCGTCGGCGAGCGCGCGGGCGTGCCGGTGCACGCGCCGCACCCGGGCAACCAGGGGGCGGACGACGTCCTGCCGGCCGGTGCCGACCCCGTCTCCGTCGCCCGCTCGGGCCTGGAGGAGGCGCGCCGGCGCCAGCACGACGTCCTCATCGTCGACACCGCGGGTCGTCTCGGCGTCGACGCCGAGCTCATGCGGCAGGCCGCCGACATCCGCGACGCCGTGCAGCCGGACGAGGTCCTCTTCGTCGTCGACGCGATGATCGGCCAGGACGCCGTCACCACGGCGCAGGCGTTCCAGGACGGCGTCGGCTTCACGGGCGTCGTGCTGTCCAAGCTCGACGGCGACGCGCGCGGTGGTGCCGCGCTGTCGATCGCGAGCGTGACGGGCCGGCCGATCATGTTCGCCTCGACGGGTGAGAAGCTCACCGACTTCGAGGTCTTCCACCCCGACCGCATGGCGTCGCGCATCCTCGACATGGGTGACGTGCTCACCCTCATCGAGCAGGCCGAGAAGGCGTTCGACGCCGACCAGGCCGAGAAGATGGCCGGCAAGCTCGTCGGCGGCGAGGACTTCACGCTCGAGGACTTCCTCGTGCAGATGCAGCAGCTGCGCAACATGGGCTCGATCAAGAAGATGTTCGGGATGCTGCCCGGCATGGGGCAGATGCGCGAGGCGCTGGAGAACTTCGACGAGCGCGAGGTGGACCGCATCGAGGCGATGATCCGCTCGATGACCCCCGGCGAGCGGCAGAACCCGAAGATCATCAACGGCTCCCGCCGTGCACGCATCGCCCGCGGCTCCGGGACCACCCCGAGCGAGATCAACCAGCTGCTCGAGCGGTTCGAGGGCGCGAAGAAGATGATGCGCCAGATGGCCAAGGGCGGCGGCATGCCGGGCATGCCCCCGGGCATGGGGAACCTGCCGGGCATGGGCGGCAAGAAGTCGCGGGGCAAGCAGGCGCCGGCCAAGCGTGCGAAGGGTGCCCGCTCCGGCAACCCGGCGAAGCGCGCGGAGCAGGAGAAGGCCGCCGCGGCACGCGCCGCCGGGCAGGCCCCGGCCGGCTCGGCGTTCGGGATCGGCGGCCGTGCGGCGCAGGCGCCGGACCCCGCGGACCTGCAGCTGCCGGCCGGGCTCGACAAGCTCTTCGGCGGCCGCTGAGCGCCGGCGTGGGCGTCACGCACCTGCGGGGGACCGTCGTGCTCGGGGACGAGCACGAGGTCGGTGAGGCGTGGGTCGTCGGCGACCGGCTGACCCTCGAACGTCCCGCGGGCGTGCCGGACGCCGTGCTCGAGGGGTGGGTGCTGCCCGGTCTCGTCGACGTGCACTGCCACATCGGCCTCGCGTCGGACGGCGCCGTGGACGCGGCGACGGCCGAGCGGCAGGCCCTCGCGGACCGCGACTCGGGCGTCCTGCTCGTGCGCGACGCGGGGTCGCCCGCCGACACCGGCTGGGTGCACGCACGCGCCGACCTGCCCCGGCTGATCCGCGCCGGCCGCCACCTCGCGCGGCCCAAGCGGTACCTGCGGCACTACGGCCGCGAGCTCGTCGCGGTCGAGGAGCTGCCGGCGGCGGTGCGCGAGGAGGCCGCGCGCGGTGACGGCTGGGTCAAGCTCGTCGCCGACTGGATCGACCGCGACCTCGGACCCGACGGCGACCTGCGCCCGTTGTGGCCGGACGACGTGCTGGCCGCCGCCGTGGCCGCCGCGCACGAGGCCGGGGCGCGCGTGACGGCCCACACGTTCTCGACGGAGGCGCTCGACCCGCTGCTCGCCGCGGGCGTCGACTGCCTCGAGCACGCGACGGGTGCCACCCCCGACCAGGTCGAGCGCATCGCCGCCGCCGGGGTCCCCGTGACCGCGACGCTGCTCCAGGTCGCGCAGTTCGAGGCGATCGCCGCGCAGGGGAGGCCCGCTACCCGCGCTTCGCGGCGCGGATGCGGCGGATGCACACGCGGCGGCTGCAGCACGTGCGCGACCTGCACGACGCGGGTGTCCGCGTGCTCGTCGGCACCGACGCGGGCGGCACGATCGGCCACGGCCGGATCGCGGACGAGGCGGCCGAGATGGTCGAGGCCGGGATCCCCGCCCGCGACGTCGTCGCCGCCGCGAGCTGGCGCACGCGCGCGTGGCTCGGGGCGGAGGGCATCGCCGAGGGGGCCAGCGCCGACGTCGTCGTCTACGACGCGGACCCGCGCGCGGACGTGCGCGCGCTGGTCGCGCCGGCGGCCGTCGTCCTGCGCGGGGTGCGCCACCGCTGACGTACCGGTCGCCGGGTGACGCCGGGCGGGTGCGGCTCTGTGAGCACCGCGGCACGGCGCGTGCTCACCGGGGCCCCGATGTCTGGCACAATGGTCGGCTGTACTCGGCGCGCACAGCCCCTCTACCTGTGCCCGCTGCGTCCTCGGCCGGACCGGCGCGCCCTCCCCACGGGTGCCGACCGCGACGCCACCCCAGCAGACATCAGGAGACACCACCTCGTGGCCACGAAGATCCGCCTCAAGCGTCTGGGCAAGATCCGCGCGCCGTACTACCGCATCGTCGTCGCCGACTCGCGCACCAAGCGCGACGGCCGCGTGATCGAGGAGATCGGCAAGTACCACCCGACCGAGGAGCCGTCGCTCATCGACGTGAACTCGGACCGTGCGCAGTACTGGCTCGGCGTCGGCGCGCAGCCGACCGAGCAGGTCCTCGCGCTGCTCAAGGTCACCGGCGACTGGCAGAAGTTCAAGGGCCTGCCGGGTGCCGAGGGCACGCTGCGGACGAAGGCGCCGAAGGCCGACGCCGCGGCCGCCGTCGAGGCCGCCTCGGCCGACGCCGAGAAGGCCAAGGCCCGCGCCGCCGAGCAGAAGGCCGCCGCTCCCGCTGCGGACGCCGAGGCGCCCGCCGAGGACGAGCAGGCCTGATGCTCGCCGACGCGCTCGAGCACCTGGTGCGGGGCATCGTCGACCACCCGGACGACGTGCGCGTGCGTGCCTCGTCGCAGCGCCGCGGGGAGATGCTCGAGGTGCGTGTGCACCCCGAGGACCTCGGGCGCGTCATCGGTCGCGGCGGCCGTACCGCCCGTGCCCTGCGCACGGTCGTGGGCGCGCTGTCGACCGACGGCCCGGTCCGCGTCGACGTGGTCGACGTCGACCGGCGCTGAGAAGCATCCCGACGGCCCGGTCCCTCCTCGAGGGGCCGGGCCGTCGGCCGTCACCGGGCCCGCCCGTGACCGAGAAGCCCCGGTGCCGGCAGGCGGGCGGGGGAGGGAGAGCACGATGCAGCTGACGGTCGCCCGGATCGGGCGGGCCCACGGCCTGCGCGGCGAGGTCGCGCTGGACGTCCGGTCGGACGTGCCCGAGCGGCGGCTCGTCGAGGGGGCGCGCCTGGCCACGGAGCCCGCGTCGGCGGGGCCGCTGACCGTCGCGCGCGTGCGCCGGGCCCAGGAGCGCTGGTACGTGACCTTCGCGGAGGCGGGCGACCGCACCGCGGCCGAGGCGCTGCGCGGTGTCGAGCTCCTGGTCGACAGCGACGACGACGCCGACGACGACGGCTGGTACGAGCACGAGCTCGTCGGCCTGCGCGCCGAGCACGTGGCGGACGGGCGCCTGCTCGGCGAGGTCGTCGGGCTCGAGCACCTGCCCGCCCAGGACCTGCTCGTGGTGCGCGAGTCCGACGGCACGCGCACCCTCGTGCCGTTCGTCGAGGCGATCGTGCCGGTCGTCGACGTGGCCGCCGGACGCGTGGTCCTCGACCCGCCGGGCGGCCTGCTCGCGGCCGACGCCGCACGGCTGGTGGTCGACGAGCCGACCGGCGACGAGGGCTGACGTGCGCGTCGACGTCGTCTCGATCTTCCCCGAGTACCTGGCCGCGCTCGACCTGTCGCTCGTCGGCAAGGCGCGCACCGCGGGGCTGCTGGACCTGCGCGTGCACGACCTGCGCGCGTGGACGGACGACCGGCACCGCACGGTCGACGACACGCCGTTCGGCGGCGGAGCCGGCATGGTGATGCGGCCCGACGTGTGGGGTCGCGCCCTCGACGACGTGCTCGACGACGGGGCGCACCTCATCGTCCCGTCGCCCGCCGGCGAGGTCTTCACGCAGCGCACCGCCGAGCGGCTCGCCCGCGAGGAGCACCTCGTCGTCGCGTGCGGCCGGTACGAGGGGATCGACGCGCGCGTGGCCGAGCACTACGGCGAGCGCGTGCGCGTCACCGAGCTGTCGCTCGGCGACTACGTGCTCAACGGCGGTGAGGTCGCCGCGCTCGTGGTCGTCGAGGCGGTCGCGCGCCTGCTGCCGGGCGTCGTGGGCAACCCCGCCTCCCTGGTCGAGGAGTCGCACGGCGCGGCCGGTCTGCTCGAGTACCCCGTGTACACCAAGCCCGCGCAGTGGGCCGGACGTGCCGTGCCGGACGTGCTGCTGTCCGGGCACCACGCCCGGATCGAGCGCTGGCGCCGCGACCGCGCCCTCGAGCGGACGGCCGCGCGCCGGCCCGACCTCGTGGCCGCGCTCGACCCCGCCGCACTGGACCGGCACGACCGCGCGGTGCTGGCGGCGCTGGGCTGGGACGTGCGGGAGGGCCGGCTCGTGCGCGTGGACCCGGGCGGGGACGCCCTGGAGCGTGTGGGCGAGCCCTGATTCGGTCCGCGGGCCCCGGCTGTGGCAGACTGGTCGGTCGGTGCGCGTCGGTCGCCTCTCTGCCGCAGGGGAGAGCGCCCACGACGCACGGACCCGGCCCGGCCGCGGTCCGTCCCACCGAATCCGGAACCCCCTCGGGCGCCTGCCCTGCCCCGGCAGCGCGTGCGCCCGTCGATCACGCTCCTGACCTGCGGCAGGGCGGGGAAGTGACACCTCATGCAGACGCTCGACGCGCTCGACGCAGCCTCGCTGCGCACCGACGTCCCGGAGTTCCGTCCCGGCGACTCGCTCAAGGTCAACGTCAAGGTCGTCGAGGGCAACCGCTCTCGTATCCAGGCGTTCCAGGGCGTCGTCATCGCCCGCCAGGGTGCCGGCGTGCGCGAGACCTTCACGATCCGCAAGATCAGCTTCGGCGTCGGCGTGGAGCGCACGTTCCCCGTCCACTCGCCGACGCTCGACTCCATCGAGGTCGTCACCCGCGGTGACGTCCGCCGCGCGAAGCTGTACTACCTGCGCGCGCTGCGGGGCAAGAAGGCGAAGATCAAGGAGAAGCGCGAGCAGGCCCCGGCCAAGGGCTGAGCACCGCACCTCCCACGACGGGCGGTCACCGCAGCTGCGGTGGCCGCCCGTCGTCGTCCCCACCGCGCACGGTCGCGCAGGAGGCGGCCGGTGGGACGGCCCGGCGGGCGGGCAGGTGCCCCGTCGGACGCGCCCGCGTGCGAGAGTGTGACCGTGAGCGAGCGACGCGCCGAGCAGCTGGGGTCGGTGCCGACCCCCGGGCAGGGCGCCGACGCCCGTGCCGGGAACGGGCGGCCGCCGTGGCCCCCGACGGGTGCGGCGGCCGGCGGCGACGGACGGGTCGCGCCGGAGCCGGCGCACGACCCCGAGGTCGCGGGCAGCCGCCGTCGACGGCGCGAGCACGCGCGCGAGGCCGGCCGGGCCCGACGCTCCGGCGCCTGGTCGTGGGTGCGCGAGACGGCGATCATCCTCGTCAGCGCGCTCGTGCTGTCGCTGGTCGTCAAGACGTTCCTGGTGCAGGCGTTCTTCATCCCGTCGCAGTCGATGCACGACACCCTCATCGAGAACGACCGGATCCTCGTCAGCAAGCTCACTCCCGGACCGCGCGATCTGCGCCGCGGTGACGTCGTCGTCTTCAAGGACCCCGGTGGTTGGCTGCCGCCCACGGCGGAGGAGCCGCGCGGTCCCGTGGCCGCCGCCGTCGAGGACGGCCTGACCTGGATCGGTCTGCTGCCCCAGGACGCCGGCGAGCACCTCGTGAAGCGGGTCATCGGGCTGCCGGGGGACCGTGTGGCCTGTGCGGGCCCCGGTGAGCCCGTCACCGTCAACGGCGTCCCGATCGACGAGCCGTACCTGGCTGCCGGCGCCCAGCCGAGCGAGGAGCCGTTCGACGTGGTCGTGCCCGAGCGCTCGGTCTGGGTGATGGGGGACAACCGCCAGCGTTCGGCGGACTCGCGCTTCAACCAGGGGCGTCCCGGCGGCGGCTCCGTGCCGATGGACAACATCGTCGGCGTCGCGTTCGTCACCGTGTGGCCGCTCGACCGCGTGACCGTGCTGCGCAACCCGTCGGACACGTTCGCCGGCGTCCCCGACCCGTCCTGACCTCCGGATCCTGCATGACTCTCACCGACCCGTCTCCCGCCGCCGCGCCCGCGACCACCGCGCCGGTGCGGCAGCCGCGCGCGGCGCGCCCGTCCTCGCGGCCCGTGCCGCACCTGCGTCACGAGCGCGCCCTGCTGCGCGAGGGGCACACGTACGTGGCGGGGATGGACGAGGTGGGCCGCGGGTCGCTCGCCGGTCCGGTGACCGTCGGCGTCGTCGTGGTCGACTCCGGCACCCGCTCGGCACCGCGCGGCGTCGCGGACTCCAAGCTGCTCACCCCGGCCGCGCGCGAGCAGCTGCTGCCCGCGCTCGGCCGGTGGGGCGTGGCCCGGGCGGTGGCGCACGCGAGCGCGCAGGAGATCGACGAGCGCGGGATCGTCGCCGCGCTGCGGCTGGCCGGGACGCGCGCGCTGGCAGCCGTCCTGACCGTCGTCGAGCGCGTCGACGTCGTGGTGCTCGACGGTGCGCACGACTGGCTGACCCCGCCCGCTCCCGACCTGTTCGGCACGCAGGACGAGCTGTTCGGCGACCGGCAGGACGTGCCCGTGCCCGCCGTGCGGCTGCGCGTGAAGGCGGACCGCACGTGCGCGAGCGTCGCGGCGGCCAGCGTCCTGGCCAAGTGCGAGCGCGACGCGCTGATGGTGCGGCACGCCGACGACCACCCCCACTACGGCTGGCACGAGAACAAGGGCTACGCGGCACCCGACCACCTGGCGGGCCTGCGTCTGCACGGCCCGAGCCCCCTGCACCGCCGCTCGTGGCGGCTGCCCGAGACGGTCGCGCCGCCCCCGCAGACGCGAGGTCCCGGCTGGACCCTCGACGGTCTGCTGACCGAGGACCTGCGGCTCGTCTGAGGGGCACGGCGCGACCCGCGCAGTCCCGTGCCCCGGCACGGGATGGGGGATGATGGTCCCGTGAGCGCCGAGGACCTGGAGAACTACGAGACCGACATGGAGCTCGCGCTCTACCGCGAGTACCGGGACGTGGTCGGGCTCTTCTCGTACGTCGTCGAGACGGAGCGGCGCTTCTACCTGGCCAACCACGTGGACCTGCAGGTCCGCTCGGCCGCCGGCGAGGTGTACTTCGAGCTCTCGCTGGTCGACGCGTGGGTGTGGGACGTGTACCGCTCGGCCCGGTTCGTGAAGTCGGTGCGCGTCGTCACGTTCAAGGACGTGAACGTCGAGGAGCTCGCCAAGGCCGAGCTCGACCTGGGTTCGGGGACCGCCTTCCCGCGCTGACCGCGTCCGCACCGGGCTCGGCGAGCCGACCACAGCCCTCGTCGGCGCGCGGCCGCCCACCGCCCGACCCGCTGCCGCCGCCGGCTCCCGCCCGCACCGGCCAGGGTCGTGGCCGGAGGTGGTCGGCGTGCGAGCGACGGACGCGGTGGGACGGTACGGCGAGGACGTGGCGGCGAGGTTCGTCACGGAGGCCGGGTGGCGGGTGCTCGACCGCAACTGGCGGTGTCCGGAGGGTGAGCTCGACATCGTCGCGCTCGACGGCGACGAGCTCGTCGCCATCGAGGTCAAGACGCGGCGGTCGGCGCGCTACGGGCACCCCGCGGAGGCGGTCACGGCCCGCAAGCTCGCGCGGCTGCGCCGGCTGACGGCGGCGTGGTTGCGCGCGCACGACGCGCCGGTGCGCTCGGTGCGGGTCGACGTCGTCGCCGTGACCCTCCCCGCGCGTGGCCGTGCGCACGTCGAGCACCTCGTGGGGGTGGTCTGACGTGCTCGGGCGCACCTGCGCCGTCGCGCTGCTGGGCCTGCACGGGCACGTCGTCGAGGTCGAGGCGCACCTGGCTGCCTCGTTGCCGGCCTTCACCCTGGTCGGGCTGCCGGACGCCGCGCTCGCGGAGTCCCGCGACCGCGTCCGGGCCGCGGTGTCCTCGTCGGGGCTCGTCTGGCCCAACCGCCGCATCACCGTGAACCTGTCGCCCGCGACGCTGCCGAAGACGGGCTCGGGGTTCGACCTGGCGGTCGCGGTGGCGACGCTCGCCGGCGCGGGCGTCGTCGATCCCGCGCGCGCCGCGCAGTGGGTCCACGTCGGGGAGCTGGGGCTGGACGGGCGGGTGCGCCCCGTGCGCGGTGTCCTGCCGGCGGTGGCGGCGGCGGTCGCAGCGGGCCGGCCCCGGGTGGTGGTGCCCGCCGGGAACGCCGCCGAGGCGGCGCTCGTCCCGGGCGCCGAGATCCTCGCGGCGGAGCACCTGGCGCAGGTCGCGGCCCGGCACGGTGCGGACGTCGACGTGCCCGACGTCGAGGCCGTCCCCGCGGTGACGGCGGCCGGTCCGCCCGGTGGCCCTGTGCTCGACCTGGCGGACGTGCGGGGGCAGGAGGAGGCACGGCTGGGCGTCGAGGTGGCGGCTGCGGGGGGCCACCACCTCCTGCTCGTCGGGCCGCCGGGGACGGGCAAGACGATGCTCGCGGCGCGGATGCCGGGGCTGCTGCCCGACCTCGAGGACGCCGACGCGGTCGAGGTGACGGCGCTGCACTCGGTGGCCGGGACGTTCGACGCCTCCCTCGGGCTGCTGCGCCGGCCCCCCTTCGAGGACCCGCACCACACCGCGACGGCGGCCAGCGTGGTGGGCGGCGGGCCCGGCCTGCCGCGTCCGGGGGCGGCCTCGCGCGCCCACCGGGGCGTGCTGTTCCTCGACGAGGCGCCGGAGTTCACGACCGGTGTGCTGCAGACCCTGCGCCAGCCGCTGGAGCACGGCGAGATCGTGCTGCACCGCGCGGCGGGGGCCGCACGGTACCCGGCCCGGTTCCAGCTCGTGCTCGCGGCCAACCCCTGCCCGTGCGGGCGTGCTGTGGGCAAGGGCCTCGACTGCACGTGCCGACCGGAGCAGCGGCGCCGGTACTTCGGGAAGCTGTCCGGTCCGCTCCTCGACCGGGTCGACCTGCAGCTCGACGTCCAGCCCTCGCGCGCCAGCGACGGCGTGGGGGAGGGCAGCGCCGCGGTCGCGGCACGCGTCGCGGCTGCGCGCGCGGCGCAGCGGGCCCGGTGGCGGGATGCCGGGTGGCGCACCAACGCCGAGGTGCCCGCCCGCGCCCTGCACAGCCGGCTCGGTCCCGACGGGCGGTTGCTGGCGGACCTGCACCGTGCCGTCGACCGCGGCACCCTCAGCCTGCGCGGCGCGGACCGGGTGCTGCGGGTCGCGTGGACGGTCGCCGACCTCGACGGGCGGGTCGCGCCCGCGCGCGAGGACGTGGCCCGCGCGCTCGCCCTGCGGACGCGGGGGCACGGCGCGTGACCGAGGACGAGCGGGACGCGCGGGCGGTGTGGAGCGCCCTCGCGGAGCCCGGTGACGAGGTCGCGGGCGCGCTCGTCCAGGCGTGCGGTGCGGCCCGGGCGCTGTCGTGGGTCGACGCTGCGATCGCCGCGGGGGCGCCGGACTGGGCCGCGCTCGAGGGGCCGGCCGGTGCGACGGGCGACCGCACGCGCCGACGGGTGTCGGCCGGCCTCGCGCGCTGGGCGGTGCGCCGTGCCCGCGTCGAGCCCGCGCGCGACCGCGAGGCGGCGGCGCGCGTCGCTGCTCGTGTGGTCGTCCCCGGGGACGCGGAGTGGCCCGCGGGTCTCGACGACCTCGGCGTCGCCGCGCCCTTCGCGCTGTGGGTGCGCGGTGGTCCTGCGGCGTCCCAGCGGGCGGTCGCGCTCGTGGGTGCCCGGGCCTGCAGCGCGTACGGCGAGCGCGTCGCCGTCGACCTGGCCGTCGACCTGGCGCGGCGGGGCTGGCAGGTGGTCTCCGGCGGTGCGTACGGGATCGACGCCGGCGCGCACCGCGGGGCGCTGCTGGGGGAGGGGCGGACGCTCGTGGTGCTGGCCGGTGGTGTCGACCGCGCGTACCCCGTCGGCAACGCGCGTCTGCTGGAGGAGGTCGTGCACACAGGCGGTGCCGTGGCCAGCGAGGTCCCGCCCGGTGCCGTCCCCACGCGCAGCCGCTTCCTGCAGCGCAACCGGCTGATCGCGGCGTCGGCGCGTGCCACGGTGGTCGTGGAGGCGGCGTGGCGGTCGGGAGCGGCGAGCACCGCCCACCACGCCGCACGTCTGCTCAGGCCGGTGGGCGCCGTGCCCGGTCCGGTGACGTCGGCGGCGTCGGCCGGGTGTCACCGGCTCCTGCGCGACGGCGTCGCCGTCTGCGTCACGGACGCCGCCGAGGTCGTCGAGCTCGCCGGGGAGGCCGGCACGGACGCGGTGGCGGAGGCGAGCGCACCCGACGGGCCGCGTGACCGCCTGCCGCCGGTCGCGCGCCGGGTGCTCGACGCGCTGCCGCGGCGAGGGGCTCGGGGTGCGGACGAGGTGGCCGTGCGCGCCGGCACGACGCCGGGCGAGGCGCGTGACATGCTCGGCCTGCTCGAGCTCGACGGGCTGGTGCGCCGCGAGGCCGCCGGTTGGGTGGTGGCCGACGGGCATGAGCAGCGCCCCGGGTGAAAAAAAGCGGCGTTCAGGGGAATCCGTCCTGCAGAACCGGACATTGTCGGCGGATTCCGTCATCGCGCTTTCTTGTAGTTTCCTGGGCGTCTTGTGAAGGCCCGGTGACGCACGCCACCTTAGGAGCATGTTCATGGCGGAGATCACGGCGCAGGCGCCCGAGCGGGCGCAGCTGCTCGCCGACTTCGCCCTCCACCTGCGTGCGCAGCGTGCTCTGTCGGAGAACACCGTGCGGGCCTACCTCGGCGACCTGGAGCACCTGTTCGGGTACGCCGTCCGTCACGGGGCGGCCCGCCTGGACCAGGTCGACCTGACCGTGCTGCGCGGCTGGCTCGCCGCGATGGCGAGCGCCGACCGCAGCCGGGCCACCCTCGCGCGGCGCTCGGCCGCCGCGCGCACGTTCTTCCGCTGGGCCGTGCACACGAGCCGGCTCGCCAGCGACCCGACCCTGCGGCTCGCCTCGGCGCGCGGTGCCGCGCCCCTGCCGACGGTGCTCGCGGTGGAGCCGGTCACGCGGCTGCTGGACGCGGCACGGGAGCGCGCCCAGGACGAGGACCCGGTGCACGTGCGGGACTGGGCCGCCCTGGAGCTCCTGTACGGCACGGGCGTGCGCGTGGGCGAGCTGTGCGGTGCCGACGTGTCGGACGTGGACCTCGCCGGCCGGACCCTGCGCGTGGTCGGCAAGGGTGACAAGGAGCGGGTCGTGCCCTTCGGCCTGCCGGCCGCGCGTGCGGTCGACGCGTGGCTCGCGCGGGCGCGCCCGCGCCTGGTCCGCGAGGGCACGCCGTCGGCGCTCCTGCTCGGGCGGCGCGGCGGACGTGTGGACCAGCGGCAGGTGCGCGCCGTCGTGCACGCGCTCGCAGCGGCGGTGGGCGTCGACGACGTCGCGCCGCACGCGCTGCGCCACACCGCCGCCACGCACCTGCTCGAGGGCGGGTCGGACCTGCGCTCGGTGCAGGAGATGCTCGGCCACGCGAGCCTCACCACGACCCAGCGGTACACCCACGTCTCCGCCGAGCGCCTGCGCTCCGCCCACCGGCTCGCCCACCCACGGGCATGAACGCCACGCTCCTGCCGCCGGGACGCCCCGCGCGGCCCGCCCTCGCCCGCCCCGCCCCGCCCGCCCCACCTCGCCCCGCACGGGCACCAGCACAGAGACGGAGCCGACGATGACGGCACTGCAGGACGCCCCCGTCGGGCTCGCCACCACCGCCCTGCGCACCTACCGTCCCGGGACCGCTCCGGCCGGCGTCGTGCCCCAGCAGCGCGTCGCCGCCGTGCCCGCGGTCGAGGACGAGCCCGCCCCCACGGCGTCCGACGCGGCGCTGGCGGGCGTGGCCGCCCCGGTCGCCGTCCCCGAGCCGTCGGACGTCGAGGCGCTGTGGACGCGCTACACGCAGGAGCGCTGCCCGCGCTCGCGGGAGCAGCTGATCCTGCACTACGTGCCGCTGGTCACCGCCGTGGCGGGCCGGATCGGGATGCGCCTGCCCTCGACGGTGGAGCACGCGGACCTCGTGTCGTACGGCATGTTCGGGCTGATCGACGCGATCGAGAAGTACCGCACCGACCGGGCCGTGAAGTTCGAGTCCTACGCCTCCTCGCGCATCCGCGGCGCGATCATCGACGAGCTGCGCGCGATGGACTGGGTGCCGCGCTCGGTGCGCACGAAGGCGCGCGCGGTCGACCGGGCGTACGGCGAGCTCGAGTCGACCCTCCACCGCGCCCCGACGGAGACCGAGGTCGCCCAGCGGCTCGACCTGCCCGTGCACGAGCTCCGCGCGGTGTACACCCAGCTCGCCGCCGTCAACATCGCGGCCCTCGACGAGCTGCTCGCGGGGTCCGACGACCGCCCCGGCGCCGGGACCCTGGCCGACACCCTGGGTGACCGGCGCGCCGAGGACCCCGCGGGTTCCGTCGAGGCGCAGGAGACGAAGTACCTGCTCGCCCGCGCGATCGAGTGCCTCGGCGAGCGAGAGCGCCTGGTCGTGGTCCTGTACTACTACGAGAGCATGACGCTCGCGGAGATCGGCCGCGTCCTCGGCGTGACGGAGTCGCGGATCTCCCAGATCCACACGGCCGCCATGGTGCGGCTGCGCACGCGCCTGCTCGACGCCGAGCGCGGCTGAGCCCCGCCGAGCGAGGCTCGCACCCGCCGAGCGAGGCCCAGGGAGCGTCAGGGCACGGGCAGCAGCACGACCGGGCCCGACCCGGGCAGCAGGCTCCACGGGTCGACGTACCGCTCGCCCTCGCGGACGCCCCAGTGCAGGCAGGCGCGTCGGCAGTGCCCACCCTCCGCCAGAGTGCCCAGCGCGTCCCCGGCACGCACGGCGGTCCCCGCGACGACGACGGCCGTCACCGGCTCGACGCTGCTGCGGCGGCCGTCGGCGTGCAGCACCGTGACGACCCCGCGTCCGGCGACGGGTCCCGCGAACGTCACGACGCCGTCCGCCGGCGCCACGACCGTCGTGCCGGGCTCCGCGCTGAGGTCGACGCCACGGTGGCCGGCGAGCCACCGCTCCGGCGGCGCCTCGAAGGGGCGACTGGGGGCGTGGACGCCGCCCACCGGGGGCCGGTACGTCACGGGCGCTGCCGCTGCGGCCGGGGGACGGGCACCGGACGGCGGCGCGACGGCCCCGCCGGCGAGGGCGGCGAGGACGAGCACCGCCGGCAGCACGGCACCGGCTCGCGCGCGCCGGCGGGTGCCGTGTCCGGTGGTTCCGCGCCGCTCCGCCGGTGCGCCGTGCCGGCGCCGCCGGGCGGACGTCGGACCCGAGGGTGCGGCGGATCGACCGACCGCCCGGCGTCGTGGACGACGCCGGGCCGGCTCGGGTGCCGGGGGAGGAGGGGGCGCGGTGTGCGGCATGGCGTCGACGGTGGCCGTGGCCCGGTGCGCCCGGGAGCGGGGGAGTCTGGCCTCGGGACGGGCGCGTGCGGAGATCGGGCTGAGGGCGGCTCGCGGGCCCTCCGGCAGGGCACCGGCCGGCGTGGGCTAGACTTCCCCTACGACCGGCCCGTGCCGGTCGAATTCGCGTGCCATGACCCGGTCGCCGACCGGTCGTCGTCCCGCACGGTCCGGGCCCTCGGGCCCGGCGCGGGCGGCGGGTGGCACCAGGGGACCGGCCGCCGGCCGGACCGACAACCGAGACCGCGGGCCCTGCCCGCACGAGAGCGCGCGCCTGGCCGGTGCGCGCCGGGAGGACGTGTCATGGCCGTCGTGACCATGCGCCAGCTGCTCGAGAGCGGTGTCCACTTCGGGCACCAGACCCGCCGCTGGAACCCCAAGATGAAGCGCTTCATCTTCACCGAGCGCAACGGCATCTACATCGTCGACCTGCAGCAGTCGCTGTCGTACATCGACCGCGCGTACGACTTCGTGAGCCAGACCGTCTCGCACGGCGGCTCGATCCTGTTCGTCGGCACGAAGAAGCAGGCGCAGGAGCCGGTCGCGGAGCAGGCCGCGCGCGTCGGCATGCCCTACGTCAACCAGCGCTGGCTGGGCGGCATGCTCACCAACTTCTCCACCGTCCACAAGCGTCTGCAGCGCCTCAAGGAGCTCGAGCAGATCGACTTCGACGACGTCGCGGCCTCGGGCCTGACGAAGAAGGAGCTGCTCGTCCTGCGTCGCGAGAAGGACAAGCTCGCGAAGACGCTCGGCGGCATCCGTGACATGGCGAAGGTCCCCTCGGCGATCTGGGTCGTCGACACCAACAAGGAGCACCTCGCCGTCGACGAGGCGCGCAAGCTCGGCATCCCGGTCGTCGCGATCCTCGACACCAACTGCGACCCGGACGTCGTCGACTACCCGATCCCGGGCAACGACGACGCGATCCGCGCCGTGCAGCTGCTGACCCGCGTGATCGCCGACGCGGCCGCCGACGGCCTCATGAAGCGCCACTCGGGTGGTGCCGCCGCCGCCACGCAGGGCGCCGACGCCGACGCCGAGCCGCTCGCCGAGTGGGAGCGCGAGCTCCTCGCCGGCGCCGAGGCCGGCCTGCAGGACCCGGCGCTCGCGCCGGCCGAGCTGGACGCGGCCGCCGCGGCCGCCGGCGACCCGCAGGCCGCCGAGGGCGAGGCCGGCCCGGCCGAGTCCGCGACCGCGCCCGGCCAGGACGCGGCCCCGGCCGTCGACGCCGCCGCGGACGCCGCGGCGCGCGAGCAGGCCGCCCAGGACGAGCAGGCCTGACGCACCTGGTGACCCAGCGGGTGCGGCGCGAGCGACCGCGCCGCACCCGCTCGGCCCGCGGACCAGCGGGCCGGACCCGAGAACTCAAGGACGGACGGAACTGATGGCGAACTACTCGCTGGCCGACATCAAGGCGCTGCGCGAGCGGACCGGTGCCGGGATGCTCGACGTCAAGAAGGCGCTCGAGGAGGCCGAGGGCGACGCGGACAAGGCGCTGGAGATCATCCGCGTCAAGGGTCTCAAGGGCGTCGGCAAGCGTGAGGGCCGCTCGGCCTCCGACGGTCTGGTCGCGGCGAACGTCGCGTCGACCACGGACGGCGAGGGCCAGACGGGCGTGCTCGTCGAGGTCAACTCGGAGACCGACTTCGTCGCGAAGAACCAGACGTTCATCTCCCTCGCGGAGCGCGTCCTGGCCACGGCCGTCGCCTCCGGTGCCGCCGACGCCGACGCGCTGCTCGCGGCGGACTCCGACGGCACGCCGCTGCAGACGGTGGTCGACGAGACCGCCGCCACGCTGGGCGAGAAGGTCGTCGTGCGCCGCGTCGCCCGCCTCGCCGGCGAGCACGTCGAGGTCTACCTGCACAAGGTGAACAAGGACCTGCCGCCGCAGGTCGGCGTCCTCGTCGCCACGGACGCGGCCGGTGCCTCGGTCGCCCGTGACGTCGCGACCCACGTCGCCGCCTACTCCCCGACGTACCTGACGCGGGACGAGGTCCCGTCGGACGTCGTCGAGAACGAGCGTCGCATCGCCGAGGAGACGGCCCGCAACGAGGGCAAGCCCGAGGCCGCGCTGCCGAAGATCGTCGAGGGCCGCCTCAACGGCTACTTCAAGGAGTCGGTCCTGCTGGACCAGGCCTTCGCGAAGGACCCGAAGAAGACGGTCGGCCAGGTGCTCGCCGAGGCCGGCGGCACGGTGACCGGCTTCGTGCGGTTCCGCGTCGGAGCCTGAGCACGTCGTGACGGCGGTGGCCCCGGTCCGTACGGACCGGGGCCACCGCCGCACCGGGCGCCCGCGGTCCGCCGGGCGCCGCGCGTCGACCCCGCGGGCCACGCGCGCCCGTCGCGGCGCGACCGACGAGGAGGACCCGTGACCGAGAACCCGACCGACGGCCGGCAGGCCGCACCCGAGACCGGCACGTCCTCCCCGGGGGTGCCCGTGCGCAGCGCGGGGGAGGTCCAGGGCCGGCGCGTCCTGCTCAAGCTGTCGGGCGAGAGCTTCGGCGGCGGCTCCGTCGGCCTGGCCGTGCCCGTCGTGCGCCGCATCGCGGGCGAGATCGCCGCGGCGGTGCGCGACGGCGTGCAGGTCGCGATCGTCGTCGGGGGCGGCAACTTCTTCCGCGGCGCCGAGCTGCAGGTCGGCGGCATGGACCGCGCCCGCGCCGACTACATGGGCATGCTCGGCACGGTCATGAACTGCCTCGCGCTGCAGGACTTCCTCGAGCAGGCGGGCGTGAGCACGCGCGTCCAGACGGCGATCACGATGGGCCAGGTCGCCGAGCCGTACATCCCGCTGCGGGCGATCCGGCACCTCGAGAAGGGCCGCGTCGTCATCTTCGGCGCCGGCGCGGGCCTGCCGTACTTCTCGACCGACACCGTGGCGGTGCAGCGCGCGCTCGAGACGCACTGCCAGGAGGTCCTCATGGGCAAGAACGGCGTGGACGGCGTCTACACCGCCGACCCCCGCCGGGACCCGACCGCGCGCAAGCTCGACCACCTGACGTACACCGACGCGATCGTCGGGGAGCTCGGCGTCATGGACACGTCGGCCCTCAGCCTGTGCCGCGACAACGACGTGCCGATGCGCGTCTTCGGGCTCGAGGAGCACGGCAACGTCACGCGTGCGCTCGAGGGTGAGAAGATCGGGACGCTCGTCACCGCGAGCTGAGCGCACGCCCTCCGCACCGCACAGCGCGGTCCGCACGACACGATGAAGGAGCACCGGTGATCGACGACACACTCCTCGAGGCCGAGGAGAAGATGGACAAGGCCGTGGAGGTCGCGAAGGAGGACTTCGCCGCCATCCGCACCGGCCGTGCGAACGCGGCGATGTTCGCCAAGGTGTTCGTCGACTACTACGGCTCGCCCACCCCGCTGCAGCAGCTCGCGTCGTTCAACGTCGTCGAGGCGCGCACGATCCTCGTCTCGCCCTTCGACAAGTCGTCGATGTCGGCGATCGAGAAGGCGCTGCGCGACTCCGACCTCGGGGTGAACCCGACGAACGACGGGAACGTCGTGCGCGTCGTCCTGCCCGCCCTCACCGCGGAGCGTCGCAAGGACTTCGTCAAGCTCGCCAAGAGCAAGGCGGAGGACGCGCGCATCTCCGTGCGCTCCGTCCGGCGGCGTGCCAAGGAGGAGCTCGACCGCATCGCGAAGGACGGCGAGGCGGGCGAGGACGAGGTCGTGCGTGCGGAGAAGGAGCTCGAGGCCCTGACCAAGCGCCACGTCGACCTGGTCGACCAGCTCCTCGCCGCCAAGGAGAGCGAGCTGCTCGAGGTCTGATGACACAGCTCGCCGCCCCCCGCAGCTCCAGCCCTGGACGCGACCTCCCGGCCGCGGTCACGGTGGGCGTCGTGCTGCTCGGCGCCGTGGCGGCGTCGTTGTTCATCCGCAAGGAGGCGTTCGTCGCCCTCGCGGTCCTCGCCGTGGGGCGGCCGTCTGGGAGCTGGCGCAGGCGCTCACCCGGCGCTCGGTCCACCTGCCCCTGCTGCCGCTGCTCGTGGGGACGGCCGGTGTCCTCGTCTCCGCGTACACCGCGGGCCCGGAGGCGCTGTTCGTCGCGTTCCTGCTCACCGTCGGCGGCGCCGTCGTGTGGCGCGTGCTCGACGGCAGCGGCGAGTCCGCGCTGCGGGACGCGACCGCCGCCACGTTCGCCGCCGCCTACCTGCCGTTCCTCGCGGGCTTCGTCATGCTGATGCTGGCCGAGCCGGACGGGCCCGCGCGGGTCGTGCTGTTCATCCTGCTGGCCGTCGCCTGCGACACCGGCGGGTACGCCGTGGGGAGCCTGCTCGGCCGGCACCCGCTCGCGCCGACGGTGAGCCCCAAGAAGTCCTGGGAGGGTCTGCTCGGCTCCGTCGTGCTCACGTGCGTCGTGGGTGTCGTCGGCGTGCAGGTGGCGTTCGACGGCGAGCCGCTCGTCGGCGTCCTGCTCGGGCTCGGCACGGTCGTGAGCGCGACGCTCGGCGACCTCGCGGAGTCGATGCTCAAGCGTGACCTCGAGCTCAAGGACATGGGCCGTCTGCTGCCCGGGCACGGGGGTGTCCTGGACCGTCTCGACTCGCTGCTGCTCACCGCCCCGACGGTCTGGGTCCTGCTGACCGTCCTGCTCCCGGCGGGCTGAGCCGCCACGAGCGAGCGCGACCGTCGCCCGCCCGGCCCCTCCGCCCGTCCTCCCGGCCCCACCGGGCCGCCGTCCGTCCGTCCCGACCGCCACCCGCGGGAGAGGAGCCGCCGCCGTGAACCCCACGCCGGTCCGTCTGGATCTCAGCGCCCCCATGCGCGGCGCCCGCGGCAAGCCGCCGCGGCACTTCGTCGACCTCACGCCCGAGGAGCGCGTCGAGGCGGTGCAGGCGCTGGGCGAGAAGCCCTTCCGCGCCAAGCAGCTCGCGACGCACTACTTCACGCACCTCACCGCCGACCCCGCGGCCATGACGGACCTGCCGAAGGCCACCCGGGACGTCCTGGTCGCCGACCTGTTCCCGCCGCTGCTCACCGAGAGCCGCACGCTGACGGCCGACCAGGGGACGACCGTCAAGACGCTGTACCGCCTGTTCGACGGCGCCAAGGTCGAGTCGGTGCTGATGCGCTACGCCAACCGCGCGACGCTGTGCGTCTCGAGCCAGGTCGGCTGCGGTCTCGCGTGCGCCTTCTGCGCCACCGGCCAGATGGGCCTCACACGCAACCTGTCCACGGCCGAGGTCGTGGAGCAGGTGCGGCAGGCGGCGCGCGCCCTCGCGGCCGGTGAGATCCCGGGCGGTGCGACGCGCCTGACGAACGTGGTCTTCATGGGCATGGGCGAGCCGCTGGCGAACTACAAGACCGTCATGGCGACGGTCCGCCGGCTCGTCGCGCCCACGCCGGACGGTCTCGGCATGTCGGCACGCAACATCACGGTGTCGACGGTGGGCCTCGTCCCCGCGATGGACAAGCTCGCGAAGGAGGGCATCCCCGTCACCCTCGCGCTGTCCCTGCACGCCCCGGACGACGAGCTGCGCAGCGAGCTGGTCCCGGTCAACACGCGCTGGACCGTCGACGAGGCGCTGGACTCCGCCCGCCGGTACTTCGACGTCACCGGCCGCCGCGTGTCCATCGAGTACGCGCTCATCCGGGACGTCAACGACCACGCGTGGCGCGCGGACCTGCTGGGGGAGAAGCTCGTCGCCCGCGGCGGCACGGGCTGGGTGCACTGCAACCCGATCCCGCTCAACCCGACGCCGGGTTCGCGCTGGACGGCGAGCGATCCCGAGGTGGAGCGCGAGTTCGTGGCACGCTTGCGCGCGCACGGCATCCCCACGACCATCCGGGACACGCGGGGCAGCGACATCGACGGCGCGTGCGGCCAGCTCGCCGCGGAGGAGGACGAGTGAGCGACGGGATGTTCCGTACCGTCACCGGGTTGCGGCGCGGGTACGACCCCGACGAGGTGGACGAGTTCTTCGCCCACGCGCGCTCGCTCTACGAGCAGGGCCCCCCGACGGGCCTGTCGTCCGCACAGGTGCGGGGCGTCGCCTTCGACATGGTGCGCGGCGGGTACGTCACCGCCGCCGTCGACGCCGCGCTGGACCGGCTGGAGGCCGCCTTCGTCGCGCGGCACCGGGCGCAGTTCATCGCCGAGCAGGGCCAGGACGCGTGGATGGCGCACCTGGGCGCGCAGGCGCGCACCCTGTACGGGCGGCTGGGCCGTCCCGACGGCGACCGGTTCGCCCCGCCCCAGGGGCGGGAGCCGGGCTACGAGCCCGCCGACGTGGACGCGCTCTGCCACCGCCTCATCGCGTACTTCGACACCGGGGCCCCGCTGACCGCGGCCGAGCTCCGGTCCGCGACGTTCCGCCGCCGGACCGGGCGCAACGGCTACGCCGAGGGGCCGGTCGACGCGTTCGTCGCCCGCGCGGTCGAGGTCCTGCTCGGCGTCGAGTGACGCGGCCGCCCGCACGGGGCACCGTGCGGGCTCTGCGAGGATGACCCGCGTGAGCCAGCGCAGCGTCGTCGTCCTCGGGTCCACCGGATCGATCGGGACGCAGGCCCTCGACATCGTCGCCCGCGCGCCCGAGCGGTTCGTGGTCGCCGGCCTGTCCGCGGGGGGTGCGCACACCGACCTCCTCGTCGAGCAGGCGCGCACCCACCGCGTCCCGGTCGTCGCGGTGGCCGACGAGACCGCCGCCGTCCGCGTGCGCGACGCCCTGCCCGGCACGCAGGTGCTGGCCGGTCCGCAGGCCGCCGCGGAGCTGGCGGGGAGCGGTGCGGACGTCGTGCTCAACGGGATCACCGGGTCGGTCGGGCTGCTGCCCACGCTCGCGGCGCTGCGCGGCGGCAGCACGCTGGCGCTGGCGAACAAGGAGTCGCTCGTCGTCGGCGGCGCCCTCGTGCACGCCGCCGCCGTCCGTGCCGACCAGATCGTGCCCGTCGACTCCGAGCACTCGGCGATGGCGCAGGCGCTGCGCTCCGGCGAGCGCGGCGAGGTCCGGCGCCTCGTCCTCACCGCATCGGGAGGGCCGTTCCGGGGCTGGACCGCGGACGCGGTCCGGGCGGCGACGCCCGCGCAGGCGCTCGCGCACCCGACGTGGGCGATGGGTCCGGTCGTGACGGTCAACTCGGCGAGCCTGGTCAACAAGGGGCTCGAGCTGATCGAGGCGCACCTGCTGTTCGACGTGCCGGTCGACGACATCGCCGTCGTGGTGCACCCCCAGTCCGTCGTGCACTCGATGGTCGAGTTCGTCGACGGCTCGACGATCGCGCAGGCGTCCCCGCCCGACATGCGCCTGCCCATCGCGCTCGGGCTGGCCTGGCCCGAGCGCGTCCCGGGGGCGGCCCTGCCCTGCGACTGGGGGGCGCCGACCGCCTGGACGTTCGAGCCCCTGGACGAGCAGGTGTTCCCGGCGGTGCGGTTGGCGCGGCACGCCGTGGCGGCGTCGGCGACCCACCCGGCGGTCTTCAACGCGGCCAACGAGGAGGGCGTCGCGGCGTTCCTGGCCGGCCGGATCGGCTTCGGCGACGTCGTCGACACGGTCGCGCGCGTCCTCGAGGAGCACGTCGGCACGTCGGCCGCCGCCCTGACCCTCGACGCCGTGCTCGCCGCGGAGGAGTGGGCGCGCGCCCGCGCTCGCGAGGTGCTGGCGCGGGCCTGAGCGCCCTGCCGCCGCTGCCCCGGGTCTCCCGGCGTGGTCAGGCGGGGCGGCGGGACGCGAGCAGCCGGGCCAGCGCCGGCGTGCGCCCGCGACGTTCCTCGGCGCGGTCGGACCAGGCGTCGACCGCCGCAGCCAGGGCGGCGGCGCCGCGACCCCGCGCCGCGGCAGGTGGACGGCGCACCCAGGGCAGCTCGGTGAGCGCGGAGTCGGCGCCCGTGACGAGATCGGCCAGGGTGCGCCCCGCGAGGTTCCCGACCGCGGGCCCGTCGGCTCCCGCCCCGACCGCCCACGCGATGCCGTCGGCCGGGTCGACGCCGAGGGCCGGCGCGCCGTCGCCCGTCACCCCCTGCGCCGTGTCCCACACGTGCGTGACCGCGTGGTCGCGCACGGGAGGCAGCAGGTCGGCGACCCGTCCCAGGTCCGCGGGTGTCCCCGCGGCGACGAGCCGGTCGTCGACCGTGCGGACGAGCTCGAGCGGACGGTGCCGGTCCTCGACGACGGTCGTGCCGGCCGCCAGGCCGAGGGCCTCCCACACGTCGGCGGGCAGGGGCTCGGTCGCGAGGGTGCGCGCACGCCGCAGGCCGGCAGGACCGGGTGCGCCCGCCAGCCGGGTGGCGCCCGTCGTGACGACGACACGGCGGCTGCGGACGACGCCGTGCGCCGTCGCCACGGCGCCGGGAGCGACGCGGAGCGCCGGCGTGCGCTCGACCACGCGTGCCCCGCGCTCCTGAAGCACCTGCGCGAGTCCGCGCAGGAGCCGGACGGGGTCCACGTGCGCCGCGTCGGGCGTCCACGTGGCGGCCAGGACGTCGGCCGCGCGGACGTGGTCCTGCGCGCGCAGGGCGTCGAGGAGGCGCACGTCGTCCCCCGTCGCGGGGGCGGCGGCGGCGCGGGAGGCGATCCGGTCGACGGCGGGACCGGTGCGCGCGAGGGTCACCAGCCCGCCGTAGCGGAAGCCGGCGTCGACCTGCTCCGCGGCCAGCACACCGCCCACCTCGACGACGGCGTCCTGCAGGGCCGCGCGCAGCGCCCGCCGCGTCCGTCCCGCGGCACCCGTGCCGGTGCCGTCCGACGCGGTGCGCAGCGCGTCGGCGAGGACCGGACCGGCCGGCGCGGCCCCGGTCGCACGTCCGCCCCCGGCCGCGCCCACGAGCCCCGCGTCGAGGACGAGCACGTCGAGCGAGGGGTCGGCCTCGAGCAGGTAGTAGGCCGTCCACACGCCGGTCGTGCCGGCGCCGACCACCACCACGTCAGCCGTGGTGTCGCCGTCGAGCGGGGGGCGCGCGCGGGCGGCCGCGGGGTCGTCGGCGACGAGGCGGTCCCACCACAGGACCTCGCGCGGAGCGCCCGCCGCGGGCCTGGGGCCGTCGAGGGGGTGCACCGGGCCAACGTACCGGTGCGGCGCGCGGGTGACGCTCCCAGGCGGCTCCCAGGCGCTGCGCACACCCTGGTGCCGCGCGGGCTAGCCTGTCCGCGCGCGGCGGGCGTCCCGCAGCCGCCGCAGGACGCGCCGTCGGCGCAGGGTGCCAGGAGGTGGGTGCGTGGAGGCGCTGCTGGGCGTGGTCGTGTTCGTCGTCGTGCTGCTGGCGTCGATCGCGCTGCACGAGATCGGGCACATGGTGCCCGCGAAGCGCTTCGGCGTGCGCGTGAGCCAGTACATGGTCGGCTTCGGCCCGACGCTGTGGTCCCGGACCAGGGGCGAGACCGAGTACGGCCTCAAGGCGATCCCGCTCGGCGGGTTCGTCCGTCTCGTCGGCATGTACCCGCCGGACCACGCCGTGGACGCGCCCGCGCCCCGCACCTGGGGCCAGCGGCTGGCGGCCGACGCACGCGCGGCCAGCGCCGAGGAGATCCGACCCGGGGAGGACCACCGCGCGTTCTACCGGCTCTCGACGCCCAAGAAGCTCGTCGTCATGCTCGGCGGGCCGGTGATGAACCTGCTCATCGCCGCCGTGCTCGTCGTCGTCGCCTACGTCGGCATCGGCATCCCCACGCCCGTGCCGACGCTGTCGTCGGTCTCGGAGTGCGTCATCCCGGCCGACGCCCCCGCCGACCGGGGGTGCACGGCGCAGGACGCGGCCGCGCCCGGTGCCGCCGCCGGGCTGCGCCCCGGCGACACCGTGGTGTCCTACGACGGCACCCGGGTGACGTCGTGGGAGCAGCTGGCGGGCCTGATCCGCGGCACCGGGGACGAGCAGGTCCCCGTCGTGGTCGAGCGCGACGGCGACCGCGTCGAGCTCGACGTGACGCCGGTCGTGGCGGAGCGTCCCGTGGTCGCGGACGACGGGACCGTCGTGACCGACGACGACGGCACGGTCGTGACGCGGCCCGTCGGCTTCCTCGGGGTGTCGCCCTCCGAGGAGGTCCGGCGCCAGTCCGTGGGCTCGGCGCTCGCGTTCACGGCGGCCCGCACGTGGGACACCGTGTCGGTCGTCGGCACGCTGCCCGGACGCGTCGTCGACCTGGTGCGCACGACGTTCACGGGCGGCGAGCGCGACGAGACCTCCATCGTCGGCATCGTCGGCGTCGGGCGGTTCGCGGGGGAGATCGCGTCGCTCGAGCAGGAGTCCGCGGGCGTGCGTGCCGCGAGCCTGCTGGCGACCCTCGCGATGCTCAACCTCGCGCTCTTCGTCTTCAACCTCATCCCGCTGCCGCCGCTGGACGGCGGGCACGTCGCCGCGGCGCTGTGGGAGGGCGCGCGCCGGCAGGTCGCCCGCGTCCGCGGCCGCGAGCGCCCCCGTCCCTTCGACACGGCGCGTCTCGTCCCGCTGGCGTACTCCGTCTTCGTGGTGCTGGGCGCGGTCGGGCTGCTGCTCGTGTACGCCGACATCGTCGACCCGGTCTCGATCCTGTGACGTGCACCACGACCGCGCGGTGGTGTGCGTGCCGCGTGCGTGAGGGGTCCGTGAACGTCGGTCGCGACCGGGCGGTGCGCGTCCGGCGGATGGGATGATGGACGCGTGAGCACCCCGATCAGCCTCGGCATGCCGCAGGCACCGGCGCCGGTCCTGGCCCCGCGCCGCCCCTCCCGCAAGATCCGCGTCGGCAAGGTCGAGGTCGGCGGCGACGCTCCGATCTCGGTCCAGTCGATGACGACCACGCCGACGACCGACATCAACGCGACCCTCCAGCAGATCGCCGAGCTGACGGCCGCCGGCTGCGACATCGTGCGCGTCGCGGTGCCGAGCCAGGACGACGCCGACGCGCTGCCGGCGATCGCGCGCAAGTCGCAGATCCCCGTCATCGCCGACATCCACTTCCAGCCGAAGTACGTGTTCGCCGCGATCGACGCCGGCTGCGCCGCCGTCCGCGTGAACCCCGGCAACATCCGCAAGTTCGACGACCAGGTCAAGGAGATCGCGAAGGCGGCCGCCGACGCGGGCACCTCGATCCGCATCGGCGTGAACGCGGGCTCGCTCGACCCGCGTCTGCTCGCGAAGTACGGCAAGGCGACGCCCGAGGCGCTCGTCGAGTCGGCGGTGTGGGAGGCCTCGCTGTTCGAGGAGCACGGCTTCCACGACTTCAAGATCTCGGTCAAGCACAACGACCCGGTCGTGATGGTCCGCGCGTACGAGCTGCTGGCCGAGCGCGGCGACTGGCCCCTGCACCTCGGCGTCACCGAGGCCGGGCCCGCGTTCCAGGGGACCATCAAGTCCGCCACGGCGTTCGGCGCCCTGCTGAGCAAGGGCATCGGCGACACCATCCGCGTCTCGCTGTCGGCGCCTCCGGTCGAGGAGGTGAAGGTCGGCATCCAGATCCTCCAGGCGCTCAACCTGCGGCCGCGCAAGCTCGAGATCGTCTCGTGCCCCTCGTGCGGTCGGGCGCAGGTCGACGTCTACACGCTCGCGGAGAAGGTCACCGCCGGGCTCGAGGGCATGGAGGTGCCGCTGCGCGTCGCCGTCATGGGCTGCGTCGTCAACGGTCCCGGCGAGGCGCGCGAGGCCGACCTCGGTGTGGCCTCGGGCAACGGCAAGGGGCAGATCTTCGTCAAGGGCGAGGTCGTCAAGACCGTGCCGGAGTCGATGATCGTCGAGACGCTCATCGAGGAGGCCATGCGCATCGCCGACTCCATGGACCCCGTCGAGGGCGGCGGCGCACCCGTGGTGTCCGTCGGTTGACGCCCTCCGCGGCGCTCCCGCGGCAGCGGTCGCGGGCGTGACGGGATCCGGTGCGGGCGCGCCCGCGCCCGGCCGGGCGCCCTGCGACCCGCTGGGGCACAATCGCCTCATGACGGCGGCGCAGGGGACGGCGCTCGGGGGGCGCACGGGAGCGGCGGTCCTGACGGACGCCGACGTCCCGGCCGCGCTGGCCGTCTGCGCGACGGACCCGGTCGGCTCCGTGCTCGCCGCGAGCCGCCTCGAGCAGGCGGCCGCGACCGGTCTGCGCCGTGCGGGCGGCGAGCTGTGGGGCTATGCCGAGGACGACGGTCTGCGCGGCATCTGCTGGGTCGGGGCGAACCTGGTGCCGGTCCTGGTCCCGCACGACGACGCGGGCGCGGCCCGCGCCCTCGACGCGTTCGCCGAGCTGGGCCGTCTGCGCGGCCGGCGCTGCTCCTCGATCGTGGGGCCGGCGGACGCCGTGCTGGGGCTGTGGTCGCGGTTGCGGGGCTCCTGGCCGGTCGAGCGGGAGGTGCGTGCGAGCCAGCCGTCGATGGTCATCGACCACGAGCCGGCGGTGGCCCCCGACCCCGCCGTGCGCCGCTCGGTGCCGGAGGAGTACGACGCGGTGCTCCCGGCGTGCGTGCGCATGTTCACCGAGGAGGTCGGCTACTCGCCGGCGAGCGGGCCGGGCGGCCCCTACGAGCAGCGCGTGCGGCTGCTCATCGAGCAGGGGCGGTCGTTCGTCCGGGTCGAGGCGGGCGGCGGCCGCTGGCGGCGGCCGCGGGTCGTCTTCAAGGCCGAGGTGCCCGCGGTGGCCGGCGGGGTCGCGCAGGTGCAGGGCGTGTGGGTCGACCCCGAGCGACGGGGCGAGCGGTTGTCCGAGCGCGGGATGGCTGCCGTCGTGCAGACAGCGCGCGCCGAGCTCGCGCCGACGGTGTCGCTGTACGTCAACGGGTACAACACGCGCGCCGTACGCGCGTACCGCGCGGTCGGCTTCCGTCAGGTGGGGGAGTACGCGACCGTGCTGTTCTGAGCCGCCGCGCGTCGGCCCCGGAGGCCCGCGGCGCTCGGCGCACGCGCGCCCGTCAGCGCAGCAGGCGCGACAGGCGCCGGTCGGCGAGCGGCTTGCCCCCCGTCTGGCACGTGGGGCAGTACTGCAGGGACGAGTCGGCGAACGACACCTCGTGCACGATGTCGCCGCACGGCACCCCGTCCCAGCCGGGGCAGGGCTCGCCCGTGCGGCCGTGGACGCGCATCCCCTGGCGCTTGGCGTCCTTGAGCTCGGCGGCCGGCTTGCCCGACGCGGCGGCGACGGCCTCGGTGAGCACCGCGCGGATCGCCGCGTGCAGCCGCTGGGTGCGGGCCTCGTCGTACGACCGCGTGGGCGCGAACGGGCTGGTCCGCGTGACGAGCAGGATCTCGTCGGAGTAGGCGTTGCCGATGCCGGCGATCGTGCCCTGGTCGCGCAGCAGTCCCTTGACCTGCTGGTTGCGGGCCGCGAGCAGCTCACCCAGCAGCTGCGGCGTGAACGCCTCCGACAGCGGCTCGACGCCGAGCGTGGCGACCTGCGGCACGTCGACCGGGTCGGCGACGACGTGGACGGCCAGCCGCTTGCGCGTGCCGGCCTCCGTCAGGTCGAACCCGGAGCCGTCGTCGAACCCCACCCGCAGCGCGACCGGCGACCTGCCGGGACGGGCCGGGCGCTCGGGCAGGGCGTCGTACCAGCGCACCCAGCCGGCGCGCGAGAGGTGCCACACGAGGTGCAGCACCCCGTCCGCCGGCGTCTCGACGGCCGTGTCGAGCCACTTGCCGTGCCGGCCGACGTCCAGGACGACCCCGCCGCGCAACGCCGTCGGCGCCGGACGGAACGTCTTCAGCGCGCTGATCGCCGCGACCTCGACGCGCGTGACGGTGCGGCCGACCGTGCGCCCGCGCAGGTACTGCGCCAGCGCCTCGACCTCGGGCAGCTCGGGCACGGGCCCATCGTGGCGCACGCCACCGACAGCGCGCACCCGCCCGGGCGCGGCGCGGAGGCGTGCGCGCGGGCCACTAGGCTCCGTCCCATGCTCCTGCGCATGTCCACGCTCTTCGTCCGCACCCTGCGCGAGGACCCCGCCGACGCCGAGGTGGCCAGCCACAAGCTCCTCGTGCGCGCGGGGTACATCCGCCGCGCCGCCCCGGCATCTACACGTGGCTGCCGCTGGGCCTGCGGGTGCTGGCCAAGGTCGAGCAGGTCGTCCGCGAGGAGATGACGGCGATCGGGGCGCAGGAGGTGCACTTCCCGGCGCTGCTGCCGAAGGAGCCGTACGAGGCGACGGGTCGCTGGACGGAGTACGGGCCGAACATCTTCCGCCTCAAGGACCGCAAGGACGGCGACTACCTCCTCGCGCCGACGCACGAGGAGATGTTCACGCTCCTGGTCAAGGACCTGTACTCCTCGTACAAGGACCTGCCGCTCGCGCTGTTCCAGATCCAGACGAAGTACCGCGACGAGGCGCGGCCGCGGGCCGGCCTGATCCGCGGGCGCGAGTTCGTCATGAAGGACGCCTACTCGTTCGACGTCGACGACGAGGGCCTGGCGGCGTCGTACGAGGCGCAGCGGGGCGCGTACCAGCGCATCTTCGACCGCCTCGGCCTGGAGTACGTGATCGTCGCGGCCACCTCCGGCGCGATGGGCGGGTCGCGCTCGGAGGAGTTCCTGACGCCGACGCCGATCGGCGAGGACACGTTCGTGCGCTCGGCGGGCGGGTACGCCGCCAACGTCGAGGCGGTCACGACGCTCCCGCCGGCGCCGCTGGACTGGTCGGACGCGCCCGCCGCGCACGTCGAGGACACGCCGGACACCCCGACGATCGAGACCCTGGTGGCGTACGCCAACGCGCACGTCCCGCGCGCGGACCGGCCCTGGACGGCCGCCGACACGCTGAAGAACGTCGTGCTGGCGCTGGTGCACCCGACGGGCGAGCGCGAGCTCGTCGTCGTCGGCCTGCCGGGCGACCGCGAGGTCGACCTCAAGCGGCTCGAGGCGGGCGTGGCGCCGGCCGAGGTCGAGCCGGCCGGCGACGCGGACTTCGCCGCGCACCCGGAGCTCGTGCGCGGGTACATCGGTCCCGGCGTGCTCGGGCCGAACGTCGCCGTCGCCGAGGGCGGCAAGCGCACGTCCGTGCGCTACCTCCTCGACCCCCGGGTCGTGCCCGGCACGCGGTGGATCACGGGTGCGAACGAGCCCGGGCGGCACGTCTTCGACCTCGTCGCCGGGCGCGACTTCACGGCCGACGGGACCGTCGAGGCCGCCGAGGTGCGCGCGGGCGACCCCGCGCCGGACGGGTCGGGTCCGCTCGAGCTCGCCCGCGGCATCGAGATCGGCCACATCTTCCAGCTCGGCCGCAAGTACGCGCAGGCCCTGGGCCTGACCGTGCTCGACCAGAACGGCAAGTCCGTCGTCGTCACCATGGGCTCCTACGGCATCGGCGTGACGCGCGTCCTGGCGGCGCTCGCCGAGGCGAACCACGACGAGCGCGGTCTCGCGTGGCCCGCGCACGTCGCGCCCGCGCACGTGCACGTGGTCGCGACGGGCAAGGACGCGGCGGTGTTCGAGGCGGCCGAGGCGCTCGCCACGACGCTCGCGGCCCGCGGCGTCGAGGTCCTGTACGACGACCGGCCGAAGGTGTCGCCGGGCGTCAAGTTCGCGGACGCGGAGCTGCTCGGCGTGCCGCTCGTCGTCGTCGTCGGTCGTGGCCTCGCGGACGGCGTCGTCGAGGTGCGTCCGCGCGCCGGCGGCTCGGGCGAGCAGGTGGCCGTCGAGGCCGCCGCCGACCACGTGGCCGAGCTGGTCGACGGGCTCCTGGCCGGCTGACGGCGGGGCGCTCGACCGACGCGCTCGACCGAGGCGCTCAGCCGACGGGCTCGCCCGCGAGCTCGGGGAGCCCCGGGAAGGCGACCGGCGCCGCGCCCCGTGCCGTCGCCGCGTCGTGCGACGCGCGCAGCCCCGCGACGAGGGACGCGCGGCCGCCGGCCGGTGCCGTCGCCACGGCGGTCGCGTACGCGTCGGTCACGGCGGACTCGACGCGGCGCGCGAGGTCCTCGAGCACGACCGGGTCGTCGAGCGCGGCGGGCAGCGCGTAGGCGGAGCGGCGCGGGTCGTCGCTCCTGCCGACGACGCCGGCCGCGGCGGCCCACCGCGCACCGGCGGCGCGGTGCCGGGCGGCGGCCGCCCGTGCGTCCTCGCGCGCGTCGCCCGAGCGGCGTGCCGCCAGCACCTCGTAGGCGTACCCCGCCTCGTCGTGGGCGAGGGCGACGGCCGCGAGGGCGTCGGCGTGCGCGCCCGTGGCCGTGGCGGGGGTCGCGTCCGGAGAGGGGGCCGGTGAGGCGCCCGCGGAGGCCCCCGACCCGCTCGGCTCGTCCCGGTCCTCGTCGACCGCGGGCAGCGGCAGGCCGGTGGCCGTGGACAGCCGTCGCGCGAGGTCGGCGCGGGACGTGGCGACCGACGCCACGAGGCGCGCGAGCGGTCCGTCCGGCACCGCGTCCGCGTCGGCCGACGCGGTGGCCGCGTCCTCGACCAGGGTCACGAGCAGCGTGCCGGCGTCCGGCGCGGGGCGTGGCGTCGGGGTCGTCGACGGCGTGGGGCGCGGCAGGCCCGAGTCGTAGACGCCGCCGGCCTCCGCGGCGTGGCGCGCCGCGTGCGCGACCACGTCCTCCAGCACCTCGCGCGCGGGCCCCTCGGGCGTCGTCGCGGCCAGGCCCTCGGCGTCGGCCGCGAGGTCGAGCGCGTCGGCCACCGTGCGGCCGCGGACCTGCTCGACCGCGTCGGGGCTCGGCTCGGCGGGCGGGGGCGTCTCGAGCCGCAGGCCGCACGCCGTCAGCGGCAGCACGAGCGCGGCCAGGGCCAGGGTGCGCCGCAGCCGGGCGCGGCGGACGGGGGCGGGGGCGGCGGGGCGGTCCATCGGCGGCGATCCTCCCACGCCGCGTGCGCCCGGCCGCGCAGGGTCGGGGGCCCCGCCGCGAGTCGTTAGGCTGGTCCCCACAACGTCACAAGGGTCGCCGCTCGTGCCGCCCGCGCCGAGAGCCGACAGGAGGCCGCGTCATGGTCGCGCCAGCAGCCGCACCCCGGGTGCGTGAGGTCGTCGAGCCCGCCGTCGCGGGGGCCGGGCTCCTGCTGGAGGGCCTGGAGGTGGCCGGTGCCGGGGCTCGGACGGTCGTCCGCGTCGTCGTCGACCTGACCGACGGGGACGAGGCCGAGCTGGACCTCGACCGCATCGGCGAGGTGACCCAGGCGGTGTCCGACGCGCTCGACGCGACGGACGTGCTGCCCGGCGCGTACACGCTCGAGGTCAGCAGCCCCGGCGTCGACCGCCCGCTCACCCAGCCGCGCCACTGGCGCCGGGCGGTGGGCCGCAAGGTCACGCTGGTGCGCGGCGACGGCACCGCGGTGACCGGCCGGCTGTCCGACGTCGGTGCGGGCGGGGAGCCGGAGGTCGTGGTGGTGCCGGTGACGGACCCGGGCAAGGGGCGCCGCCCCAAGGAGCTGCCGCCCGTCGCCGTGCCGTGGGCGGACGTGCGCTCCGGGCGGGTCGAGGTCGACCTCAGCGGCGTGGGCACCGGTGACGACGACGTGGAGACGGAGGGCTGACGTGGACATCGACATGCAGGCGCTGCGCCTGATCGAGCGGGAGCGGGAGATCAGCCTCGACGTGCTCGTGGAGGCGATCGAGCAGGCTCTGCTCTCGGCGTACCACCGCACGCCGGGGGCGCAGCAGCGCGCGCGGGTGGAGGTCGACCGCCGCACGGGGCACGTCACGGTGTGGGCGAAGGAGCCGGTCGACGCCGACGCCCCCGAGGCGGAGGCGCCCGAGTACGACGACACGCCCGCGGGCTTCGGCCGCATCGCCACGTCCACGGCCCGCCAGGTCATCGTCCAGCGCCTGCGGGACGCCGAGGACGACCAGGTCCTCGGGCAGTTCCGCGGCAAGGCGGGCGAGGTGCTGGGCGGCGTCATCCAGCAGGGACGCGACCCGCGCACCGTGCTCGTCGACGTGGGAGGGGTGGAGGCCGTGCTGCCGCAGCACGAGCAGGTGCCCGGGGAGCGGTACGTGCACGGCGAGCGCCTGCGCGCGTACGTGCTCGACGTGGCGCGTGGCCCGCGAGGGCCACAGATCACGCTGTCGCGGACGCACCCGATGCTCGTGCGCAAGCTGTTCGCGCTCGAGGTGCCCGAGATCGCCGACGGCACGGTCGAGATCACGGCGCTCGCCCGCGAGGCCGGGCACCGGACGAAGATGGCGGTCCGCGCGACCGTCGCCGGCGTGAACGCCAAGGGTGCGTGCATCGGCCCGATGGGCGGCCGCGTGCGCGCGGTCATGGCGGAGCTGCACGGCGAGAAGATCGACATCGTCGACCACGCGGACGACCCGGCGGAGATGGTGGCGCACGCGCTGTCGCCCGCGCGTGTGCTGTCCGTCACGGTCGTCGACCCCGAGGCGCGCGCCGCGCGCGTCGTCGTGCCGGACTACCAGCTGTCCCTCGCGATCGGCAAGGAGGGCCAGAACGCCCGCCTCGCCGCCAAGCTGACGGGCTGGCGCATCGACATCCGCTCGGACGCGCAGGAGCCCGCCGAGGGTCAGGACCGTCCCGCCGGCGCGACCGACGGGACGTCCGGTCACGTCCGGTGAGCCGGCGCGGTAGACTGACGGAGGCTGGGTCGGACGCCCGGCTCTCCTCGCCGAGCAGACGGCACCCCGATCCCGCGCATCCCGTGCCCGAACCGGGTCCCGTCCGCACGTGCGTGGGGTGCCGCTCGACCGGCCCGAGATCGGCCCTGCTGAGGGTGGTGCTGGGACGCGACGCCACGGGTGAGCCCGTGCTCGTCGTGGACGAGCGCCGCCGGATGCCGGGGCGGGGTGCCTGGCTGCACCCCGAGGAGCACTGTCTCGCGCTCGCCGTCCGACGGCGGGCGTTCGGGCGGGCCCTGCGCCACGCAGGTCCGCTCGACACCGAGGTGGTCGCCGGAGCCGTCGCACGGCACGCCGACGACCAGCAGCCACAGCCGCAGCACGACGGCGCCGGGGACATCCCGGTGCCGACCGTCGACAGGGAAAGCGGGTTGGAAGCCGATGGCGACCCGATGAGCACGCAGCGATGAGTGCCCAGCGATGAGTACCCAGCACTAACGACGGTCCTCCCTGTCCGGGGCGGGCCGAGACAGGAGAGATGTGGCCAAGGTCCGCGTCTACGAGCTCGCCAAGGAGCTCGGAGTCGACAGCAAGACCCTCATGAGCAAGCTCGGCGAGCTCGGTGAGTTCGTCCGCTCGGCGTCCTCGACGATCGAGCCCCCCGTCGTGCGCAAGCTGCGCGACACCTACCCCGCGGGCGGCAACGGCTCGTCCGCGTCGCGTCCGGCTGCACCGGCGCCGCGCCCCGCGGCGCCCGCCGCCCCCGCGGCCCCGGCGGCGCCCGCCGCCCGGCAGCGCCCGCGGCCCCCGCGCCGGAGGCCTCCGCACCGGCGGCGTCCACGCCCGCACCGGCACCGCGCCCGGCACCCGCCGCGCCCGCCGCTCCGGCTGCCCCGGCTCCCGCGGCGCGCACCCCGCAGGCCCCCGCACCCGCACCGCGCAACCCCCAGGGCCCGACGCCGCAGGCGCCCGCGGCCCGTCCCGCGCCGTCCGCGCGTCCGGGCGCCCCGCGCCCTGCCGGCGGCGGCGGTGGCCGTCCCGGCGCCCCGCGTCCGGGCAACAACCCGTTCGCGCCGTCGCAGGGCATGGGTCGCCAGGGTGGCGGCGACCGACCGGGCGGTCCGCGTCCGGGCGGTCCGCGCCCCGGTGGTCCCCGTCCCGGCAACAACCCGTTCGCGTCCTCGCAGGGCATGCCGCGCCCGGGCGAGCGCCGGCAGCAGGCGGCCGACGGCGCGCCCGCGGCCTCGGCCGGGGACCGTCCCGGCGGTCCGCGTCCCGCGCCGCGTCCGGGCGGTCCGCGCCCGAACCCGGGCATGATGCCCGGCCGCACCTCCAGCGGCGTCGGTCGTCCCGGCGAGCGCCCGGCCGGTGCCGGTCGCGGCGGCCCGGGTGGCGGCCGCGGCGGCGGTGGCGGCGGCTACGGCGGTCGTCCCGGCGGTGCGCCGGGCGGTGGCGGCGGCTTCGGCGGTCGTCCCGGTGGCGGCGGTCGTCCCGGTGGCGCCGGTCGCGGCTCCACGCAGGGCGCGTTCGGTCGCGCCGGTGGTCGCCCCGTCCGCGGGCGGAAGTCGAAGCGGGCGAAGCGCCAGGAGTTCGAGGCCATGCAGGCCCCGTCGCTCGGCGGCGTCAGCGTCCCGCGCGGCAACGGCTCGACGGTCATCCGGCTGCGGCACGGCTCGTCCCTGAACGACTTCGCCGACAAGATCGACGCGAACCCGGCGGCGCTCGTCACCGTGCTGTTCCACCTCGGTGAGATGGCGACGGCGACGCAGTCGCTCGACGAGGACACGTTCGGCACGCTGGCCCAGGAGCTGGGCTACGTCATCGAGATGGTGTCGGCCGAGGAGGAGGACCGCGAGCTGCTCGGGTCCTTCGACATCGACCTCGACGCCGAGCTCGAGGCGGAGTCCGACGAGGACCTCGCGCCGCGTCCGCCGGTCGTCACGGTCATGGGTCACGTCGACCACGGCAAGACGAAGCTCCTCGACGCCATCCGCTCGACGGACGTCGTCGCGGGCGAGGCCGGCGGCATCACCCAGCACATCGGTGCGTACCAGGTGCGCACCGAGCACGAGGGCCAGGAGCGGGCCATCACGTTCATCGACACCCCGGGTCACGAGGCGTTCACCGCCATGCGTGCCCGTGGTGCGCAGGTGACGGACATCGCGATCCTCGTGGTCGCGGCGGACG
Source organism: Cellulomonas sp. JZ18 (assembly GCF_009720485.1). Classification (NCBI taxonomy): domain Bacteria; kingdom Bacillati; phylum Actinomycetota; class Actinomycetes; order Micrococcales; family Cellulomonadaceae; genus Cellulomonas; species Cellulomonas sp. JZ18. The sequence goes on along the minus strand of NZ_CP045245.1, from coordinate 2,428,373 downwards.
ACGGCGTGATGCCCCAGACCATCGAGGCGCTCAACCACGCGCAGGCGGCGAACGTGCCGATCGTCGTGGCGGTCAACAAGGTGGACAAGGAGGGGGCCAACCCCGACAAGATCCGCCAGCAGCTGACCGAGTACAACCTCGTGGCCGAGGAGTACGGCGGCGACACGATGTTCGTCAACGTCTCGGCGAAGCAGCGCATGGGCATCGAGGACCTCCTCGAGGCCGTGCTGCTCACCGCCGACGCGGCGCTCGACCTGCGGGCGAACCCCGACAAGGACGCGCGCGGCGTCGCCATCGAGGCGAACCTCGACAAGGGCCGCGGCTCCGTCGCGACCGTCCTGGTCCAGTCGGGCACGCTGCACGTCGGTGACGCGATCGTCGCCGGCACGGCCCACGGCCGCGTCCGCGCGATGTTCGACGAGCACGGCGAGAACGTCACCGAGGCGGGGCCGGCGCGTCCGGTCCAGGTCCTCGGCCTGGCGTCCGTGCCGAGCGCCGGCGACACGTTCCTCGTGGCCCCGGACGAGCGCACGGCCCGTCAGATCGCCGAGAAGCGCGAGGCCGCCGAGCGTGCCGCCCTCCTGGCCAAGCGCCGCAAGCGCATCAGCCTCGAGGACTTCACGCAGGCGCTGCAGCAGGGCAAGGTCGAGACCCTCAACCTGGTCCTCAAGGGCGACGTGTCCGGTGCCGTCGAGGCGCTCGAGGACGCGCTGCTCAAGATCGACGTCGGCGACGAGGTCGACCTGCGCGTCATCCACCGCGGTGTGGGTGCCATCACGCAGAACGACGTCAACCTCGCCACGGTCGACAACGCGATCATCATCGGCTTCAACGTGAAGTTCGCGGAGCGCGTCGAGGACCTGGCCGACCGCGAGGGCGTCGACGTGCGCTTCTACTCGGTCATCTACCAGGCGATCGACGACGTCGAGGCCGCCCTCAAGGGGATGCTCAAGCCGGAGTACGAGGAGGTGCAGCTCGGCACCGCGGAGGTGCGCGAGGTGTTCCGCTCCTCGAAGTTCGGCAACATCGCCGGGTCGCTCGTCCGCTCGGGCACGATCGTCCGCAACTCCAGGGCGCGCGTCCTGCGCAACGGCAAGGTCGTGGGGGACAACCTCACGATCGAGTCGCTCAAGCGGTTCAAGGACGACGCCACCGAGGTCCGCGAGGGCTTCGAGTGCGGTATCGGGCTGGGGTCGTACAACGACCTGCAGGTCGACGACGTCATCGAGACGTGGGAGATGCGCGAGAAGCCGCGCAGCTGATGCTCGGGGTGCGGGGGCGGGCCGTCGGCTCGCCCCCGCGCTGCGCCTCCGGGAGGACGCGGCGGGCCTACCGTGGGCCTGGCGGCCCGTGCCAGGCCCACCACGGCCCGCCGCGCCCTCCCTCCGGCGCATCGCTCATGCTGTGAGGACCTGCCCGGCTTCTCGTCGGGAGGGCTAGGGAAAGGAAGTGCCATGGCTGACACGGCTCGGGCGCGGAAGATCGCGGAGCGGATCCAGCAGGTCGTCGCGCGGATGATCGACACGCGGGTCAAGGACCCCCGGCTCGGCTTCGTCACGATCACCGACGTGCGCGTGACCGGTGACCTGCAGCACGCGGACGTGTACTACACGGTGCTGGGCGACGAGGAGGCGCGGACCGGCAGCGCCGCGGCGCTGGAGAGCGCCAAGGGGCTGATCCGCTCCGAGGTCGGCAAGCAGACCGGCATCCGGCTCACGCCGACGCTCGCGTTCCACCTGGACGCGGTGCCGGAGACGGCCGCGCACCTCGAGGCGGCCCTGTCCGAGGCCGCGCGCCGTGACGCGGAGGTCGCCGCGCTCGCCGCGAAGGCGCGTCCCGCCGGGGACGCGGACCCGTACCGCCGTCCCGACGAGGACGACGACGCCGACGCATGACCGACGCGACTGCCGGCGCCCCGGACGCCCGTGCGGCGACCGGGCGCACCAGGCGCACCGGGCGCCGTGACGACCGACCACGCCGTCCCACCGCCGCGGACGGCGTCCTCGTCGTCGACAAGCCGGCCGGCTGGACGAGCCACGACGTCGTCGCGCGCGTGCGGCGCCTCGCCTCGACGCGCAAGGTCGGCCACGCGGGCACGCTGGACCCGATGGCGACCGGCGTCCTGGTGCTCGGCGTCGGCCGCGCCACGCGCCTGCTGACCTACGTCACGGGTGCCGACAAGGACTACACGGCGACCGTGCGGCTGGGCGTACGGACGTCGACGGAGGACGCGGAGGGCGAGGTCCTCACGGTCACCGACGCCTCCGCGCTCACCCCGGACGCGGTGCGGCATGCCGCGGCCGCGCTCACGGGGGACCTGCTCCAGGTGCCGAGCGCCGTGTCCGCGATCAAGGTGGACGGGCAGCGCGCCTACGCGCGCGTGCGCAACGGCGAGCAGGTCGAGCTCGCGGCGCGGCCCGTGACGGTCGCCCGGTTCGACGTCGGCGAGCCGGTGCCCGCCGCGGTCACCGGACCGGACGGGACCGAGGTACGCGTGCTCGACGTCGACGTCGCGGTCACCTGCTCCTCCGGCACGTACGTGCGCGCGCTGGCCCGTGACCTCGGGGACGCGCTCGGCGTCGGCGGGCACCTCACGGCGCTGCGCCGCACACGCGTCGGCGGCTACGGGCTCGACGTCGCGCAGACCCTCGACGCGCTCGACGCCACGCCCGACGACGTGGCGGTCGAGGTGCTGCCGATGGCGGAGGCGGCCCGTGCGGCGTTCCCCGTCCGCGCGCTCACCGAGCGCGAGGCGCGCGCGCTGTCCTACGGGCAGGGCGTGCCCGTGGGGGACGCCCCTGACGGCCCCGTCGCCGCCATCGCCCCCGACGGCACCCTGGTCGGCGTGGTGTCGCGGCGCGGCGACCTGCTGCGCGCGGAGATCGTGCTGGCGCCCGCCGGCTGACCGGGCGCACGCGGGGCGGGCCGTGGCCCCTCGCTCCTCGTCCGCCCGGCCCCCTCCTCTCGAATCGTTTCGGTACGGCGTCGCGCGACGCGCGGGCTCTTCCGGTTCGTCCGGATCCCGTCTACCCTCCGGACGACGGAAGGCGCCCCCACACCGAGGTGGGAGCGCTCCTACACAGGAGGAACGACGTGGTTTCTCGCACGAGGGGACGCGCGCGGAGCGCGGTGTCCGCGGGCGTCGCAGCAGCGGCGCTGGCGGTCGCGGGGGCGGTGCCCGCCGCGGGTTCGCTGATCGGTGACGGCTCGTTCGACGACGGTCCCGGCGCCTGGGTGGCATACGGGCACGAGGGGGAGGTCGACACCAGCACGGGCGCCCTGTGCGTCGACGTGCCGGCCGGCTCGGCGCAGTACGGGGTCGGCGTCGTGCTCAACGGGGTGGCGATCGAGCAGGGCTCGACGTACACGCTGTCGTACACGGCGTCGGCGACGACCGACGTCACGATCCGGGCCCTCATCGGCCAGAACGGGGCGCCGTACGGGACGGTGCTCGACACGAGCCCCGCGCTCACGAGCACCCCGACGCCCGTCGAGGAGGTGTTCACCGCGACGGCGAGCTACCCGGCCACCGCGACCGACGAGTCGCCCGAGGGGCAGATCGCCTTCCAGCTGGGCGGCTTCACCGACGAGGCGTGGACGTTCTGCCTCGACGACGTCGAGCTGAGCAGCGACGCCGAGCTGCTGCCGCACACGTCCTTCGCGGAGGGCCTGGGGCCCTGGGGGCTGTACGGCGCGAGCGACCCGCGCTTCGCCGACGGGGAGATGTGCGTCGACCTGCCGGGCGGGCAGTCGAACCCGTGGGACGCGGGTCTGGCGTTCACCGGCCTGCCGGTCGAGGAGGGCGAGAACTACGTCCTGTCGTTCACGGCCCGCACGACGCCGGCCACACCCGTCCGGGTCATCGTGGGCGAGGCCGGCGGGGCCTACCGCACGGCCTTCGAGCAGGCCTCGGCGCCGCTGGGCACGGAGGCGACGACCCTCGACTACCCGTTCACGAGCTCGCTGACGTTCCCCGCCGAGGGTGAGGCGCCGGGCCAGCTGGCGTTCCACCTCGGCAAGACCGGTGCGTACGAGTTCTGCATCTCGGAGGTGTCGTTGACCACGTCCGCCACGCCGCCGCCGCCCTACGAGCCCGACACCGGGCCGCGGGTGCGCGTCAACCAGGTCGGCTACCTGCCGCACGGCCCGAAGCGGGCGACCGTGGTGACCGACGCGACGCAGGCGCTGCCGTGGCAGCTGCTGGACGCCTCCGGCGAGACGGTCGCCGAGGGCACGACGACCCCTGCGGGGCACGACGAGTCCTCCGACGCCGACGTGCACGTCGTGGACTTCTCGGACGTCGACGTCACCGGCGAGGGCTTCACGCTCGTGGCCGACGGCGAGACGAGCCGGCCGTTCGCGATCGCGGCGGACCTGTACGAGCAGCTGCGCTACGACGCGCTGAACTACTTCTACCTCGCGCGGTCGGGCACGCCGATCGAGGCGGAGATCGTGGGCGAGGAGTACGCCCGCGAGGCCGGGCACGTCGGGGTCCCGCCGAACAAGGGCGACACCGACGTGCCGTGCATCGGCCCCCGCGAGTACTACGACGGGTGGACGTGCGACTACACGCTGGACGTCACCGGTGGCTGGTACGACGCCGGTGACCACGGCAAGTACGTCGTCAACGGCGGCATCTCCGTCGCGCAGCTGCTCTCGACGTACGAGCGCACCCTGACGGCGGGGAGCGCCCGCGAGGGTGCCCTGGGCGACAGCACGCTCCGGCTGCCCGAGCGTGGCAACGGCGTCCCGGACGTCCTCGACGAGGCGCGCTGGGAGCTCGAGTGGATGCTCAAGATGGTCGCGCCGGCGGGGGAGTACGCCGGCCTGGTCCACCACAAGATCCACGACGAGGGGTGGACCGGCCTGCCGCTGATGCCGGCGGACGACCCGCAGGTGCGGTCGCTGCACCGGCCGTCGACGGCGGCGACGCTCAACCTGGCCGCGGTCGCGGCGCAGGGCGCGCGCCTGTTCCGCGAGTACGACGCGGCGTTCGCCGACACGCTGCTGGCCGCGGCGCGCGACGCGTACGCCGCCGCGCAGGCGCACCCGGACGTGTACGCGCCGGTCGAGGCCGGGTCCGACGGCGGCGGTCCCTACGACGACCGTGACGTGCGGGACGAGTTCTACTGGGCCGCGGCAGAGCTGTTCGTCACGACGGGCGAGGAGCAGTACGCCGCCGACGTGACCGGCAGCCCGCTGCACACCGCGGACGTCTTCGGGCACGGCGGCGCCAGCTGGGGCAGCGTGGGCCCGCTCGCGCGCCTGACGCTGGCCACCGTGCCGAACGACCTCCCGGGCGTGGCCGACGTGCGGGCGTCGGTCGTCGCCGCGGCGGACGGGTACCTCGAGACGCAGGCGGCCCACGCCTGGGGCTCGGTCTACTCGCCCCCGGGCGGGCAGTACGAGTGGGGGTCGAACTCGTCCGTGGCGAACGTGCTCGTCATCATCGCGACGGCGTACGACCTCACGGGCGAGCAGCGCTACCTCGACGGCGTGCTGGAGGGGCTCGACTACCTCTTCGGCCGCAACGCGCTCAACCAGTCCTACGTGACGGGCTGGGGGTCGGTGTTCTCGCAGAACCAGCACTCCCGCTGGTTCGCGGCGCAGCTCGACCCCGCGTTGCCGCACCCGCCGGCCGGGTCCCTCGCCGGTGGTCCCAACTCGATGACGTCCACGTGGGACCCGACGATGCAGGCCGCCTTCGCGCAGGGCTGCGCCCCCGCGCGGTGCTACCTCGACGAGATCTCCTCGTGGGCGTCCAACGAGATCACCATCAACTGGAACTCGGTCCTGTCCTGGGTCGCCTCGTTCGTCGCCGACCACGGGCAGGCGGCGCCGGTCGCCGTCGCGCCCGAGGTGACGACGCAGCCGCAGGGCGTCACGGCGGCCCTCGGGGCCACCGCGACGCTCACGGCGGCGGCCTCGGGCACCCCGGCACCGACGGTGCAGTGGCAGGTCCGCCGCGGCGCCGGCGCGTGGACGGACGTGCCCGGCGCCACGTCCGGCACGCTCACGGTGACGGTCACGGCGCAGGAGGACGGCGCCCGGTACCGCGCGGTGTTCACGAACACGGCCGGCACGGCGACGTCGCAGGAGGCGGCCGTGGCGGTGCAGCGCGTGGCACCCGCGGTGACCCGGCACCCGGCGGCCGTCTCGGCGCGGCTGGGCTCGTGGGCCACGTTCGACGCCGCGGCGACGGGGTACCCCGCGCCGTCGGTGCGGTGGCAGGTGCGGTGGTTCCGCGGCCCGTGGCTGCCGGTGCCGTTCGCGAGCAGCAGCACCCTGCGCGTGCCGGTGACGCCGCTCGCGTACGGGACGCAGTACCGAGCCGTGTTCACCAACGCGGCAGGCTCGGCCGCGACCCAGCCCGCCGCCCTCACGGTGCGCCTCGGTCGCTGACCCCCCGGCGCCCGCCCCGGTCCCGTGCGACGTCACGGGGACCGGGGCGGGCGTCCGCGCGCCGGGGAGTGCGCCGGCGCCGGCCGGGCGGGCGGGCGGTGCACGCGCGACGCCCCGCAGGTGGCAGTCTTGTCCGTCGGACCCGCCGACCGGCGGGCGGGACGTCGACCCGGGAGCGTGGGTGCAGGTCTGGACCGAGCTGTCGCAGGTGCCCGACGACTGGGGCCGGTCGGTCGTGACGATCGGGAACTTCGACGGCGTGCACCGCGGGCACGTCGCGGTGCTGACGCGCATGGTGGCCGACGCCCGTGCGGCGCACGCGCACGCGGTGGCGGTGACGTTCACGCCGCACCCGCTCGCCGTGCACCGGCCCGACGACGCGCCACCGCGGCTGCTGGGGGACGAGGACCGGCTCGAGCTGCTCGAGGGCACCGGGCTCGACGCGGTGCTCCTGGTCACCTACACGCTGGAGTTCGCGCGCCAGTCGCCCGAGGAGTTCGTGCGGCGCTGGCTCGTGGACGCGCTGCACGCCGCGACCGTCGTCGTCGGGCGCGACGTGCGCTTCGGCTGGCAGAACTCGGGCGACCTCGCGACGATGCGCGCGCTGGGGGAGCGGTACGGCTTCACGGTCGAGGTCATCGACGACGTCACGCCGTCCGTGGCGGCGGACCCCGGCAGCGCGGAGGACCGGGCGGCGGACGCGCTGCGCCGCCGCTGGTCGTCGACGTGGGTCCGCGAGCTGCTGGCGGCGGGCGACGTCGTGCAGGCGGCGCGCGTGCTGGGGCGCCCGCACCGGGTGCGCGGCCTCGTCGTGCACGGCGACGCACGCGGACGCGAGCTGGGCTACCCGACGGCGAACCTCTCGCGGGACGCGACCGGGATGGTGCCGGCCGACGGGGTGTACGCGGGGTGGCTGCGCCGCGTGCGGCGCGCGGACGGCAGCGTGGTCGGCGCCGACGACCCGGACCGGGTGCTGCCGGCGGCGGTGTCCATCGGCACGAACCCCACGTTCGACGGCGTGGAGCGCCGGGTCGAGGCGTACGTGCTCGACCGGACGGACCTCGACCTGTACGACGAGGAGGTCGTGCTCGACCTCGTGGAGCGGCTGCGCCCGACCGTCCGGTTCGACGGGGTCGACGCGCTGCTCGTGCAGATGGCCCGCGACGTCGAGGACGTGCGGCGCGTCCTGCACGGCTGACGGGCCTGACCAGCGGCGGCACGCGGTCGTGCTGGTAGAGTGGTCAGCGCCGTACGACCGGCCGCGGACCGAGAGAGCCCGGGTGGACATGCCCCGGCGCACCGCGCAACGAGAATCCTGAGGAGCACCGTGTCGCTCGACACTGCCACGAAGCAGTCCATCATGGCCGAGTACGCCACCCACGAGGGCGACACCGGCTCGCCCGAGGTCCAGATCGCCGTCCTGACGCAGCGCATCAAGGACCTGACGGAGCACCTGAAGACGCACAAGCACGACCACCACAGCCGTCGTGGTCTGCTGCTCCTCGTCGGTCGCCGTCGCCGTCTGCTGGGCTACCTGCAGAAGGTCGACATCAACCGCTACCGCAGCATCATCGAGCGGCTCGGCCTGCGTCGCTGACCGAACCGCACCAGCCCGGACCGCTCGGTCCGGGCTGGTCCTGCATCCGGGGCCGTCCGTCGGGCGGCCCCGGGGCGCAGGACCGGGCACCCTGACGGGTGCCGCCGCACCACCAGCACGGAACCACCGCGCCGACCCGCTCGTCCGGTCCTCGGTAGTGGCCCCCGGGACGCACCTCGCGTGCGGGGGCCTCGATCGAAGACCGCCGCGGTCAGGCCGGCGCCTTCGATGACAAAGGAGGGCACCCGTGGAGGGTCCCGAGATCCAGTTCGCCGAGGCCACGATCGACAACGGTCGCTTCGGCACCCGCACCGTCCGCTTCGAGACCGGCCGCCTCGCCAAGCAGGCCGCCGGCTCGGCCGTCGCCTACCTCGACGACGACACGATGCTGCTGTCGGCCACGACGGCCGGCAAGCACCCGCGCGAGGGCTTCGACTTCTTCCCCCTGACGGTCGACGTCGAGGAGCGCCAGTACGCCGCCGGCAAGATCCCCGGCTCGTTCTTCCGCCGCGAGGGCCGTCCCTCGACCGAGGCGATCCTCGCCTGCCGCCTGATCGACCGCCCGCTGCGCCCCCTGTTCGTCAAGGGCCTGCGCAACGAGGTCCAGGTCGTCGTGACGGTCCTGTCGATCAACCCCGACGACGCATACGACGTGCTGGCGATCAACGCCGCGTCGATCAGCACCCAGATCTCCGGCCTGCCGTTCTCCGGTCCCGTCGGTGCCGTGCGCATCGCGCTGATCGACGGCCAGTGGGTCGCGTTCCCGCGCTACACGGAGCGCGAGCGGGCCACGTTCGAGATCGTCGTCGCCGGTCGCGTCGTCGAGGGCGGCGACGTCGCCATCGCGATGATCGAGGCCGAGGCGCCCGAGAAGTCCTGGAACCTCATCAAGAACGAGGGCGGCGTCGCCCCGACCGAGGCCGTCGTGGCCGAGGGCCTCGAGGCGTCCAAGCCGTTCATCAAGGCGCTGGTCACGGCGCAGATGGAGCTGGCGGCGCAGTCCGCCAAGGAGACGCAGACCTTCCCGACGTTCCCGGACTACCAGGACGACGTGTACGCCGCCGTCGAGCAGGGCGCCACCGAGCGTCTGTCCGCCGCGCTGCAGATCGCGGGCAAGCAGGAGCGCGAGAACCGTCTCGACGAGATCAAGGCCGAGGTCCAGGCCGAGCTCGCCGCCCAGTTCGAGGGGCGCGAGAAGGAGGTCGGCGCGGCCTACCGCTCGCTGCAGAAGAAGCTCATCCGCCAGCGGATCCTCACCGACGGCTTCCGCATCGACGGCCGTGGCCTGCGCGACATCCGCACGCTCTCGGCCGAGGTCGAGGTGCTGCCCCGCACGCACGGCTCGGCGCTGTTCGAGCGCGGCGAGACGCAGATCCTCGGCGTCACGACGCTGAACATGCTCCGGATGGAGCAGCAGCTCGACACGCTGTCGCCGGAGACGCGCAAGCGGTACATGCACCACTACAACTTCCCGCCGTTCTCCACGGGCGAGACGGGCCGCGTCGGTTCGCCGAAGCGCCGCGAGATCGGCCACGGCGCGCTCGCCGAGCGCGCGATCGTCCCGGTCCTGCCGTCGCGCGAGGAGTTCCCCTACGCGATCCGCCAGGTCTCCGAGGCGCTCGGCTCCAACGGCTCGACGTCGATGGGCTCCGTCTGCGCCGCGACGCTGTCGCTGCTCAACGCCGGTGTGCCGCTGCGCGCGCCGGTCGCGGGCATCGCGATGGGTCTCGTGTCCGACACGGTCGACGGTGAGACCCGCTACGCGGCGCTCACCGACATCCTCGGCGCCGAGGACGCGTTCGGCGACATGGACTTCAAGGTCGCCGGCACGCGCGAGTTCGTCACCGCCATCCAGCTCGACACCAAGCTCGACGGCATCCCGGCCTCCGTCCTGGCCGGCGCGCTGACGCAGGCCAAGGAGGCGCGCCTCGCGATCCTCGACGTCATCGCCGAGGCGATCGACGTGCCGGACGAGATGAGCCCGTTCGCGCCGCGCGTCATCACGGTGAAGGTGCCGGTCGACAAGATCGGCGAGGTCATCGGCCCCAAGGGCAAGATGATCAACCAGATCCAGGAGGAGACCGGCGCCGACATCTCCATCGAGGACGACGGCACGGTCTACATCGGCGCGACGGACGGCCCGTCCGCCGAGGCCGCGCGGGCGGCGATCAACGCGATCGCGAACCCGCACATGCCCGAGGTCGGCGAGCGCTTCGTCGGCACCGTGGTGAAGACGACGACCTTCGGCGCGTTCATCTCGCTGTCGCCGGGCAAGGACGGTCTGCTGCACATCTCGCAGATCCGCAAGCTCGTGGGCGGCAAGCGCGTCGAGAACGTCGAGGACGTCGTCAAGATCGGGCAGAAGGTCCAGGTCGAGATCGGCGAGATCGACCCGCGCGGCAAGCTCTCGCTGCACGCGGTGGTCGACGAGGCCGAGGCCGGCGCCGAGGGCGAGACCGCGGCGGCCGAGCCCGCTGCCGCCGACGCCTGACGTGCCCCAGGACCTCCCGCTCGTCGCCCCGCGCTCGCCGGGCGCCGAGCTGGTCGTCGGGCAGGACGGTGACGCCCGTGTGCGGCGCACCGTCCTGCCCGGCGGGGTCCGGGTGCTGACCGAGCACATGCCCGGTCTGCGCTCGGCCACGGTGGGTGCGTGGGTCGGCGTCGGCTCGCGCGACGAGACGTCGGGCCACTACGGCTCGACGCACTTCCTCGAGCACCTGCTGTTCAAGGGCACCGCCCGGCGCACGGCGATGGACATCGCCGAGGCGTTCGACGCGGTCGGCGGCGAGGCGAACGCCGCGACCGGCAAGGAGCACACCTGCTACTACGCGCGCGTGCTCGACGCCGACGTCCCGATGGCGCTGGACGTCATCGCCGACATGGTCACGTCGGCGCGGCTCGACGCGGACGAGCTGGAGACCGAGCGCGGGGTCATCCTCGAAGAGCTCGCCATGAACGACGACGACCCGAGCGACGTCGCGCACGAGCAGTTCGCCACCGCGGTCTTCGGCGACACCCCGCTGGGCCGCCCCATCGGCGGCACCCCGCACACGATCCGCTCCGTGCCGCGTGACGCCGTGTGGGAGCACTACCGCGAGCACTACCGGCCGGAGACCCTGGTCGTCACGGCGGCGGGCGGTGTCGACCACGACGCGCTGTGCGCGCAGGTCGTCGACGCGCTGACGGCGGGCGGGTGGACGCTCGGCGCGCAGTCCGCCCCGGCCGCGCGGCGGACCCCCTCCGACGCGGTCCCGGGGGCCGGTCCCGTCGAGCTGACGGTGCGGCGTCAGACGGAGCAGGCGAACGTCATCGTCGGCGGGCTGTGCCTGACGGCGACGGACCCGCGGCGCTTCGCGCTCTCGGTGCTGAACGCGGCCCTGGGCGGGGGCATGTCGTCGCGGCTGTTCCAGGAGGTGCGCGAGAAGCGCGGCCTGGCGTACTCGACGTACTCGTTCGCCACCGGGCACGCGGACACGGGCCTGTTCGGCCTCTACGCGGGCTGCACGCCCGCCAAGGTGGACCAGGTCACGGACCTCATGGTCGCCGAGCTCGAGCGGATGGCGGACGCGCCGATGGACGCGGCGGAGCTCGCACGGTCCGTCGGGCAGCTGTCCGGCGGTCTCGTCCTCGGCATGGAGGACACCGGCTCGCGCATGAGCAGGCTCGGCAAGGCCGAGCTCGTGCACGGCGAGCTGCTGAGCCTCGACGAGTCGCTGGAGCGCATCCGCGCCGTCACGGCGGCCGAGGTGCAGGAGCTCGCCGCCGAGCTGGCCGCCGCTCCGCGCTCGGTGGTCCGCGTCGGTCCGTTCGGGGACTGACCCGGGCCCGGACCGGTACCGACCCACCCGTCCGTGCACGGGTGCGGCGGGCGCGGACGGGGCGGGGGACGACCCCCGCGGGCGGCTAGGGTGGCTGCCCGTGAGCGAACCGATCCGCGTGGCCGTGCTGGGTGCGGCCGGTCGCATGGGGTCCACCGTCGTGCGGACCGTGCAGGAGACCGAGGGCCTCGAGCTCGTCGCCCAGCTGGAGTCCGGGGGAGACCTGCGGGCCGTGGCCGCGTCGGGCGCCCAGGTCGCCGTCGACTTCACCGTCCCCGCCGTGACCGAGCAGAACGTGCACGCGCTCGTCGACGCCGGGGTCCACTGCGTCGTCGGCACGACCGGCTGGACCGAGGAGTCCCTCGCCCGGGTGCGCGACCACCTCGTGCGGGCCCCGGACGTGGGCGTCGCGGTGGTGCCGAACTTCGCGCTCGGCGCCGTGCTCGCGATGGCGTTCGCGCGGCAGGCCGCGCGCTGGTTCGAGTCCGCCGAGGTCGTCGAGCTGCACCACCCCGACAAGGTCGACGCGCCGTCGGGCACGGCACGGCACACGGCCGAGGGGATCGCGCGGGCCCGGGCGGCCGCGGGCCTCGGTCCCGCCCCGGACGCGACGACGCAGGCCCTGGACGGCGCGCGCGGTGCGGACGTCGACGGCGTGCGCGTGCACGCCGTCCGCCTGCGCGGCCTCGTGGCGCACGAGGAGATCCTGTTCGGCAACGTCGGCGAGCAGCTGACGATCCGGCACGACTCGTTCGACCGCGCGAGCTTCATGCCGGGTGTCGTCCTCGCCGTGCGCCGGGTCCCGCACCGGCCCGGGCTGACGGTCGGGCTCGAGCCGTTCCTCGACCTGCACGCATGAGCGACGGCACGACGCGGCGGTCCAGGTCGGGGCTCTGGGCGGCGCTCGCGCTCACGGCGCTGCTGGCCCTCTACGTCGTCGTCGTCGGCATCCGGGCCGTGCAGCTGGTGGCCACCGGGCAGCCCGTGGCCGTGGTGCTCGGCGTCGCCCTGCTGGTGGCGCCGCTGATCGTCGTGGCGCTGGTCGGGCGCGAGTGGGTGCTGGCCGCGCGCGTGCAGCGCATGGCGGACGAGCTCGCCGCCGCCGGTCGCCTCCCCGTCGACGACCTGCCCCGCTCGCCGGGCGGTCGCGTCGACCGGGCGGCCGCGCGTGCCGCGTTCGACGTGCACCGTGCGCGCGTCGAGGCCGCGCCGGGGGACTGGGAGGCGTGGTTCCACCTCGGCTTCGCCTACGACGCGGCGGGGGACCGCCGGCGCGCCCGCGCGGCCCTGCGCACGGCGTCGCGGCTGCGCGCGGGGGACCCCGCAGCGCCCACCGATCTGCCCTGACCGCCGGCGCGACCGGCTGCGCGGGGCACGAGCGCCCCGCGCGGGGCGAGGTCAGATCGCCGCGTACCAGCGGTGCTCGGCCACGACGTGCGCCTCCTCGTCCGGCCCCGGGCCGGTCGCGAGCCGCCGCGTCAGGCCGTCCGGGCCGAGGCCCGCGCCCGCCAGGAAGCGGACGCGCGCGTCGTCCCCGTCCATGACCCACGTCTGCACCTGGTCCGCGCCGTCGGCGCGCAGCAGGTCGACCACCGCCGCCAGGAGGCGCGACCCGTGGCCCGCGCGCTGCGCGGCGGGGTCGACCTCGAGCGCGAGGACGACGCCGGCCGGCGGCTCGGTCGGCTCGGGTGCGGATACCGGCGCGACCGACGCGAAGCCGACGACGCGCGGTCCTGCGCACGCGACGAGGACGCGGAAGCCCGGACCGGGCGGGGCGGTGATGGCGCGTTCCCACTGCGCCGCGAACGCCGCCTCGTCGAGCGCGTCGAGGACGGCCTCGCCCAGCACGTCGGCGTGCGCGGTCCGCCACGCCGCCAGCTGGATGCGCGCGACCTCGCGCTCGTCGCCCGGGACGGCGGGGCGGACGGAGACGTCGGCGGCGGGGGTCAGCAGCGACACCCCGTCAGGGTAGTCGCCGCGCGGGCGACGGCCGACGCCGCCGGACCGCGGCGCGGGGCACCGCGGCCGGGTGGCTCATCGCCGCACGACGAGCATCCGGTCGGCGCCGACCTGGAACTCGTACGGCACCGGCACGACCTGGACGCAGCGGCCCTCGTCCCGCAGCGTGTCCAGCAGCGCCGGGAGGAACCCGACCGGCTCGCCCGCGCCGCGCTGCACGAGCGGGAAGACGCGGACCTCGTGCGCGACCCGCAGGAGCTCGGTCAGCGCCGCGTGGTGCCAGGGGGCGTCGAGGACGTCGGCCCAGGTGAACAGCAGGTGGGAGCAGAGCGCGAGGTCGAAGGCGCCGTCCGGGAACGGCAGGTCGGGCAGGCTCCCGACGACGTAGCGCTCCGGCCGGGCCGCGAGGTCCTCCAGGAAGGTGGCGAGTGCCGCGTCGCGCAGTGCCCGGTGCCGCTGTGGGCTGCCGTACCAGGACCACGTGAACCGGTCGTCGTGGGCGTCGACCAGCGCCGCACCCGCGGCCGCCGACCGCTCGACGGTGTCCCGGAGGGCCTGCGGGTCGGCGTACACGGGGTCGACGGCCGTGACGTCGCCGCCCGCCGCGCCGACGGCCGCGGTGAACCCCGACGCGCCCGCCGAGCAGTCGAGCACGCGACCGGCGAGGTCGTCGTCGCCGAGGGCGAAGAACGCGCGGTACTCCTGCTCGCTGCGCGAGGACACGATCACGTGCGCACGGTAGCGGCGCGACGCACCCCGGCGAGCGTGCGCGCGCCGCGTCAGGGCATCCCGAGCAGACGCAGGCCGGCGGCGGTGGCGGCGGCCAGGACGACCACGAGGACGAACGGCGCGCGCAGCGCCAGCGCCACCGCGGCGACGGCCAGTGCAGGCACGCGCGCGTCGAGCGCGAGCCGCCCGCCGTCGGTCGCAGCCTGGACGGCGACCAGCGCGGCGAGCAGCGCGACCGTGACGAGCGCGGCCGTGCGGGCCACCCTCGGCTCGGCGAGCCAGTGCCGGGGCAGCAGGTGGCCGGCGAGCTTGATCGCGAAGCAGGCCGCGCTCGACAGCAGCACGGCGACCCAGAGGGCGGTCACGGTGCCGTCTCCCGACCGTCACCCCGAGCGCGGTCGCCGTCCCCGGCGGGCACCGGGACCGCGGGGCCGGCCGGCGCCGGGGTCAGCACGCCGACGAGGATCGCGACGGCGGCGGCGAGCAGCACCGGCACCCCGGAGGGCAGCACGGGCGTCGTCGCGAGGGCGACGAGCACGGCGGCGCCCGCGACGAGCCGTGCTGTGCGTCCCTGCGGCCCGCCGAGGCGCGGCCACAGGAGGGCGAGGAAGGCCGCGGCGGCCGCCGCGTCGAGACCGTACGCGCGCGGGTCCCCGAGCCGGTCGCCGGCCATCGCCCCGACCAGCGTGAACAGGTTCCACAGCACGTAGATGCCGGCGCCCGTCCACCAGAACCCCACCCGGGCCGCGGCGCGCGTCGGCTGGGCGGTCGCGACCGCGGTCGACTCGTCGATCGTCAGCTGCGCCGCGGGCAGGAGCCGCGATCCCGGCAGCGCGAGGAGCGGCGCGAGCTGCGCGCCGTAGAGCGCGTTGCGGGCGCCGAGCAGGGCGGCGGACGCGATCGCGGCCCCGACCGCACCGCCGGCGCCGACGACGCCGATCAGGGCGAACTGCGACCCGCCGGAGAAGAGCAGCAGGCTCAGTGCCATCGTCTGCGCGACGTCGAGGCCCGAGGCGACCGCCAGGGCGCCGAACGAGATGCCGTACAGCCCGGTCGCCACCGAGACCGAGACCGCCTGGCGGCGCGCGGCACGCAGGGGATCGGACGGGGTCACGCGCCCACTGTAGGCACCGGGGCACGCGTCGCAGGCCCGCTGTGCCCCGGTGGGCCGGACGTCACAGCGCGACGTACACCGGCTCCAGGTACTCCTCCATGCCGGCCGCGCCGCCCTCGCGGCCCAGCCCCGACTCCTTCACCCCGCCGAACGGCGCGCTCGCGTCGGAGACCATGCCCCGGTTGATGCCGACCATGCCGGCGTCCAGCTGCTCGGCCATGCGCATCGCACGGCCGACGTCCCGCGTGTACGCGTACGCGACGAGCCCGAACGGCGTGTCGTTCGCCAGGCGCACGGCCTCGTCCTCGTCGTCGAACGTGACGACGGGCGCGACCGGGCCGAACGTCTCCTCGGTGACGACGCGCAGCCCCGGGTCGACCGAGGTCAGCACGGTCGGTGCGTAGAAGTAGCCCGGCCGGCGCACCGGCTCGCCGCCGACCCGCAGGAGCGCGCCGCCGTCGACGGCCTCGGTGACGAGCTCCTCGACCCGGTCGACGGCCGACTGCTCGATGAGCGGGCCGACGGTCGTGTCGGGGTCGGCCCCGTGGCCCACGACGAGGCCCTCGAACGCCGCGGTGAGCCGGTCGGCGAACTCGCCCGCGACCGAGCCGTGCACGAGGAAGCGGTTGGCGGCGACGCACGTCTGGCCCGAGTTGCGCATCTTCGCCTGGACCGCGCCCGCCACGGCCGCGTCGAGGTCGGCGTCCTCGAACACGAGGAAGGGCGCGTTGCCGCCCAGCTCCATCGACGTGCGCAGCACGCGCGGCGCGGCGGCGGCCAGCAGCGTGCGCCCGACCTCGGTCGAGCCCGTGAAGGACAGCTTGCGCAGCCGGGGGTCGGCGAGCAGCGGCTCGGAGACGCGGCGCGCCGAGGACGTCGGGACGACGTTCACGACACCGGTCGGCAGGTCGCGCCCGTCGAGCTCGGCGCGGATGAGCTCGACGACGTAGGCGGTCGTCAGGGGCGTCAGCCGTGCGGGCTTCACGACGCACGTGCACCCCGCGGCCAGCGCGGGCGCGACCTTGCGGGCGATCATGGCGATCGGGAAGTTCCACGGCGCGATGAGCAGCGCCGGCCCCACCGGACGCCGCAGGACGAGCTGGTGGTGGGTGCCCGCCGGGGCGCGTCGGGCCAGGCCCTCGGCGCGCACGGCCTCCTCCGCGTACCACCGGACGTAGTCGGCCGCGTAGGCCACCTCGGCACGCGACTCGGCGAGCGGCTTGCCGCCCTCGGCGGTGACCAGCGCGGCGATGTCCTCCGTGTGCGCGGTGAGCACGTCGAAGACGGCCCGCAGGAGCTCCGAGCGCGTCCGCGGCGCGGTGGCCCGCCAGGCCGGGAAGGCGTCGTGCGCCGCGGCGAGCGCGTCGAGGGCGTCCTGCTCGTCGCCGTCGGCGACGTCGAACAGGGTCTCGCCCGTCGCCGGGTCGACGACCGGGAACGTCGCACCGCCGCGCGCCTGGCGCCACTCGCCCCCGATCAGCATCCCGGTGGGCACGTGTGCGGCGACGGACGGGGGCAGCGGCGCGGTCATGGCGCCAGTCTGGCCGCGTGCGCAGCCGGTGGCGCGTCGAGCGGGGGGCGCGCAGGCCGAAACCCGGGCGGCTGCCACGGTGGTGCCGGTCGGGCGGTAGCGTGTGCCCATGCCCACCGTCACGTCCGCGACGCACCCGTTCGGGTCCGTGCTCTCGGCCATGGTCACCCCGATGACCGCCGACGGCGCGGTCGACCTCGAGGCGACGGTCGCGCTGGCGAAGCACCTGGTGGACCACGGCCACGACGGGCTGGTGCTCAACGGCACGACCGGCGAGGCCCCGACGACGCACGCGCCCGAGAAGGCCGAGATCGTCGCGGCCGTCGTCGAGGCGGTCGGCGACCGCGCGTACGTCGTGGCCGGCGCCGGCTCCAACGACACCGCGCACGCGGTCCGCATGGCGGAGCAGGCCGCGGAGGCCGGTGCGCACGGCCTGCTCGTCGTCACCCCGTACTACTCGCGCCCCTCCCAGGAGGGCGTGATCCGGCACGTGACCGCGGTCGCCGACGCGACGCCGCTGCCCGTCATGCTCTACGACATCCCCGGCCGCACCGGCGTGCGGCTCGCACCGGCGACGATCGACCGCCTCGCCGCGCACGAGCAGGTCGTGGCCATGAAGGACGCCAGCGGGGACGTCGTCGGTGCCGCCTCGGCGATCCGGCGCACCGGCCTCGCCTGGTACAGCGGGGACGACGGCCTCGTGCTGGGCTTCCTCGCGCACGGCGCGGTCGGCCTGGTCGGGGTGACGACCCACGTGCTCGGCGACCAGTTCGCCGCCCTGGTCGACGCCTGGCGCCGCGGTGACACCGACGCGGCCCTCGACATCTTCCTCGCGGCACTGCCCGCGATCACCGCCCTCAACGGTGACGGCTTCCAGGCGGCTGCCGCGAAGGCCGCCCTCGTGGAGACCGGTGTGCTGCGCAGCCGCGCGACCCGTCTCCCGATCGTCCCCTACACCGACGACGAGGCCGCGCACGTGCGCGCCGGTCTGCAGGCCGCGGGCCTGCTGGACGTCGTCACGGCCTGATCGCACCGCTCGACGCAGCGGAGCGGGCCACGACCCACAGGAGCTCCATGAGTCACCCGCACCCCGACCTCACCCTGCCGCCGCCGCTGCCCGAGGGCGGCCTGCGGATCGTGCCGCTCGGCGGCCTGGGCGAGGTCGGGCGCAACATGGCCGTGCTCGAGCACGCCGGCCGCCTGCTCGTCATCGACTGCGGCGTCCTGTTCCCCGAGGACCACCAGCCGGGCGTGGACCTGATCCTCCCGGACTTCGACTACATCCGGGACCGGCTCGACGACATCGAGGCGATCGTCCTCACGCACGGGCACGAGGACCACATCGGGGCCGTGCCCTACCTGCTGCGCCTGCGCCGCGACATCCCGCTCGTCGGCTCGCAGCTGACGCTCGCGTTCGTCGAGGCGAAGCTCAAGGAGCACCGCATCACCCCGGTGACGCTCGCGGTGCGCGAGGGCCAGGTCGAGCAGCTCGGCGTGTTCGGCTGCGAGTTCGTCGCGGTCAACCACTCCATCCCCGACGCCCTCGCGGTCGCGGTGCGCACGAAGGCCGGCACGGTCCTGCACACCGGCGACTTCAAGATGGACCAGCTCCCGCTCGACGGCCGCATCACCGACCTGCGCGCGTTCGCGCGTCTCGGCGAGGAGGGGGTCGACCTGTTCATGGTCGACTCCACGAACGCGGAGGTGCCGGGCTTCGTCACGCCGGAGCGCGAGATCGGGCCGGTGCTCGACCAGGTCTTCGCCGAGTCGACCGGGCGCGTCGTCGTCGCGTCGTTCGCGTCCCACGTGCACCGCGTCCAGCAGGTCATCGACGCGGCCGTCGCGAACGAGCGTCTCGTCGCCCTCGTCGGGCGCTCGATGGTGCGCAACATGGGCATCGCCGCCGAGCTCGGCTACCTCAAGGTCCCGGACGGCGTGCTCGTCGACCTCAAGCAGATCGAGCAGCTGCCCGACGACCGGGTCGTGCTCATGTGCACCGGGTCGCAGGGCGAGCCGATGGCCGCGCTGTCGCGCATCGCGAACAACGACCACAAGGTGTCCGTGGGCCCGGGCGACACGGTCGTGCTCGCGTCGAGCCTGATCCCGGGCAACGAGAACGCGGTGTTCCGCGTGATCAACGGCCTGATGCGTCTCGGCGCGCGCGTCGTGCACTCGGGGAACGCGAAGGTGCACGTGTCCGGCCACGCGAGCGCCGGCGAGCTCCTCTACTGCTACAACATCCTGCGCCCGCGCAACGTCATGCCCGTGCACGGCGAGGTGCGCCACCTGATCGCGAACGCCGCGCTCGCGGTGCGGACGGGCGTGCCGGCCGACCGCGTCGTGCTCGCCGAGGACGGTGTGGTGGTCGACCTGGTCGACGGCCGGGCGCGGGTCGTCGGTGCCGTGCCGTGCGGCTACGTGTACGTCGACGGGTCGAGCGTCGGTGAGCTCACCGACGCGGAGCTCAAGGACCGCCGCATCCTCGGCGACGAGGGCTTCGTGTCGATCTTCGCGGTCGTGTCGTCCCAGGACGGCAAGGTGCTCGCCGGGCCGCAGATCCACGCCCGGGGCGTCGCGGAGCAGGACGACGTGTTCGACGAGATCCTCCCGCAGGTCACGGCGGCGCTCGAGGACGCCGTGCGCGGGGGAGCGACGGACACCCACCAGCTGCAGCAGGTGATGCGCCGGGTCGTCGGCCGCTGGGTGTCGAGCAGGCTGCGGCGCCGCCCGATGATCATCCCCGTCGTCGTGGAGGCCTGAGCCGCAGGCTCGGGCCGACCGCGGGGTCAGGGGCCTGAGCCGCAGCGCAGCGGACGGTGGGGGCGCGCAGCGCACCCGCCGGGAGCGGAGCGCAGGCTCGGGCCGGTTGCGGGTCACGGCCTGGGCTGCGCCCCCCCTCACGCCGCGTGGACGCCGCGGAACGCCGCGAGGCGTTCGTGCTCGGTGTCGACCGCGGCGCGGGTCGCGGCGTCCCACGGCTCCCACGGGTCGAGCTCGAGCGCGAGCCGTCGGCCGCGGGCGCGCGGGCGCCAGGTGCCGACGACCTCGCCGTCCCGCAGGACCGCCCCCGGTCGCCCGAGCGTGGGCCACAGGGCCCGGTGCCGGGCGGTGTCGGGGACGAGCAGCGTGCGGTCGCGCGCCTGCAGGAACAGGTCGAACGGGCCGAGCAGCCGCACGACGGGTCCGTCGGCGGCAGCGGTGGCCGTTCGCAGCGCGTCCAGGTCCTCGGCGAGCACGTCCGCGCGCTCGCCGTCGACGTCGACCTCGACGACGTCGTCCGGCCACCGTGCGGTGACGTCGCGCACGGGGGAGTCGAGGAACGCGGCGACCCGTCGCGGCGTGGTGGGGCCGAGGAACCGCAGGGCGGTCCGGACGAGGTCGTGCGGTCCGCCGGGCGGCGCGGCGTCGGTGCGGGCGACGGCGTCGTGGGGCCATCCCGGCACCCGGCGCAGCACGGGCGGTGACGTGCCGGGCTCGAGCTCGAGGCCGGCGTGCAGGGCGGCGAGCCGGAACGTCTGCTCGTACATGTGCGTCGTGCCGCAGGGACGGCACCAGCGCAGGTACGGCTCGGGCATGCGTGCGGTCATCGCGGTCGACACCTCACCCTTGGGGCGGGGCTCGTCGACGACGTCCCGCAGGGCGCGCGCGGCGGCGGCGAGGGCGTCGCGGGGGTCGATCCCCCCGGCGCGGAGCGGACGTGCCGCGTCGAACACCCGCTTCGCGGCGTCCTCGGCGGACCAGGGCCGCAGCGCCCGCTCGACGTCGACGAGGTCGGCGCGCCGGTAGGCGTGCGGCGCTCCACGGACGGTCCAGGCGAGCGCGAGCGCGTCGGGCCACGCACCGGCGCGCACGTCGAGGCCGCGCAGGGCGAGGGCCCACAGGGCGCCGTCGGGCCCGGTGTCCTGGACGCCGGCGTCGAGGACCGCGACGTCCTGCGGCCCGCGCGCGCAGGCGGGCGCGCGGTCGAGCTGCTGCACGTGCGTCCGGTACCGCAGGGCGGCGAGGCGCGGGACACGTGGTGCGGACATGCCGCCGATGCTGCCACCGGGCACCGACGCCGTCAGGGGGCCGGCGCCGGGCGTCAGGGCGGGGGCGGTCCGAGCAGCCCGGGACCGGCGGCGCGCAGCGCCGCGGCGTACCGCTCGTCGCGCTGCTCGCCGGGCCACGGCAGCAGGCCGTCGAGCTCGAGGGTGACCCAGCCGTGCGCGAGGGCCCACACGTGCGTGGCGGCCCGGGTCACGTCCGCGTCGCTCGCGCCCGCGGGCCCGTACGCGGTGGCGGCGGGGGGCTCGGTGAGGGCGTGCCGCACCGCGTCCCGCAGGACGAGGAAGGTGGGCGTCTCGGTGACGGGGCCGCTCGCGGGGTGGCCGGCGCCCGCCCCGGGCTCGTGAACATCACGCGGTAGGACTGCGGCTCCGCGAGGGCGAAGCGCCGGTAGGCGACGCCGAGCGCGAGCAGGTCCGCCGCGGCGTGCCCGGTGCGCGGCGTGGCGCGCAGGTGTACGGCGAAGCGGTCGGACGCGCGTGCGCCCACCGCCTCGAGGAGGGCGTCGCGGCCGCCGAACAGGGCGTACACGGCGCTGGAGGACGTGCCGGCGCGTGCGGCGACGTCGCGGACGGTGAGCGCACGCGTCCCGCCCTCCGCCACGACGCGCGTGGCCTCCTCGAGCAGCCGGTCGCGCAGGGCGTCGTCGTGCACGCGGGGCGGGGCATGGCACGAGGTTACGACCTTGACGGCGCGATCCGTGACGATGTTCCATAACACCGTTACGAAAGAGAGGCCCTGATGATCGAGCTCACCGAGGCAGCCCGGACCACCGCCGGCGTCGTCGCCCTCACGGTCGTCGCGATCGAGTCCGGCGGGTGGTTCCTCGTCCGCGTGGTGACCGGGCGCGTGCCGGCGACCGACTTCCAGCGGTCGTTCTTCCGCGCCGGCCACGCGCACGCGGGCGTCCTCGTCACGCTCGGCCTCGTCTGCCTGCTGCTCGGCGAGGCGACGGGTCTGGACGGGGGCTGGCGCTGGCTCGCGCAGACCGGCGTGCTCGTCGCGGCGGTCCTCCTTCCCGCCGGCTTCTTCCTCTCCGCCACGGGGCAGGGGCGCACGCGCCCGAACGGCTGGGTCGTGCTGCTGCCGCTCGGCGCGGGGTTCCTCGCCGCCGGTGTCGTGACGCTCGGTGTCGGGCTGCTGCGGGGGTGAGGGTCGCCGTCGGGCCACGGAGTGCCCGACACGGGCCCCGGGAGCGGGGGAGGCGTGCCTCGGGCGGCTACCGTGAGGACCATGGCGACCCGTACGACCCCGACCCCCGCGCGCTCGACGCGCTCCGGGGGTCGTCGTCGCGGGGCACCACGCGCGGCGGCTCGACGCGACCCGCCGGTCGTGCACCGGCCCCGCCCCCGCAGCCCGCCCTGCCGCTGCGCATCGTCCGCGGCATCTGGATGGGCGGTGCGCACCTCGTCGGCGGCACGGCGCGGCGCATCGGCCGGGGCGCGCGCGACCTGGACCCGGCACACCGCCGCGACGGGCTGGCGTTCACCCTGCTCGCGCTCGCGGTCGTCGTCGCGGCGCGCGAGTGGTGGGACCTGTCGGGGACCGCCGGGGACGTCGTGCACAACGTCGTCGCCGGCACGTTCGGCGTCGTCGGCGTGGTCGTCCCCGTGGTGCTGCTCGGCATCGCGGTGCGCCTCATGCGCCACCCCGACCGGGCCCAGGCCAACTCGCGCATCGGCATCGGCCTGACGGCGATCACCGTCGCCGTCTGCTCCATCGTGCACGTCGCGCACGGTCGCCCGGGCACGGACGACATGCCCGCCCTGCGCGAGGCGGGCGGGATCGTCGGCTTCGGCGTCGGCACCCCGCTCGCGACCCTGCTCACCCCGGTCGTCGCCGCGCTGCTGCTCGGCATCCTCGCGTTCTTCGGCGTGCTCGTCGTCACCGCCACGCCCGTGCACCAGATCGGGCCGCGCCTGTCGGCCCTCTACCGCCGGCTCACCGGCCAGCACGAGGCGGAGGCGGTCGAGGAGGACGACGACGCACCGCTCGTCATCGAGGCGCTGCACAGCGCGCGACCCGAGCCGGTGGACAAGCCGCGGCGCAAGCCGCGCCTGCTCTCGCGCCGTCCCCGGGCCGAGGAGCCCCCGGGACCCGACGACGACCGGCTGGACGAGTACGAGGGCGACGAGGCGTACCAGCGTGCCGCCGTCGTGGACCGCTCGGACGTGCCCGACGCCGTCGAGGACGCCGACGAGGCCCCGACGGCCCGCATGGCCCCCGCCCCGCCGACGGCGCCGACCGCGGCCGTGGCCGCCGTGGGGACCGCGCTCGAGGCGCCGCCCACCACGGGCGTGCCCCGCGGTGAGCAGCCGATGCTCGAGGGTGACGTCGTCTACGTGCTGCCGTCCGAGGACGCGCTCGCCAAGGGGGCGCCGCACAAGGTGCGCTCGGCCGCGAACGACCGCGTCGTCGACTCCCTCACGTCGGTCCTCGAGCAGTTCCAGATCGACGCCCAGGTCACGGGGTTCACGCGCGGTCCGACGGTCACGCGCTACGAGGTCGAGCTCGGCAACGGCGTCAAGGTCGAGCGGGTCACCGCGCTGAGCAAGAACATCGCGTACGCGGTCGCGAGCGCCGACGTGCGCATCCTGTCGCCCATCCCGGGCAAGTCCGCCATCGGCATCGAGATCCCGAACACGGACCGCGAGACCGTGGCGCTGGGCGACGTGCTGCGCTCGAGCGCGGCCAAGCGGACCGAGCACCCGATGGTCATCGGCGTCGGCAAGGACGTCGAGGGCGGCTACGTCGTCGCGAACCTCGCGAAGATGCCGCACCTGCTCGTCGCGGGCGCCACCGGCGCGGGCAAGTCGTCGTTCGTGAACTCGATGATCGTCTCGATCCTCATGCGCTCGACGCCCGACGAGGTCCGCATGATCCTCGTCGACCCCAAGCGCGTCGAGCTCACGCTCTACGAGGGCATCCCGCACCTCATCACGCCCATCATCACGAACCCGAAGAAGGCCGCGGAGGCCCTCGAGTGGGTCGTGAAGGAGATGGAGGCGCGCTACGACGACCTCGCGATGTTCGGCTACAAGCACATCGACGACTTCAACGCCGCCGTCCGCGCGGGCAAGGTCAAGCCGCTGCCGGGGTCCGAGCGCAAGATCGCGACGTACCCGTACCTGCTGGTGATCGTCGACGAGCTCGCCGACCTCATGATGGTCGCCCCGCGCGACGTCGAGGCGTCGATCCAGCGCATCACCCAGCTCGCGCGCGCCGCCGGCATCCACCTCGTGCTCGCGACGCAGCGACCGTCGGTCGACGTCGTCACGGGTCTCATCAAGGCGAACGTGCCGTCCCGGCTCGCGTTCGCCACGAGCTCGCTCACCGACTCGCGCGTCGTGCTCGACCAGCCCGGCGCCGAGAAGCTCATCGGCCAGGGTGACGCGCTGTTCCTGCCGATGGGCGCGGCGAAGCCCATGCGCACGCAGGGGCGTGGGTGTCCGAGTCGGAGATCCACGCGGTCGTCGAGCACGTGAAGTCGCAGCTCAAGCCGGTCTACCGCGAGGACGTCACCGTCCAGGCCGCGAAGAAGCAGGTGGACGAGGACATCGGCGACGACCTCGACCTGCTGCTGCAGGCGGCCGAGCTGGTCGTGACCACGCAGTTCGGGTCGACGTCCATGCTGCAGCGCAAGCTGCGGGTCGGCTTCGCCAAGGCCGGCCGCCTCATGGACCTGCTCGAGTCGCGGGAGATCGTCGGTCCGTCCGAGGGGTCGAAGGCGCGCGAGGTGCTCGTCCAGCCCGACGACCTGCCCGGCACGCTCGCGATGCTGCGGGGCGAGAGCGCCGCGCCCGCTGACGACGACGGACCCGACGACCCGGGGGAGGGCGACACCGGGTACGGGGCCGCCGACGCCGACTGAGCCAGCGGCGTGGACCTCGGCTCCCTCGCGCCCCTCGGCGCCGTCAGCACCGTGATCGCGGTCGTGGCGCTGGTCGCCCTCGTCGCGGTCCTCGTCCTGCTCCACCGCGAGCGGGCGCAGCGGCGGCGCGCGTCGGGCCTGCTGACCACGGCCCAGGAGCTGCGGCGCCGGTACGACGCCCTGCAGTCGGTGACGCGCGAGGGCGTGCTCGTGCAGTCCACGTCGGGGCACGTGCTCGACCTGTCGGAGCGGGCGGCCGAGATCCTCGGGCTCGACCGGCAGGCGGCCGTCGGCCGCCGCGTCGCCGACCTGCCCCTCGTCCTCGTCGACGAGCGCGGGCTCGCCACGAGCGCGGCGCTCGCGCTGGGCCCGCGTCCGGCGGACGACGACCCCCGCGTGGTCGGCGTCGTCCCGCCGGGACCGGGCGCGCGTCCCCGTCTCGTGCAGGTCGCGACCCTCCCGCTGCCCGAGGCCGAGGGCGCCCCGTCGGCGGTCCTGACGACGCTCGTCGACGTCACGCTGCGCCGTGAGGTCGAGGCCGCGCTGTCGCGCAGCGAGACGCAGTTCCGGGTCGCGATGGAGAACGCCCCGATCGGCATGGCGCTCGTCGACCTGGACTGGCGCGTCGCGGAGGCGAACGTCGCGCTCGCCGAGCTGCTCGGCACGCACGCGGCGGCGCTGCGGGGCTACCGGGTCGACGAGCTCACCGCGCCCGAGGACCGTGCGGCGCAGCGGCTCCAGCTCGACCGGCTGCTCAGCGGCGAGCAGCACCGCTTCTCCCTCGAGATGCGCTGCCGGCGTGCCGACGGCCAGCTCGTCTGGGTCGTGCTCGACGCGGCCCTCGTCCGTGCGCCGGACGGGCGGCCGGACCGGGTGGTCGTGCAGGTGCGGGACGCGACCGAGTCGCGCCTGCAGGCGGAGATGCTGACGCACCGGGCCATGCACGACCCGCTGACGGGGCTGGCCAACCGGACGCTGCTGCAGGAGGTGCTGCAGGCCGCGCTCGAGCAGCCCGGCGCCCTGCACCGCACGGCCGTGCTGGCGTGCGACCTCGACGGGTTCAAGGAGGTCAACGACCGGTACGGGCACGCGGCCGGGGACGCGCTGCTCGTGCACGTCGCGGGCGTGCTGCGGGCGGCGACCGGCAGCAGCGGCACGGTCGCGCGGCTCGGCGGCGACGAGTTCGTCGTCGTCGTGCAGGACGAGGACGCCGCGAAGGCCGTCTTCGACGTCGCGAACCAGATCCACGGCGGCCTGCGCGAGCCCGTGCGGCTGGGGCGTCGGCGGACGCGCGTCGCGGCGAGCGTCGGCGTGGCGCTGGCGGACGCCTCGCTCGTCGAGGGCGGTGCCCCGACGCTGCTCGCGGCGGCCGACGCGGCCCTGTACCGCGCGAAGGGCGCCGGCCGTGGTCGCACGGAGGTGTACGACCCGTCGATGGGCCTGTCCACGGCGACGACGACGCACCGCGAGCTCGTCCGGGCGGTCGAGGAGGACCAGCTGGTCGTGCACTACCAGCCGATCGTCGACCTGTCCGACGGGCACGTCGTCGGCTACGAGGCGCTCGTGCGCTGGCAGCACCCGCACCGCGGGCTCCTCCTGCCCGGCGCGTTCCTGCCGCACGCCCAGGAGGCCGGCGTGTCGGTCGCCCTCGCGCAGCTCGTGGCGACGCGCGTCGTGGAGTTCCTCGCCCGCACCGGCGACGACGGGCGGTGGGTGTCGGTCAACGTCTCCGCCGACCAGCTCGGCGACGGCGAGCTCGCGACCCGCCTGCTCGCGGAGCTGTCCCGGCACCGCGTGGCACCCGGGCGGCTCGTGCTCGAGCTGACGGAGTCCAGCCTCGTCGCGGCCGGCACCCGCATCCGGCACGAGCTGACGCAGCTGTCCGCCGCCGGCGTGCCGATCCTCCTCGACGACTTCGGCACCGGTGTCTCGCCCCTGTCCTACCTGCGCGACCTGCCCGTCGCCGGGGTGAAGCTCGACATGTCGTTCACCTCCGGCATCCCGCACGACCCGACCGCGGGCCGCGTGGTACGGGCCCTCGGGGCGCTCGCGCGCGAGCTGGCCATGGTGACCATCGCCGAGGGCATCGAGCACGAGGAGCAGGCCGTGCACCTGCGCCGCAGCGGCTGGCGGTACGGCCAGGGCTGGCTCTACGGCGCCGCGCAGCCGCAGGACTGACGCCCGCCGGGCCCCGGTGCCCGTGCACGGGAAGTGCCCCTCGCTGCAGGGGCACCCCGTCACCGGCCCTAGGCTGTGCGTCGTGGTCGGCGTCGCTGCTTCCGTGTGGACCCCGGCGAACGTCGTCACGATGCTGCGGATCGCGGTCGTGCCGGTGTTCGCCGTCGCCCTGCTGCTCGACGGCGGTCACACGGTCGGCGGCCGCCTGCTGGCGGTCGGGCTGTTCGTCGCCGCCGCGCTCACCGACCGGCTCGACGGCTGGCTCGCCCGTCGCTCGGGTCAGGTGACCGACCTCGGCAAGCTCCTCGACCCCATCGCCGACAAGCTCCTCGTGGGCACGGCGCTCGTGCTGCTCTCGTGGCTCGGGGAGCTGTGGTGGGCGGTCACGGCCGTGATCCTCGTGCGCGAGCTCGGCATCACGGTGATGCGGTTCTTCCTGCTGCGCTACGTCGTGCTGCCCGCCTCGCGCGGCGGCAAGCTCAAGACGGTCCTGCAGTCGGTCGCGATCGGCTTCTTCCTGCTCCCGCTCGACGCGCTGCCGGCGGTCGTCGGCGTGCTCGCGGCCGTGGTCATGGCCGGCGCGGTCGGGGTCACGCTCGTCACGGGTCTGGACTACGTGCGCACGGCGGTGCGGATCCGGCGCGCCGCCGGCGTGCCGCCCGCCGCGGGGCTGTGACGCAGGACCCGGCGGCGCGTGCCGCGGCGGACGCGCGGGCGCTCCTGACCGCGCTGGCCGGGCGCCGGCAGACGCTCGCCGTCGCCGAGTCGCTGACGGGCGGTCAGGTCGCCGCGACCCTGGTCGACGTGCCCGGCGCCTCGGTCGTCCTCCGCGGTGCGGTCGTCGCCTACGCGACCGACCTCAAGGCGTCCCTGCTCGGGGTCGACGCCGACCTGCTCGCTGCGCGCGGACCCGTCGACCCCGACGTCGCGCGCGCGATGGCCGAGGGCGTGCGCGCGCGCCTGGGCGCGGACGTCGGGCTGGCCACGACGGGCGTCGCCGGGCCGGGTGCGCAGGACGGGCACCCGGCGGGCACCGTCCACGTCGCGGTGGCCACGGCCGGCGGCACCGTGGCGCGGGCGCTGTTCCTGACGGGTGACCGTGCCGCGGTCCGCGCGGGCGCCACGGCCGCCGTGCTCGCGCTCGCCCTGCAGGTCGCGGGGCCCGCGTCCGACCCGGTCTGAGGGGTGGGCGCCGGTCCGGGCAGGCACGCCGCCGCGGCGGGGAACAACCGGGGGTGGCGGGGCGTTGGGAGGGACGTGATGAGCACTCGACCGCGCTTGCGCGGTGCCGACGCGCTCGTCGGCGGTGCGCGGTACGGTGGTCGTCTTCCGGCCGCACGCCGACCGGGAGCGGCAGCACGAGCGGTGGCTCCGGCCCCCGCCACGAGAGGGACGGGGACGCCGACCGCGGCTCCGTCCGGTGACCGAGGACGTGACGTGAAGGGGGGAGCCCAGATGGTCGTCCTGCGACGGGAGATCGGTGACGTCCTTCGGGACGCGCGCCAGCGCCAGGGCCGCACCCTGCGTGAGGTCTCCTCGGCCGCCCGCGTCTCGCTCGGGTACCTGAGCGAGGTCGAGCGCGGGCAGAAGGAGGCGTCGTCGGAGCTGCTCAGCAGCATCTGCGACGCGCTCGACGTCCCGCTGTCCCTCGTCCTGCGCGAGGTCAGCGACCGCGTCGCCGTCGCCGAGGGCCTGCTGGTCCCCGACACGGTGCCGGCCGACCTGGCCGCCGCGGTCGACGGGCCGTCGGACGCCGGCTGGGCGCTGTCCCGGTCGGAGCTGGCCCCCGTCGGCTGACGAGGGTTCTCAGGCCCCGGGACGGACCGGGGCCTGCACCGCGCGCCCGCGCGCCTGACACCGCGGGCACCAGAACACCGGACGCTGCATCGGCGGCGTCCCCACCTCGTCCCGGCGGATCGGTGTGCCGCAGCGGACGCAGGGTCGCCGGTCGCGCCCGTGGACGGACTCGACCGGGCGACCCGTCACCACGGACCGGCGCATCAGCTCGCGCGCGGTGCGCAGGATGCGCGCGGGGTCGTCGACCTCGTCGGCGGGCGTGAACGGCCACCACCGCTCGACGAAGAGCGACTCGGCCATGAAGATCGTGCCGATACCCGCGACCACCCGCTGGTCGAGCAGCAGCTCGCCGACCGGACGCGTGCCCTGCGCCGCCCACCGTCGCAGCGCCTCGTCGATGCCCGGTGCCGGCAGCTCGTGCACCGGGGCGCCGCCGACCGGGACCCCGGGGGTGGCGTCGAAGTCCTGGTCGAGGACGTCCGGGCCCAGGTGCCCCACGAGCGTGCGCTCGTCGCGCGTACGGACCACGTCGAGCATGCCGATGAGGTAGCCCATCGCGGTCCACCGCTCGTCGGCGAGCAGCGCCCGCAGCCGGGGCGAGCGACCGGCGGCGCGCGGGTCGTCGCTGGCGGCGACGCGCCAGTAGCCGTCCATCCGCAGGTGCGTGTGCAGCGTCGTGCCGTCGTCGAAGCGCGTCAGCAGGTGCTTGCCGTACGGACGCGTGCCGAGCACCGTGCGCCCGCGCAGGTCGACCGTCGCGGCCGTGGGCCAGCGCAGGTCCGCGCGCACGAGGCGTCGGCCCGCGAGGGCCTGGTCGAGGCGCGCCGCGGTCCGGCGCAGCACGTCACCCTCGGGCACGGCCCACCTCCGGCCGGGTCTGCGCCCTCACGACGCCTGCAGACGCAGGCCGCGCGGCGTCGTGGCGAAGCCGGCCCCGGTGAGCGCGGTGGCGGCGGGGGAGGACAGGACGTCGCCGGAGAGCACCTCGGCGCCGTCGATCCGCCCGACGGTGAGGCGGCCCGCGTGACGGCGGCGCGCGGCGTCCACGAGGGCGTCCGCCGCCGACGCGAGCACGGCCGCGTCGTCGGTGAAGGTGAGCAGCGTCCGCCCGCCGCGCTCGAGGTACAGCACGAGCGCGCCGTCGACGAGGACCACCAGCGCGCCCGCCTTGCGGCCGGGGCGGTGCCGCACGGTCACCTGCTCGGGTGGGTCCGGCCACGCGAGCGCCGCGCCGTAGGGGTTGGCAGGGTCGGTCGCCGCGAGCACGACCGCCCACGCGCCGGGCCCGACGGGCTCGTCGTCCCGGGCGGACGCCGGGTCCCACGGCGCCGGGCCCGCCGGCGCGGACCACGCCGGTGCCGGTACCTCCTGCCACGGCAGCAGCGCCGCCGCCTCGCCGGGCGCCTGCTCGCGGCGCAGCACCGCGCGCTCGCGTGCCCGGTCGACGACCTCCGCGTCGACGCGCAGCCGGTCCACCGCGCCGGGCAGCGCGAACTGCGACCCGCCCGACCGCTCGACGAAGTACCCCCGGCGCACCTGCCCCGACTGCTCGAGCGCCGACAGCACGCGGTACACGTCCGCGAACCGCCCGGCCACCTGCTCCGCCGGGGCGACGGCGCGCGTGAGCACGCCGTGCCGGTCGAGCAGCTGCGCGGCCAGCGCGTGCGCCCGCACCGTCGGGTCCGGCTCGCGCGCGGGGAGCAGGGACCAGCGCCCGGCGCCCGTGCCCGACCCACCCGCCGGGCCGGACGCGCGCGCACCCGCCGCCGAGGAGGAGCCGCCCCGCCGGGGAGCACGCCGAGCCGGGCACCGGCCCGCAGCCCGAGGCGCGGGCGCAGGGGGCGTCCGCGCGCCGGGGTCGTCCGGGTGCGGTGCGCGGTGCTGCCCGAGCCGAGCCAGGCGCGCAGCGGCCCGAGGCCGTCGTTCGTGACCCGCCCGGCCCACACGAGGTCCCACAGCGCGTCGAGGACGGCCGACGCGGGCGGGGCCACGTCCTCGTCGTCGGCGGGCAGCCAGAGCGCGGCCACACGCTCGACCAGGGGGCCGAGGAACCACGCACCGCCGCCCTCGAGCGCACCGAGCACGGCGCGGTGCACCGGACCGGAGGCCGGGGCGTCCGGGTCGTCGAGGTCGACGACGGGCGCCAGCGTCAGGTCGGCCACGGACGTCGGGTGCAGCGAGACCAGCCCGTCGTGCCCGGCGAGCGCCGCGTGCCCGGCCCACAGCACCTCGCCCGCGGCCGTGAGCTCGTCGAGCATGGCGGGCGCGTAGTCCGGCACCCGGGCCGGCAGCACGTGGGTCTCGAGAGCGGAGGCCGGGACGGCGAAGCCCGCGAGCTGCTCCACGGCGCGTGCGACGGCGTCGACCCCGCGCACGCCGCTGCCACCCCCTGCACGGCGCCCGCTCGGCTGGACGCCCTGCCACCGGGGGAGGAAGACACCGAGCGCCTGCGGGTCGACGGGCTCGACCTGCGCCCGCAGCGCCGCGAGGGAGCGCCGGCGCAGCGTGCGCAGCACGTCGGCGTCGCAGAACTCGTCGCCCGTGCCGCCCAGCACGTCGGGGCGCAGCCGGCCCTGCACGAGCACCCCCTGCGCCTCCAGCCGGCGCAGCGCCTCGGCGACGACCGCCACGCCGAGACCGAGTCGCGCGGCGACGGCGGTCGCGGGGAACGGCCCGTGCGTCCGGGCGTGCCGGCGCAGCAGGTCCCCGAGCGGGTCGGGCAGGACCTCGGTGAAGACCTCCGGCACCCCGACGGGCAGGGCGACGCCGAGCGCGTCGCGCAGCCGTCCCGCGTCCTCCACCGCCGCCCACTGCTCGGCGCGCTCGGGGGCCAGCCCGCCGAGGCGGACACGGATGGCACGCCGCGCCGCCTCGAGCTCCCGCAGCCACGCGGGTGCCTCGTCGCGCACCTCGGCACGGGTCCGCGCCAGCACCCCCGCGAGCGGCAGGGGGCCGTGCCGGCGCAGGACGTCCGCGAGCTGCTCAAGCGTGCCCGCCTGCCGGTCCGGCGCCGTCCCCGCGAGCTCGGCCTCCGTGCGCTCGACCGCCTCCGGGTCGAGGAGGTCCGCGAGCTGGGACTCCCCGCCCTGCCCCAGCAGCTCCGCGAGCAGCGTCGGGTCCAGGGTCAGCGCGGCGGCGCGCCGCTCCGCGAGCGGCGCGTCCCCCTCGTAGAGGAACTGCGCCGTGTAGCCGAACAGGAGGGACTGCGCGAACGGGCTCGGGTGCGGGGTGGTCACCTCCACGACCCGCACGCGACCGGTGCCGATGTCGCGCATGAGGGCCGTCAGGGCCTCGGTGTCGAAGTCGTCCTGCAGGCACTCGCGCACCGCCTCGAGCAGGATCGGGAAGTCCGGGTAGCGCGACGCCACCCCCAGGAGCTGCGCGGACCGCTGTCGCTGCTGCCACAGGGGCTGGCGCCGGTCCGGCCGGCGCCGGGGCAGCAGCAGCGCGCGTCCGGCGGCCTCGCGGAACCGTGCGGCGAACATGGCCGACGCGCCGAGCTCGTCGCGGACGGACGCGACCACCTCGTCGGGCTCCAGCAGCAGGTCCTCGAGGCGGACGGCGGGACCGTCGTCACGCCCGGTCGGCACGTCGCCCCACGGGTCGCCGGCGCCGTCGAGCAGGTCGGGCAGCCGCAGCACGATGCCGTCGTCGGCGTGCATGACGGCGGCGTCGACCCCGTACCGCTCCCGCAGGCGCGTGCCCAGCACCAGGGCCCACGGCGCGTGCACGCGGGCGCCGTACGGGGAGTGCACGACGATGCGCCAGTCGCCGAGCTCGTCCCGGAAGCGCTCGACCACCACGACCGTGTCGCTCGGCACCTGGCCGGTGGCCTCCTGCTGCTCGCGCAGGTACGCGAGGAGGTTGTCCGCCGCCCAGGGGTCGAGCCCCGCGCCCTCCACCCGGGCCCGCGCCCCCGCCGGCGGCAGCGCGAGCACCTCGCGCACCCACCCGCCGATCGCCCGGCCGAGCTCGGCGGGGCGGCCCGCCGCGTCGCCCTTCCAGAACGGGAGCCGTCCGGGCAGCCCCGGCGCGGGCGTGACGAGCACGCGGTCCGGGGTGATCTCCTCGATGCGCCACGTGCTCGACCCCAGGGTGAACGTGTCGCCCACGCGCGACTCGTAGACCATCTCCTCGTCGAGCTCGCCGACGCGCTTGCCGCCGCGCAGGCGCCCGCCCGTGCGCTCGGGGTCGACCGGCACGTCCGACGCGCCGCCGTCGCCCGCGAGGAAGACGCCGAACAGCCCGCGGTCGGGGATGGTCCCGCCGCTGGTCACCGCCAGGCGCAGCGCACCCGGCCGTCCGCTGAGCACGTCGCGCACGCGGTCCCACACGACGCGCGGGCGCAGCTCGGCGAACTCCTCCGAGGGGTAGCGGCCGGCGAGCATGTCGAGCACCGCGCGCAGGGTCGCCTCGCCGAGCGTCGCGAACGGCGCCGCCCGGCGCACCACGCGCGCGAGGTCGTCGACGGTCCAGTCCTCGACCGCCACCATCGCCACGACCTGCTGGGCCAGCACGTCCAGCGGGTTGGTCGGCACCGAGAGCGCCTCGAGCTCGCCCGCGCGCATCCGCAGCGCGGTCACGGCCGCGGGTACGAGCTCGCCCCGGTAGGTGGGGAACACCACGCCGTGCGACACCGCGCCCACCTGGTGCCCGGCGCGCCCCACGCGCTGCAGCCCGCTGGCGACCGACGGCGGCGCACCCACCTGGACGACGAGGTCCAGCGCGCCCATGTCGATGCCGAGCTCGAGCGAGCTCGTCGCGACCACCGCGGGCAGCCGCCCGGCCTTCAGCTCGGACTCGGTGCGGGTGCGCTCGGCGCGGCTCATCGACCCGTGGTGCGCGCGCGCGACGATCGTCGCCGCGTCGCGCGTGTCGACGCCCACGGCGGTGCCGCTCTGCGCGGGCGCCGCCGCGGGCTGCAGCACCCCGGGGTCCGGCACGTCCGCGCCCTGGCGCTCCGCCCAGACCTCGTTGATGCGCGCGGTGAGGCGCTCGGCGCCGCGCCGGGAGTTGGTGAACACCAGCGTGGACCGGTGCTGCGCCACGAGGTCGACCACGCGCTCCTCGACGTGCGGCCAGATCGAGGCGCGCGGGGCGCTGCGGTCGGCGTTCCCGCTGAGGTCGACGTCCCCGAACCCGTCGTCGCCGCTCGGCGCCGTCGGGGCGTCGCCCCGGGCCGCGGACGCCAGGTCCCGAGGTCGGGCACGGGGACGACGACGTCGACGTCGATGACCTTCTGCGACGGCGGCTGCACGACGCGCACGGGGCGCCCGCCCTCGGCGGGGGTGCGCGCGCCGCCGAGGAACGACGCGACCGCGTCGACGGGACGGACGGTGGCCGACAGCCCCACGCGCTGCGCCGGGCCGGGACCGCCCTCGCGCTCGAGCAGCGCGTCGAGGCGCTCGAGCGACAGCGCGAGGTGCGCACCCCGCTTGGTGCCGGCGACCGCGTGGATCTCGTCCAGCACGACGGTGCGCACGCCCGCCAGGCCCGCGCGCGCCCCGGAGGTCAGCACCAGGTACAGCGACTCGGGGGTCGTGATGAGGACGTCGGGCGGCGACGTCGCGAACGCCCGCCGCTCCGCGGGCGGCGTGTCGCCCGTGCGGATGCCGACGGTGACGTCCGGGAGCGTGCGGCCCTGGCGCGTCGCCGCCTGCCGGATGCCGACCAGAGGGGAGCGCAGGTTGCGCTCGACGTCCGTCGCCAGGGCCTTGAGGGGCGAGACGTACAGCACCCGGCAGCGCTGCGTCGGGTCCTCGGGAGGGGCGTCCGTGAGCAGGCCGTCGAGCGCCCACAGGAACGCCGCGAGCGTCTTGCCCGAGCCGGTGGGCGCCACGACGAGGGCGTGGTCGCCGCCCGCCACCGCCTCCCAGGCGCCGGCCTGCGCGGCCGTGGGCGCCGCGAACGCGCCGGTGAACCAGTCGCGCGTCGGGGCGGAGAAGCGGTCGAGCACCACCGGGCCATTGTGGTGGCAGGGTCCGACACGCGCGCGGGCGTGCCCCCGGCGGCGGTCCCGGCGGGCGCTCCCCGGGGGCGCGGTCGCGGCGACGCGTCGTCGCCGCCGGTGGCAGGCTGGTGGCGTGAGGTACCGCGAGCTGACCGACCTCGTCGACGACGTGCTGGGCCCCGTGCAGGGGCGCCTGCTGCTCGACGAGCTCGTCCTGGACGCGCTCGGCAACCGGACCGGGGCGCAGGCGCTCGCCGCGGGCGTCGAGCCCCGCGCCGTGTGGCACGCGCTGTGCGACGCGCTCGACGTGCCCGACGCCCGACGCTGGGGCACCGACCCGCACCGGCAGGCGCCGCCGCGACCCGCTGACCGCTGAGACCCGCCGAGCGCTGGGACGCGCTGACGGCTGGGACCCGCTGGTCCCCGCGACCCGCTGGTCCCCGGGACCCGCAGGTTCCCGGGACGCGTGGCGACCCCGGCCGCACGGTCGGCGTGTCGCGCGTCCCGGTCGAACAGGTGTTCGGCTAGCCTGAGGGCAGGTGACGACGACCGAGCCGTCCCCACCCCGTGCCGGACGCGTCGTCGTCCACGGGGGGCGGGGCGCCCGGCCGGGATGTCGGTGGTCGGGCATAGCGTCGCCTGCGACACCAGGACCAGCCCCGCAGGCGCAGCGCGACGCTGCTCGAGACGACGAGGTAGACATGCCCGCTCAGGACCGCGAGAAGGCCCTCGAGGCCGCACTCAGCCAGATCGACCGCCAGTTCGGCAAGGGATCGGTCATGCGACTCGGCGAGGAGGGTCGCGCACCGGTCGAGGTCATCCCGACCGGCTCGGTCGCGCTCGACGTGGCGCTCGGGATCGGCGGCCTGCCCAAGGGCCGCATCATCGAGGTGTACGGGCCGGAGTCGTCCGGCAAGACGACCGTCGCGCTGCACGCCGTGGCGAACGCGCAGAAGGCCGGCGGCATCGCGGCGTTCATCGACGCCGAGCACGCGCTCGACCCGGAGTACGCCAAGAAGCTCGGTGTCGACACCGACGCCCTCCTCGTCGCCCAGCCGGACAACGGCGAGCAGGCGCTGGAGATCATGGACACCCTGATCCGCTCCGGCGCGATCGACATCATCGTCATCGACTCGGTCGCGGCGCTCGTGCCCAAGGCCGAGATCGAGGGTGAGATGGGCGACTCGCACGTCGGCCTGCAGGCCCGCCTCATGTCGCAGGCCCTGCGCAAGATCACCGGTGCGCTCAACGCCTCCGGCACGACCGCGATCTTCATCAACCAGCTGCGCGAGAAGATCGGGGTGTTCTTCGGCAGTCCCGAGACGACGACCGGTGGCAAGGCGCTGAAGTTCTACGCCTCGGTCCGCATGGACATCCGCCGCATCGAGACCCTCAAGGAGGGCACCGACGCGGTCGGCAACCGCACGCGCGTCAAGGTCGTGAAGAACAAGATGGCCCCGCCGTTCAAGCAGGCGGAGTTCGACATCCTCTACGGCGTCGGCATCTCGCGCGAGGGCTCGCTGATCGACCTCGGCGTCGAGCACGGCTTCATCCGCAAGTCCGGTGCGTGGTTCACCTACGAGGGCGACCAGCTCGGGCAGGGCAAGGAGAACGCGCGGCGGTTCCTGCGCGACAACCCCGACCTCGCCGAGGAGATCGACAAGAAGATCAAGGAGAAGCTCGGCATCGGGGCGAAGGTCGACGCGCCCGCCGAGGTCGACTTCTGAGCCCGCGGACGGGCGAGGGGGAGGGGCGGCCCGCGGCGGCACGACGCCGCGGGCGGCCCGCCCCCGAGCCGCCCGACAGCGGCTCCGCAGCGGTCGACGCCGAGCCCGACCCGGAGCAGGTCGCGCGCGCGATCGTCCTGCGTCTGCTCACCGGTGCGCCGCGGAGCCGGGCCCAGCTCGAGGAGGCCCTCGCGAAGCGGGAGGTCCCAGCGGACGTGGCGGCGCGCGTGCTCGACCGGTTCACCGAGGTGGGGCTGGTCGACGACGAGGAGTACGCACGCATGCTGGTGCGCTCCCGGCACCGGGAGCGTGGCCTGTCCCGACGGGCCCTCGGCACCGAGCTGCGCCGCAAGGGCATCGACGACGAGGTCGCGGCCGCCGCGCTCGAGGAGGTCGAGCCCGAGGACGAGGAGTCCGCGGCGCGTGCGCTCGTGGTGAGGAAGCTGCGCGCCACCGCGTCCCTCGACACGGACGTACGCGTGCGGCGCACGTACGCGGCGCTGGCGCGCAAGGGGTACCCCCGGGTCTCGTGAGCCGTCTCGTCCGCGAGGCGCTCGCGGACGAAGGGGCGTCCGACGGTGCGCCGGACTGGTCCGACGCCGAGGGGTGATCGCTGGACGACGGGTGCTTCCCGGTCCTGCGCGACGCGCGGAGGCTCGGTGCCGGCCACGCTCGTGACCTGCGCGAGAATGGCACCACCCGTCGGCGCCCGGCCGGCCGGTACGGGAGGGCGCGTGGAGCAGGCAGCGATCGTCATCGTCGTGGGGCTGCTCGGCGCGTGCCTCGTCGCCCTCGTGCTGGTCCTCGTCGCCCGGCGCGAGGCCGATGCCCAGCGCCGGCAGGCTGCCGAGGACGTGGCGCGCATCAAGGACGAGGCGCGAGCGCTGCTCGCCGACGCCGAACGCCGCCAGCAGCGCATCGCGGACCGGGAGCGCGAGCTCGCGGCGGAGCGGAGCGAGCTCGTCGATCTGGAGCGCCGGGCCCGGAGCCAGGCGGACGCCGCCGCGGAGGCGCAGCGTGCCGGTGCCCGCGCGGTCGACAAGGCGGAGCGGGCCGCCGCGCGCACGCTCGCCGACGCCGAGCGCGCCGCCAACGAGCGGCTCGCCGCCGCGCGCGAGCAGGCCCGGCAGGAGCTCGAGGCCGCGAGCGGGCTCACGGAGGAGGAGGCGCGCGCCGAGCTGACCCGTCGCATCGCCGACCAGGCCGCCAACGACGCCGCCGCGCAGGTGCGACGCGCCGAGGCGGCCGCCCGCCGGACGGCGGACGCCCGCGCCCGGCGCATCGTCAGCGCGGCCGTGCAGCGGCTGGCCGTGCCGACGAGCGCGCAGCACGTCGTCTCGATCCTGCCCCTGCCCTCGGACGAGATGAAGGGCCGGATCATCGGCAAGGAGGGGCGCAACATCCGCCACTTCGAGGCCCTGACCGGCGTGAACGTCCTCATCGACGAGACCCCGGACTCGGTGGTCCTGTCCTGCTTCGACGCCGAGCGGCGCGAGGTCGCCCAGATCGCGCTCGAGGCGCTCATGGCCGACGGGCGCATCCACCCGCAGCGGATCGAGGCGGCGTACGCCGACGCGCTCGCCGGTGCCGACGAGCGGCACGACGCCGCCGGGCACGACGCCGCGGAACGCGCCGGGGTCGGGGGCCTGCACCCGGAGCTCGTGCGGACCATGGGGCGGCTGCGCCTGCGCACGTCCTACGGGCAGAACGTGCTCGAGCACCTCGTCGAGAGCGCGCAGGTCGCCGCCGTGGTCGCGGCCGAGCTCGGTGCCGACGTCGAGGTGGCGCGCCGCGGGGCCTTCCTCCACGACGTCGGGAAGGCGCTCACGGCCGAGGTCCCCGGGACGCACGCCACGGTCGGTGCGGACCTCGCCCGCCGGTGCGGTGAGTCGGACGCCGTCGTCAACGCGATCGCCGCGCACCACGACGAGGTACCGCCCGCGACGATCGAGGCGGTGCTCGTGCAGGTCGCGGACGCCGTCTCGGCGTCCCGTCCCGCCGCCCGCCGGCAGGACGTCGACCAGTACGTGGAGCGCATGGGCAGCCTCGAGGCGCTCGTCGCGGAGCACGACGGCGTCCGCCGCGCCCTCGCGATGGCGGCGGGGCGGGAGGTCCGCGTCGTCGTCGAGCCCGAGCAGGTGGCGGACCGCGACCTGCCGCAGCTCGCGACCGCGATCGCCCGGCACATCGAGTCCGACCTCACCTACCCGGGCGAGATCAAGGTGACGGTCGTCCGCGAGCTGCGCGCGAGCGCGACGGCGGGCTGAGCCCGGCCGCGCGGCCGTCGCTCAGAGCGGGACCGACCCCTTCGGGTCCAGACCCGTCGCACCGTCGCCCACCACGGCCGCGGGGGCGGCCGGCGTCGCCGTGCGACGCGTCCGTCCCTGCAGCCGCATCGCGAGGCGCGACAGGCTGATGTTGACGGCCAGGTAGACGCCGGCGCCGACGACGAACAGGGCGACGACGGACGCGTTGCCGAAGAAGTACGTGTTGTTCTGGATCGTCTTCAGCAGCTCCGGGTAGCCGACGATGAACCCGAGCGAGGAGTCCTTGAGCAGGACGACCATCTGGGCGACGAGGCTCGGCAGCATCGTGCGCAGCGCCTGCGGAAGGAGCACGAGCCGCAGCGTCTGCGCCCGCGACAGGCCCACCGCGTACGCCGCCTCGGTCTGGCCCTTGGGCAGCGACGCGAGCCCGGCGCGCACGATCTCCGCGATGATCGCCATGTTGTAGACGACGAGACCGAACACGACGGAGCCGAAGGCGTCCCACCCGAACGCGAGCAGCGCGAAGAACATGACGAGCAGCACGGGCAGCCCGCGGAACAGCTCGATGACCGCGGAGGTCAGCCCGCGCACCCACGCGAGCCGGCTCGTGCGGACGACGGCCAGCAGCAGGCCGAGCAGCAGCGCCAGGGGTGCGGCGACGACGGCGGCGCGCAGCGTCGCACCCAGGCCGTCGAGGAGCAGGTTCCGCCAGACGGCGGCCGCAGTCTGCCCCATCGGCGGGTCGTAGAGCACCGCCCAGCGCTCCGCCGTGAAGATGCCGCGCCCGGCCGCGTACCACAGGCCGAACGCGACGAGACCGAGGACGACGAGGCCGCCGACGACCGAGCCGATCCGCTCGCGGCGGCGGGCGACGGGGCCCGGGGTGTCGTACAGGACGGATGTCATCGCGCGAACGCCACCCTCCGCTCGAGGACCCCGGCGAGCTGCCCCGCCGGGATCGTGATGACCAGGTAGCAGATCGCGACGCCCACGAGGACCGTGATCACGTCCGCGGGGTTCCCCTGCGCGAGCCGGCGCCCGGTGGCGACGAGCTCGACGACCGCGAACCCGGCCGCCACCGAGGTGTTCTTCGCCAGCGCGATGAGCACGTTGATGAGCGGCGGCACCACCGAGCGGACCGCCTGCGGCAGCACCACCGACGTGAGCGTCTGGCCGAACGTCAGGCCGATGGCCCGCGCGGCCTCGGCCTGGCCCACGCCCACCGAGTTGATGCCCGACCGCACGGCCTCCGCGACGAACGCGGACGTGTACGCGGTCAGGCACACCACGGCCGCCCAGTACCCGATCGGGAGCACGGGGCCGAACTGGGGCAGCACGATGATCGTGAAGAAGAAGACGAGGGTGAGCGGCATGTTCCGCAGCACCTCGGTGTAGACGGCCGCCGCCCCGCGCAGGGAGCCCAGCGGGGCGACGCGCATCGCCGCGACGAGCAGGCCGATGACGAGCGCGCCGGCGCCGGCCACGACGGTGAGCTGCAGCGTCATGCGGAAGCCGGCGAGGTAGGCCGGCATGTTCTCGACGATGACCGTGGGGTCCACGCGTCCTCCGGGTGGTGTCTCGGCGGGCCGGGGGCGGCCCGGGGCGTGCGCGGCACGCGGGGGAGCGGCACCGCGCGGGCCGGCACACCGGTGCCGGCCCGCGCGCGCTCGGGTGCCGACGGCCAGGGCCGCCGGCACCGGGGTCAGTAGCGGTCGACCGCGGGCGGCTCCGGCGTGTCGAGGACGGTGCCCGCCGTCTCCTCCCACGCCTGCTCCCACGAGCCGTCCTCGTACGACTGCTCGAGGACGTCGTTGATCCACATGCGGAAGTCGGTGTCGTCGAGCGCGAGGCCGATCCCGTAGGGCTCCTGCGTGAAGGGCTCGCCGCGCACCTCGAGGTCGTCGTTCTGCGCCGCGAAGCCGGCGAGGATGACGTTGTCGGTGCTGATCGCGTCGACCTGGCCGTTGCGCAGCGGCTCGATGCAGTCGGAGTACGCCTGCAGCGCCTGGACCTGCGCCTCCGGGTAGTTGTCCAGCAGGTTCTTCTCCGGCGTCGAGCCGGACACGGTGCAGACGCGCTTGCCCGCGAGGTCGTCGGGGCCCTGGATGTCCTCGTTCGACTTCAGCGTGAGGATCGACTGCCCGGCCTCGTAGTAGGGGCCCGCGAACGACACGACCTCCTTGCGGGTGTCGTTGATCGTGTACGTCGCGATGACGATGTCGACCTGCCCGGACTGGATGAACTGCTCCCGGTTGGCGGAGATCGTCTCCACCCACTCGATGTCGTCCTCGGCGATGCCGAGCTCGCCGGCGATGATCTTGCCGATCTCGACGTCGAAGCCGGTGGGGACGCCGTCGGGCCCGACCAGCCCGAACAGCGGCTGGTCGAACTTCGTGCCGATCGTGATCGACCCCTCCTCGGCGAGGCGGGCCATCGTCGAGCCCTCGGGGAAGTCGGCGGCGGCCGTCTCGGTCCCGCCGCCGGCGGTGTCCTCGGTCTCCTGCCCGCCCGCGTCACCGCCGCCGGAGCAGGCGGCGAGGGCGAGCGTGGACGCGGACAGCAGGGCGATGAGCCCGGTGCGAGCGGATCGCATGTGCTTCTCCTTCGGTCGCGGGTGCGCGGTGGCGCCCCGGTCGGGGACGGGTGCGGCGAGTCGGTGCCGTCGGTGCGGGAGGCGCGGGCGGGTCGCCCGCGGGCCGCGTCAGTGGGTGAGGATCTTGGACAGGAAGTCGCGCGCCCGCTCGCTGCGGGGCGCGGTGAAGAACGTCTCCGGGTCGGCCTCCTCGACGACCTGGCCGGCGTCCATGAAGACGACGCGCTGCGCGGCGCGCCGCGCGAACCCCATCTCGTGCGTGACGACGACCATCGTCATCCCCTCGCGTGCGAGGCCGACCATGACGTCGAGGACCTCGTTGATCATCTCGGGGTCGAGCGCGGACGTGGGCTCGTCGAACAGCAGGGCCTTCGGCTTCATCGCCAGTGCCCGCGCGATCGCCACGCGCTGCTGCTGCCCGCCGGAGAGCTGCGCGGGGTACTTCTCGGCCTGGTTCGCCACGCCGACGCGCTCCAGGAGCTCCATCGCCGTGGTCCGGGCCTGTGCCGGCTTGACCTTCTTGGCCTTCACCTGACCGAGCGTGACGTTCTCCAGCACGGTCTTGTGCGCGAAGAGGTTGAACGACTGGAACACCATCCCGACGTCGGCCCGCAGCCGTGCGAGCGCCCGGCCCTCCGCGGGGATCGGTTCGCCGTCGATCGTGATCGTCCCCGAGTCGATCGTCTCGAGCCGGTTGATCGTCCGGCAGAGCGTCGACTTGCCGCTGCCCGACGGCCCGATGACGACGACGACCTCGCCGCGGTGGACCGTCAGGTCGATGTCGCGCAGGACGTGCAGGCTGCCGAAGTGCTTGTTCACACCCGACAGGAGGATGAGGGGCTCACCCGTCCGACGGGTGGCCGGAGGGGTCGCGGGGTCGGCGGTCACGCTGTCGGCCATCCCCTGAACCTATGCGGGGGATGTTGCCGACGCCACGGGGTGACGTCACGAAGACGTAACGTCCTGGTCATACGTCCTGCCGGTGCGGGCGCTCCGCCGCGCTCGCCCCGGTGCGTGTGTCGGAGACGCCCCGTCGCCGGACGTACCCTGGTGGACGATGTCCACGACCCTGCCCGCACCGCTCGCCGCGCCGGCCGACGACACCGTCGCCGACGCGCCGCGCCAGGCCCGCACGTACCTGGTGAAGACGCTGGGGTGCCAGATGAACGTGCACGACTCCGAGCACATGGCCGGCATGCTCGAGGAGGCCGGCTACGTGCCCGCGAGCCCCGCCGACGCGGCCGCGGAGGACGTCGACGTCATCGTCATCAACACGTGCGCCGTGCGCGAGAACGCGGCCGACAAGCTGTACGGCAACCTCGGCCGGCTGGCGGGGCAGAAGCGCGCCCGTCCCGGCATGCAGATCGCCGTCGGCGGCTGCCTCGCGCAGAAGGACCGCAGCGGCATCGTCGAGCGCGCGCCGTGGGTCGACGTCGTCTTCGGGACGCACAACCTCGACGTCCTGCCGACGCTGCTCGAGCGCGCGCGGCACAACGCGCGCGCGGAGGTGGAGATCGCCGAGTCGCTGCAGGTCTTCCCCTCGACCCTGCCCACCCGCCGCGAGTCGGTCTACGCCGGCTGGGTCTCGATCAGCGTCGGCTGCAACAACACCTGCACGTTCTGCATCGTGCCGCACCTGCGCGGCAAGGAGCGCGACCGGCGCCCGGGCGAGGTGCTCGCGGAGGTCGAGGCCCTGGTGGGCCAGGGGGCCATCGAGGTCACGCTGCTCGGCCAGAACGTGAACTCCTACGGGGTCGAGTTCGGCGACCGGCAGGCGTTCGCGAAGCTGCTGCGTGCCGCGGGCGCCGTCCCGGGCCTCGAGCGGCTGCGGTTCACGTCGCCGCACCCCGCCGCCTTCACCGACGACGTCATCGAGGCGATGGCGCAGACGCCCACGGTGATGCCGCAGCTGCACATGCCGCTGCAGTCCGGCTCGGACCGGGTCCTGCGGGCCATGCGCCGCTCCTACCGCTCCGAGCGCTTCCTCGGCATCCTCGACCGGGTCCGTGCGGCGATCCCGGACGCCGCGATCACGACCGACATCATCGTCGGGTTCCCCGGCGAGACCGAGGAGGACTTCGCCGAGACGCTGCGCGTCGTCGAGGCGTCCCGGTTCTCGTCCGCGTTCACGTTCCAGTACTCGCCGCGGCCCGGCACCCCGGCCGCCGA
Organism: Cellulomonas sp. JZ18; assembly: GCF_009720485.1. Lineage (NCBI taxonomy): Bacteria > Bacillati > Actinomycetota > Actinomycetes > Micrococcales > Cellulomonadaceae > Cellulomonas > Cellulomonas sp. JZ18. Next base: position 2,384,627 of record NZ_CP045245.1, on the reverse strand, counting down.
CCTGCCCGACCAGCTGCCGAAGCAGGTCGTGCAGGAGCGCTACGAGCGCCTGGTGGCGCTGCAGGAGCGCATCTCCTGGGAGGAGAACCAGCGGCAGGTCGGCCGGACGGTCGACGTGCTCGTCGCCGAGGGGGAGGGGCGCAAGGACGGTGCCACCGCCCGCCTGTCCGGCCGCGCCGCGGACAACCGCCTCGTGCACCTCTCGCTGCCCCCGGGCCTGCCCGTCGCCGACGCGCCGCGTCCCGGCGACCTGGTCCGCGTCGAGGTCACGCACGCCGCGCCGCACCACCTCGTGGCCGACTCGGCGCTCACGGGGGGCACGTTCGCCGTGCGGCGCACGCGGGCGGGCGACGCGTGGGAGCGGCGGGCCACCGGTGCGCAGGAGCACGCGCACGGAGGTCCGGGCGGCGGCTGCGGCACGGGGGCGGCGCCGGCGGGTCCCGTCGTGCTCGGCCTGCCGACCGTCGGGGCGCCCGCGCGCTGACCCGCTGCGGGCGGGCGGCGGACCGGCCCCCGGCGACGTCAGTTGTCGGGCACGTCCGGTGCCGGCCCGGTCTCGCCGGGCACGACCGGGTCGAGCGCGGCGAACAGCTGCACGCCGGTGCCGAGCCCGCACGCGAGCAGCTGGGCGAGCTGCACGTCCGTGACCCCGGGCTCGAGGTCCGCGGAGACCTCCGAGTACACGGCGAGCACGCCGTCCTCCTCGCGCACGTACGCCTTGGGCCAGATGCGCTCGCGGTTCCAGTCGTTGATCGCCAGCGCCAGGGCGCGCCGCTGCTCGAGCGGCAGGGTGCGGTGCCAGCGGCCGCGCACCTGCAGGATCTCGTCCTGCTCACCGAGCAGCAGGAACCAGAACCGGTTGCCGTCCCACGTGCCGGTGAGGTCGCCGTCCTCGTCGACGACGAAGCGGTAGCCCCGCGCCAGCAGGTAGTCGGCCACCCGGTCCCGCGTCAGCGGGCGGGGGACCTCGTCGTCGGAGGACACCTGCTTGGTCGGCTTCGGCAGCCCGCCCAGCACGCGCAGCAGCCAGCCCGGCCCCGTCACGGTGCCATCCCCGCGGGGTCGGGGTACCGCTCGTCGAGCGCGTCGAAGAGCATGCTGCCCGTCGACAGGCCGCAGAACAGGATCTGGCTCAGCTGCGCGTCCGTCGCGCCGTGCTCGAGGTCGGTGGCGACCTCGCTGACCACGTGCACGCGGCCGTTGTCCCGCACGCGCACGTAGGCCTTCGGCCAGATGCGCTCGGCGTTCCACTCGTTGCACACGTCGAGCACCTCCTCCAGGCGTTCGATGGCGAGCTCGCGGTGCCACTGCCCGCGGACCTGCAGGATCTCCGCCTGCTCCCCGAACAGGAAGAAGTAGAAGAGCCGGCCGCGCCAGAGCCCGCCGAGGTCGCCGTCGTTGTCGACGAAGTAGCTGAAGCGGTTCTCGGTCATCCACGCCGCGATCCGCGCGGGCGTCACCGGGACCGGCAGGTCCGCGCCCTGCTCGGGCGACCCCAGCTCGCGGGCGAGCAGCTCCGCCACGCGGGCGTGGAGCTCGCCGTCCTCGACCGGGGCCACGGACACCTCGGCGCGGGTCCTCGGCCGTCCGCGCCCCCACCACCGGCGTGCGCGCTCCCCGAACGACACCATGCGCACGACCCTACCCGGCGGCACCGACGCCGCATGGCGCCCGGGCGGGTGGCCCGGCGGCCGGGCGCGGCGGGTGCACCCGGGCCGGGCGGCTACGGTCGTGGCGTGCTCGTCGCCGCCGCGCTCGTCCCCGACACCGTGCTGCTCCTGCCCGGCGTCGCCGGTGGGGCGTCGCACGCCCCGGCGCTCGCGGGCCTGCGCGACGCGGCGCTCGCCGCGGTGGCCGCCGCCGTCGATCCCGCGGAGCGCGTGGTCGTGGTCGCGCCCGGACGCGCGGACCGGGCCGTGGCCGGGCGCGTGCGACCCGGGGCGGCCGCCGCCGGCGTCCCCGACCACCTGCTGACCTGGCCCGTCCCCGCGCTCGACCTCGAGCCGGCCCCGGGCGGACCCGTCGCCGTGCCCGGTCCGCCCGGCCCGGCGGCGGCCGTCGGGCTCCAGCTGGTCGTGCGCGCGGGACGGGGGGCGGGGGACGGGCTGCACGTCGTCGAGGTCGCCGCCCGCGACGTCGACGCCCTGCGCCGGCTGGGCGCCGCCCTGACCGGCGACGGACGGACCGCCCTCGTCGTGGTCGGCTCCGGCTCCGCACGGCACGGGCCGGACGCCCCGCTCGCCGACGACCCGCGGGCGCCCGTGCTCGACGACCGCCTCGCACGCGCCCTCACGGACGGCGGGACGGGCGGGCGCGACGTGCTCGCGGCCCTCGACCCCGCGCTCGCGGACGCCCTGGCCGTCAGCGGCTGGGGCCCCTGGCAGGTGCTCGTCGGCGCGCTCGACGCAGCGGGCGCGGCACCGCGGGCCGTGGGCGGACGCGCCGACGTCGTCCACGGCGCGGCCCACGCGGTCGCGTGCTGGCAGCTCGGGCAGGAGGCGCGGTGACCCTCGTCGTGGCGGTGGTCGGCCCCACCGCGACCGGCAAGTCCGACCTCGGCATCGCGCTCGCGCAGGCCCTGGGCGGACAGGTCGTCAACGCGGACGCGCTGCAGCTGTACCGCGGCATGGACGTCGGCACCGCGAAGGTGCCGCCGCACGAGCGGCACGGCGTCCCGCACCACCTGCTCGACGTGCTCGACCCGCGCGAGGAGGCGTCCGTCGCCGACTACCAGGTGCAGGCCCGGGCCGTCGTCGCCGACCTCCTCGCGCGCGGTGTGCGGCCCGTCGTCGTGGGCGGGTCGGGGCTGTACGTGCGCGCGCTGCTCGACCAGCTCGACTTCCCCGGCACGGACGCGGACGTCCGCGCGGCCCTCGAGGCACGCGTCGAGGCGGAGGGCACGCGGGCGCTGCACGACGAGCTCGCCGCGGCCGACCCCGCCGCGGCCGAGAGCATCGGGCCCCGCAACGCCCGGCGCATCGTGCGCGCGCTCGAGGTCATCGCGCTCACCGGTCGCCCGTACTCGGCGTCGCTGCCGCGGCACGAGTACGCCGTGCCGGCGGTGCAGATCGGCCTGGACTGCGCGCGCGAGACGCTGGACGCGCGCGTCGCCGGCCGCGTCGACCGGATGTGGGACGGCGGGATGCTCGCAGAGGTCGAGGCCCTCCTCGCGCACGGGCTGGGCCGGACGGCGGCGCGCGCGGTGGGGTACGCGCAGGCGGTCGCGCAGCTGCGGGGCGAGCTGGACGACGCCGGAGCGCGGGCCGCGACGACCGCGGCCACGCGTCGCCTCGCGCGCAAGCAGATGGGGTGGTTCGGCCGGGACCCGCGCGTGCGCTGGCTCGACGCGCAGGACCCGGCCCTGGTGGGGCGGGCGCTGGAGGTCGTGCGGCAGGCGGACGCGGGGGAGCCGGCGCCCCCGGACGCGGGTCCCGTGCGCCGTACCCTGGGCTCATGACCCGTCCCGCGACCGCCCCCGCACCCGCCCCGACCACCGCCGGCCTCGGCCGCGTCGGGGTGACGAAGGGGCACGGGACGCGCAACGACTTCGTCTTCGTCGACGACCGGGACGGTGCGCTCGACGTGTCCGCCGAGCTGGTCGCGCGGCTGTGCGACCGGCGTGGCGGGCTCGGCGGGGACGGCCTGATCCGCCTGGTCGCCACCGGCCGCGTGCCGGACGCACCCGCCGCGACCCGCACCACCGCCTGGTTCATGGACTACCGGAACGCCGACGGCTCCGTCGCCCAGATGTGCGGCAACGGCGTGCGGGTCTTCGCGCGCTACCTCGAGAGCCTGGGCCTGTGGGACCCGACCACGGGTGAGCTGGCGGTCGGCACGCGTGCCGGGGTGCGCACGGTCCGCGCCGTCGACGTCCCGTCCGGGCTCGGGGGCGGCGCGTGGTTCGCGGTCGGCATGGGGCCGGTCACCCTGCCGGGCGGTGCCGACGCCGTCGCGGCGGGCGGGGACGCCGAGGTCGCCGTGCCGGGCCTCGCGGTGACGCGTCCCGGTCTGGGTGTCGACGTGGGGAACCCGCACACGGTCGTCGTGCTGGCGGACGTCGACGACCTCGCCCGGGTGGAGCTCGTGCACGCGCCGGACGTCACGCCCGTCCCGGCGCAGGGCACGAACGTCGAGCTCGTCGTGCCGCTCGGCGAGGAGACGCTCGACGACGGCACGGTGGCCGGGCGCGTGCGCATGCGCGTGCACGAGCGCGGTGTCGGCGAGACGCAGTCGTGCGGGACGGGCGCCGTGGCCGCGGCGGCGGCCGTCCGGGCGTGGGGCGGCACCGGTGCGCCCGACGTGTGGTTCGTCGAGGTCCCCGGCGGCACGCTGCGGGTCACGTTCACGGCCGCCGCGGACGGCACGCACGCCGAGCTGGCCGGCCCAGCCGTGCTCGTCGCCGAGGGGTCCGTCGACCTGGCGGCGCTGCTCGCGTGAGCGCGGCGGCGGTCCCGTCCGGCGGCCCGGGCGACGTGGTCGGCGCCGCGGACCTCGGCGAGCCGCTGGGGGAGCGCGCGACGCTCGTGCAGGTCTCGAGCGCGTTCTGCGCGCCGTGCCGTGCCACGCGCCGCGTCCTGGCCGCGGTGGCGGCGAGCGTGCCGGGCGTCGTCCACGTCGAGCGCGACGTCGCGGACGCCCCCGCGCTCGCGGCCCGGCTCGCGGTGACGAGCACCCCGACCGTCGCGGTGCTGGACGCCGCGGGCCGCGTGGTCCGGCGCGCGGAGGGCGTGCCGACGTCCGGTCAGGTGCTCGCGGCCGTGGCCCGCGCGCTGCCCCCGAGGGCTGATCCGGTCCGGCCACGTCGGCCGTGCCCGCCGCGTCGGCCGTGCCCGCCGCGTCCGCTGTGCCCGCCGCGTCCGCCACGTCCGCCTCGTCGGGCGGGACCTCGGTGGGGGGTGTGCCGACCCGCGGCGCGGTGAGGGCCGCGCCGACCGCCAGGACGGCCGCGAGCCCGAACGCCGCCGCGAGCCCCGCGGGGGCCACCGCCGCACCCGGTGGGGCGGCCGCCGCGGTGACGAGGGCGACGACGACCCCGCTGACCGCGAGGGCCACGGCGGAGCCGACGGCGTCCGCGATCGAGAGCGCCGAGCTGTTGGTGCCCTGCCGGCCCGGCACCGAGTACCCGAGGACGAGCACGTTCAGCCGTGACGACGCCAGGCCCATGCCCGCTCCCGCGAACGTCCACGCCGCCACGAGCCCGGTGGGTGGCAGGTCCGCGGCCGCCGTGACGAACGACCCCGCCGTGCCCACCGCCACGAGCGCCGTGCCGACCCGGACCGCGTCGCGGCTGGTGAGGCGGTGCCCGAGGCGCCCCTGCACGGCGGACATGCCGGACCACGCGAGAGCCGCCGTCGTGAGCGCGAGACCGCTCGCCGTCGGGCTCCAGCCCTCGCGCTGCGTCAGCAGGTACGGCACGTACGCCTGCGCGCCGAAGAACGCGCCGGACACGAGCGCACGCGTCGTGACGACGCTCGGCAGCCCGGGACGCGCGCGGCGCGCCCCTGCGGGCAGGAGCGGCCCGACGACGACGAGCGCGGCGGCCCCGGCGAGCGCCGCGAGCACCGCGGAGGGCACGGGCGGCAGCTCGACGGCGAGGTTCAGCGCGAGCACGGCCGTGGCGACCAGCACGGCCAGCACCACCCGCCGTCGTCCGTCGGCCGGTGCCGGGCCGGCCGCGTCCGGCGGGCCGAGGGGGCGCAGCGTGCGCAGCAGCGGCAGGCTCGTCGGCACCACGAGCAGCGCGACGCCGAGGAAGACCCAGCGCCAGCCCGCGACCTCGGCCACGAGGCCCGCGACGGTGGGCCCGACCAGCGAGGGCAGCACCCAGGCGGCGGAGAACCAGGCGAACGCGCGCGGGTGCAGCGCGGGCGGGTAGGCGCGCGCGAGCGTGACGAGCAGCGTCACGTTCACCGCGCCGCCGCCGAGGCCCTGCGCGAGCCGTCCGACGACCAGCACGGGCATGGCCTGCGCCAGGCCGGCGACCACGAGGCCGGCGACGAACAGGACGGACCCCGCGAGGAACGGCCGGAACGGGCCGGTGCGGTCCGACCAGGTCCCCGCGACCACCATGCCGACGACCCCGGTGGCGAGCGGTCCGGCGAACGCGAAGGCGTACAGCGCGTGGCCGTCCAGCAGGTCCGCGACGCCGGGCATGACCGTCGTCACCGCGAACGACTCGAACGCGACGAGGACGACGAGGGTGACGAGCGCCGCCGTGGTCGTGCGGCGCTCGCGCCACAGCTCCTGCGCGCCGGCCGTCAGCGCGCTCACCGCGTCACCCGCAGCACCCGGAAGCCCTTGGCGCTCGCCACCCGCTCGACGGCGACGCCGAGGCCGGCCCCGTCCGGCGCGTCCGTGGCCAGCCAGCGCTGCAACGGGTCGGCGCCGAGGTTCCGGCCCACCACGAGCCACGCGTCGCCGTCCGGGGCCAGGCGGGAGAGCCAGTCCACGAGGAGGGCGTGCAGCGCGGCCTTGCCGATGCGCACGGGCGGGTTCGACCAGACGGTCGTGAACCGCACGTCGGCCGGCACCTCCTCCGGGCGCGCGGCGACGACGTTCGCCGCGCCGAGCCGCTCGGCGTTGCGCCGCACGAGGTCGAGCGCGCGCTCGTTCACGTCGACCGCCCAGACCCGTGCGCCGGGTGCGGCGAGGGCGAGCTCGAGGGCGACGGGGCCCCAGCCGCAGCCGAGGTCCAGCAGGTCCCCGCGGGGCGGCGGGGGCGGCACCGTCCGCAGCAGCACCTGGGTGCCCAGGTCCACGTGGTCGGGGGAGAAGACGCCGCCGGCGGTCTCCACGGTGACGTCGCGCCCGGCGATCCGCACGGCCACCGTGCGCCGCTCGTCGGACGACGCGGGTCGCGCCGTGAAGTAGTGGTCCGCCCCGTCCCCGCTGTGCACGCAGGCGACCCTAGCCCGCCCGCACCGCTGCGCCCGCAGCGAAAACCCTCGCCCAGCGCGTGCGCCGGTGCGACCCTGGGGAGACTGGAAGCGGACGAGAGGACACGCGTGGACGACCGACAGCACACCACCCCCGAGGCGCCGCAGGCGCCGGTGCGCAGCGCCCAGGAGGTGGCCGACGACGTCGTCGCTCGTGTGCTGGCCCGGGCCGGGACCGCTCTGCAGGCCGGCGGCACGACGCACACGACGTACGACGGCGACCAGCTCGACCTGGAGGAGCGCACCTCGCTGCGCCGCGTCAGCGGGCTCTCGACGGAGCTCGAGGACGTCACCGAGGTCGAGTACCGGCAGCTGCGCCTCGAGCGCGTCGTGCTGGTGGGCCTGTGGGGCGCGGGCACGGCCGAGGAGGCCGAGATCTCGCTCCGCGAGCTCGCCGCGCTCGCGGAGACGGCCGGCTCGCAGGTGCTCGACGGGGTCCTGCAGCGCCGGCGCACCCCCGACCCCGGCACGTTCCTGGGCTCCGGCAAGGCCGCGGAGCTCGCGACCGTGGTCGCGGCCGTCGGCGCCGACACCGTCGTGGTCGACGGCGAGCTCGCACCGTCCCAGCGCCGTGCGCTGGAGGACGTCGTGCGGGTCAAGGTCATCGACCGCACCGCCCTGATCCTCGACATCTTCGCCCAGCACGCGAAGTCGAAGGAGGGCAAGGCGCAGGTCGAGCTCGCGCAGCTCGAGTACCTGCTGCCGCGCCTGCGCGGCTGGGGCGAGTCGATGAGCCGCCAGGCCGGTGGCCAGGTCGGCGGCGCGGGTGCGGGCATGGGCTCGCGCGGTCCCGGCGAGACGAAGATCGAGCTGGACCGCCGCCGCATCCGCAACAGGATGGCGAAGCTGCGGCGCGAGATCGCGGCCATGGCACCGGCACGGCAGACGAAGCGGGCATCCCGCAAGCGCAACGCGATCCCGTCCGTGGCGATCGCCGGGTACACCAACGCCGGCAAGTCGTCGCTGCTCAACCGGCTGACGAACGCCGGGGTCCTCGTCGAGAACGCCCTGTTCGCGACGCTGGACCCCACCGTCCGGCGCGCCGAGACCGCGGACGGGCGCGTGTACACGCTCGCGGACACGGTCGGCTTCGTGCGGCACCTGCCGCACCAGCTGGTGGAGGCGTTCCGCTCGACCCTGGAGGAGGTCGCCGACGCGGACCTCATCCTGCACGTGGTCGACGCGTCGCACCCGGACCCGGAGGGGCAGATCGCGGCCGTGCGGCACGTGTTCGCCGACATCCCGGGCGCCATGGACGTCCCGGAGATCGTGGTCCTGAACAAGGCGGACCTCGCCGCCCCGGAGGTGGTCGCGCGGCTGCGGTCGCGCGAGGTCCACTCCGTGGTCGTCTCGGCGCACACCGGCGAGGGGGTCGAGGAGCTGCAGGCGCTCATCGCCGACCAGCTGCCCCGGCCCGGGGTGAGCGTCGACGTCGTCGTGCCGTACTCGCGCGGCGACCTGGTCAGCCGGGTGCACGAGCACGGCGACATCGACCACGAGGAGCACACGCCGGACGGCACGGCGATCCGGGCCCGCGTCGACGCCGACCTCGCGGCCGAGCTCGAGGGCGCGGCCGTCCGGCGCGGCTGACGGCACCGCGCACCGGGACCCGGCGCGCCGCCCGGACGGGCGGGGCGCCGGGTTCCGCGCGTGCGGCCCGGCGTGCCTAGGGTGCAGGGGTGATCCCCGCCGACCTGGACCTCCTGCGCACCCCTGGCGCGCCCGCCCTGCTCCCCGACGGCTCCGCCGCGGTCGTCGCCGTCGTCGGGCCCGACACGGCGCTCGACGCGTACCGCGGCGAGCTCTGGCTGGTCCCGGTGCACGGCCCGTCCGCGGACGAGACCACCGCACGGGGCGAGCACGAGCCCGGCACCGGTGCCGCGCGCCGGCTGACGCACGGCCACCGCGACACGGCGCCGCAGGTCTCGCCGGACGGCCGCTGGGTCGCGTTCTGCCGCGCACCGCTCACGGGCGGTCCCGCCCAGGCGCACCTCGTCCCCGCGGGCGGCGGTGAGCCGGTGCGGCTCACCGACGCCCCGCTCGGTGTCTCCGAGCTGCGGTTCTCCCCGGACGGCACGCGCCTCGCGTACCTGGCACGCGTGCCCGAGGAGGGGCGGTACGTCCCCGGCGGCGACCCGGCCGCGGAGGCGCCCCGGCACGTCACGACGTTCCGGTACCGCGCGGACGGCGTCGGCTTCGTGCACGACCGCCCGCAGCACGTGCACGTGCTGACGGTGCCCGCGGACCCCGGAGCGAGCGACGCGCTGCCGGAGCCGACGGCGCTCACCGCCGGTGCGTGGGACGTCACCGACCCGTACTGGCTGCCGGACGGCGAGGCGCTCGTCGCGACCTGCACACGGCACGCCGACCGCGAGCGGGACGTGCGCCGGGACGTGGTGCTCGTGCCGGCGGGCGAGCGCGGCACCGACGTCGCGGCCCTCGTCCCGCTGACCGACGCCGACGCCGGCAGCACCCTCCAGGTCGGCACCGTGCGCCCGACGGCCGACGGGGCGGCCCTGTGGCTGCAGGCGCGCGACCTCGGGTCCGACGGCCACGACACCGTCGCCGCGCTGACCGGCCTGTTCCGGCTCCCGCTCGCGGGCACCGGCACCGGGACGCGGGCGGCCGGGGCGCCCGAGCGGATCACCGACGCCGAGACGGTGGACCTGTCCGACGGCGTCCTCGTGCCGCTCGCGGACGGCGTGCTCGTCGCCGTCGAGGAGCGCGGAGCCGTCACGCTCGCGCACGTGACGGCGGACGGCACGCCGCGCACGCTGGTCGACGCCCCGCACGTGGTCCTCGGCGCCGACGCGCTGCCCGCCGGCGGGCCGGCCGTGGTCGCCGCCGCGCACCCCGTGACGTCCGGCGCGCTGCTGCGCGTCGACGTCCGGACGGGGGACGGCCCCACGCTCGCCGACTGGTCCGCGCCGTTGCGCACCACCGGGCGGGTGCGGCGGCCCGTCGACCTCGTCGCGACGTCCGCGGACGGGTACGAGGTCCACGGCTGGGTCGTGACGCCCGACCCCGAGCGGTTCGGCGCCGGTCCCCACCCGACGCTGCTGATGATCCACGGCGGCCCGTTCGCGCAGTACACGCACGCGCTGTTCGACGAGGCGCAGGTGCTCGCCGGGGCGGGCTACGCCGTGGTGCTGGGCAACCCGCGGGGGTCGGCGGGGTTCGGGCGCGCGCACGGACGCGCGATCCGGCAGGCCATGGGCACGGTCGACACCGAGGACGTCCTCGCGCTGCTCGACGGCGCCGTGGCGCAGCACCCCGACGCCCTCGACGGCACGCGCGTCGGCGTCCTCGGCGGGTCCTACGGCGGCTACCTGACCGCCTGGCTGACCACCCGCACGGACCGGTTCGCCGCGGCCGTCGTCGAGCGCGGCTTCCTCGACCCGGTGAGCTTCACGGGGTCCGCGGACATCGGGTGGTGGTTCGGCCTGGAGTACGTCGGCGACCACGGCACGCCCGAGGGCCTGGCCGCCGTGGCGGCGCAGTCGCCGATGGCGCACGTGGGCCGCGTGCGCACGCCGACGCTCGTGATCCACTCCGAGCAGGACTGGCGCTGCCCGGTCGAGCAGGGGCAGCGCTGGTTCGTCGAGCTGCGCCGCCGCGGCGTCGAGGCGGAGCTGCTGCTGTTCCCCGGCGAGGGGCACGAGCTGACCCGCAGCGGCCGTCCGCGGCACCGCGTCAGCCGCTTCGAGCACCTCCTCGCGTGGTGGGGCCGGCACCTGCCCACCGGGGTGGCGGCCGGCACCGGGGGATGACGGGCGAGGGGCGTCGGTGCGCGCGACTACGCTGACGCGGTGCACCAGGCCCGGACGTCCGACCCCTCGACCGCGCCACGCACCGCAGGGGCGACGGACGGCACGAGCGACCGCGCGGCGGCGGTCCACGCGTCCGTCGACGAGCTCCTGGACCTCGCGGTCGGAGCGCTCGGCGGCGGGCGGCGCGAGGGGCAGCGGACCATGGCGCACGCCGTGGCCGACGCGCTCGAGTCCGGCGAGCACCTGCTCGTCCAGGCCGGCACGGGCACGGGCAAGTCCCTGGGTTACCTCGTACCCGCGGTGCGCCACGCCGTGACGCAGGACGAGCGGGTCGTCGTCTCGACGGCCACGCTCGCGCTGCAGCGCCAGGTCATGACGCGGGACCTGCCGCTGGTGACGCAGGCGCTCGCGGGTCGGCTGCCGCGCCCGGCCGACATCGCGCTGCTCAAGGGCTGGCACAACTACCTGTGCGTGCACAAGGTCGCCGGGGGCTACCCGGAGGACGACCAGGGGGCGCTGTTCGACGTGCCCGAGCGTCCCGGTGCCGCCGACCACCCCGCCCCGCGGAGGACGCCGACGAGCGCGAGACGCTCGGCGAGCAGGTCGTCCGCCTGCGGGAGTGGGCGCAGGAGACCGGCACGGGCGACCGCGACGACCTGGTGCCGGGCGTCGCCGACCGCGCGTGGCGGCAGGTGTCGGTGACCGCCATGGAGTGCCTCGGGCAGACCTGCCCGATGCTGGAGGAGTGCTTCCCCGACGCGGCGCGGGCGCGGGCGCGGGAGGCGGACGTCGTCGTCACGAACCACGCGATGCTCGGCATCGCCGCCACGGGGTCGCCGAACGTGCTGCCCGAGCACGACGTGCTCGTCGTCGACGAGGCGCACGAGCTCACCGACCGCGTGACCGCGCAGGCCACCGCCGAGCTCTCGGTCGCGACGATCGAGCACGCCGCGCGCCTCGCGCGCCGGCTCGGCGGCATCCCCACGACCGACCTCGACACGGCCGCCCAGCACCTCGCGAGCGTGGTCGTCCCGCTGCCCGAGGGCCGGTTCCCCGACGGGCTGCCGGAGGGAGCGCGGCTCGCGGTGGCCGCCGTGCGGGACGCCGCCCGCACGCTCCTGACGGTGCTCAAGCCGGACGCGTCCACGAAGGGGAAGGCCGGCGCCGACGGCGGCGTCAAGATGGCCAGCGCGGCGATGCTCGCGCTGTTCGAGACCGCCGAGCGCATGGCTGCCGACCCGGACGACCTGCGCCACACCGTCCTGTGGTGCGCACGCGGGGAGGACCGCCGGGGGCAGGTCACCACGCGCCTGCACGCCGCGCCGCTCGCCGTCGACGGTCTCGTGCGCACGCAGCTGCTCGCGGGCCGCACGGGCGTGCTGACGTCGGCGACGCTGGCGCTCGGCGGGTCCTTCGAGCCCGTCGCCCGCTCGCTCGGGCTCGGCGGACGTCCCGACGCCGCGCCGACGGGCCCGACGTCCCTCCCTGCGGCAGTGGCGGCGACCCCGGTGGGGTCCGGGACGGCGACGTCCGTGGGCGCGGCGGACGTGCTGCCCGGCACCGACGCCCCGCCCCGTGCGGAACGGGCGGACACCGGACGGTGGCGCGGGCTGGACGTCGGCAGCCCGTTCGACTACCCGCGGCAGGGCATCTGCTACGTCGCCCGGCGCCTGCCCACGCCCGGCCGGGAGCCCGCGACCGAGGCGCAGCTGGACGAGATCGCGACCCTCGTCGAGGCCGCCGGCGGGCGCACGCTCGGCCTGTTCACGTCGCGGCGCGCCGCGCAGGTCGCGGCGGAGGCCCTGCGCGAGCGGCTCGACGTGCCGGTCCTGCTGCAGGGCGACGACCAGCTGCCCACGCTCGTCGCGCGGTTCGCCGCGGACGAGCCGACGTGCCTGTTCGGGACGCTCTCGCTGTGGCAGGGCGTGGACGTACCCGGCCCGGCCTGCCGGCTCGTCGTCATCGACCGGATCCCGTTCCCGCGCCCGGACGACCCGGTGCGCTCGGCACGCGCCGACGCGGTCGCCGCGACGGGCGGCAACGGGTTCATGGCCGTGTCCGCGACCCACGCCGCGCTGCTGCTGGCCCAGGGGGCGGGACGCCTCGTGCGGTCGGGTGAGGACCGCGGCGTCGTCGCCGTGCTCGACCCGCGGCTCGAGACCGCGCGGTACGGGGAGTTCCTGCGCCGGTCCATGCCGCCGTTCTGGCGCACGACCGACCGGGACGTCGTCGTCGCCGCGCTGCGACGCCTGTCGGCGTCGGGCTAGCCTCGCCGGGTGGGACGTGTCCGCCGGGCCGGTGCGTCCCGCGCGCACCGTGCCCGTGACGAGGGGAACCAGCTGCCATGACGCAGGACATCGAGGGCGACGACGCCACGCTCGCCGTCCCGACGCCGCAGCGCCGGACCTCGAAGGTCGGCATCGTCGGCGCGGGGGCAGTCGGGTCGACGATGGCGTACGCCGCCCTCATGCGCGGTGCGGCGCGCACCGTGGCACTGCTCGACGTCAACCGGCAGAAGGTGGACGCCGAGGTCCTCGACCTCAGCCACGGCATCCAGTTCATGTCCATGGCCGAGGTCGTCGGCTCCGACGACGTCGCGGTCCTCAGCGACTGCGACGTCGTGGTCTTCACCGCGGGGGCCAAGCAGCGGCCGGGCCAGTCCCGCCTCGACCTCGCCGAGGCGACGATCTCGCTCGTGCGCAAGGTCCTGCCGGGCGTCGTGGAGGTCGCTCCGAACGCCGTCCACGTCATGGTGACGAACCCGGTCGACGTGGTCACGTACGCGGCCCTGCAGATCTCGGGCCTGCCGCCGACGCAGCTGTTCGGCTCCGGGACCGTGCTGGACTCCTCCCGCCTGCGCTACCTCATCGCCCGGCACACGGGCGTCGCCGTGCAGAACGTCCACGCGTACGTGGCGGGGGAGCACGGTGACAGCGAGCTGCCGCTGTGGAGCTCCGCGTCGATCGGCGCGGTGCCGCTGCTCGAGTGGCCGGGCGTGGCCGGCCACGGGCCGCTGACGAGCGAGGTGCGTGACGCGATCGCGCGCGAGGTCGTGGAGTCCGCGTACCGGATCATCGAGGGCAAGGGCGCGACGAACTACGCGATCGCGCTCGCCGGCTCGCGCATCATCGAGGCGGTCCTCAAGGACGAGCGCCGGATCCTCCCGGTCTCGTCGCTGCTCGACGGCTACCTCGGCATCTCCGACGTGTGCCTCAGCGTGCCGACGGTCGTCGGGGCGTCGGGGGTCGCCGAGCGCCTGGAGGTGCCGATGTCCTCCGACGAGCTGCTGGGGCTGCGTCGGTCCGCCGAGGCCGTCCGGTCGGTCGCGCGCCGCTTCGGTTTCTGACGCGGGCACGCGGGCCGCAGGCGCGGACGGGAGCGCCCGTCCCGCACCGCACCGCGGCCCGCGGCGCGAGTCCCGTGACGGCGCCCGTGACGTCCTGCCGCGACGTCCTCAGAGGCTGCGCAGCACGCTGACGACGCGACCCAGGACGGTCGCCTCGTCCCCGAGGATCGGCGCGTACGCGGCGTTGTGCGGCAGCAGCCAGACGTGCCCGTCGGCGCGCTTGAGCGTCTTCACCGTCGCCTCGCCGTCGATCATCGCGGCGACGATCTCCCCGTTCTCGGCGACGGGCTGGCGGCGGACCACGACCCAGTCCCCGTCGCAGATCGCGGCGTCGACCATCGAGTCGCCCGCGACGCGCAGCAGGAACAGGTCGCCGTCGCCCACGAGCTGGCGCGGGAGCGGGAAGACGTCCTCGACGACCTGCTCGGCCAGGATCGGACCGCCGGCCGCGATGCGTCCGACCACCGGGACGTACGACGGTGCGGGCGCGCCGTCGCGCTCGGGGGCGTCGGCGCCGAGCGCCAGGCCGCCGGGCGGGGTGGACGTGGGCGCCGGACGCGCGTCGTCCGGCTGGACGACCTCGATCGCGCGCGGGCGGTGCGGGTCCCGGCGCAGGTAGCCCTTGCGCTCGAGCGCCGTGAGCTGGTGCTTGACGCTCGAGGGGCTGGTGAGCCCGACCGCCTCGCCGATCTCCCGCATGCTCGGCGGGTAGCCGCGCGTCTCGACGGCGACGCGGATCGTCTCCAGGACCCGGCGCTGACGTGCCGTGAGCCCGTCGCTGCCCGCACCCGCGGCGAGCGCGGCCGTGACGTCGACGACGTCCTGCACGTCCGTCCCCGACGTCCCCGTCGTCTGCCCGCCCACGGCGCCTCCCGGTCCTGCGGTCCTGACCGCCTCGCCACCGCGCCCGCCGCGTCCCCGCTGGTCGGAGCCGGGTGTCGGTGGTCGGTGGTGCACTTCCTGACGCGTCCCACCCTAGGGGCGCGGTGGTGCCGGATCAAACATCTGTTCGAGCGTGTCTCGACGGGTGTCGGTGGGTTCTGCTAGAACTCGTACAGACGTTCGACGAACAGGTGTTCGAGACGACGGAGGGCATGGGCATGAGCGCGATGGCGATCGGACCGGCGACGGTGAGCGGTGGGCGGGGCCGGGTCCCGGTGCGCGTCCACGGGGCGCCGACGGTGCGTCGTGCGCAGGAGCCGCTGCGCCTGACCCGGCGTGGTCGGGTCGTGGTGTGGCTGCTCGCGGTCGGGCTCGCGCTGGGCGTGGGCGGCACCGCTCGCTCCGCCGTCGCCGACGGTCCGCAGTCCGCGCTCGAGGTCGAGCGCGTGGTGGTGGCCCCGGGCGACACGCTGTGGGGCCTCGCCGCGCAGGTCGCTGGCCCGGAGGAGGACGTGCGTGACGTCGTGCTGCGCCTCATCGAGCTGAACGCGCTGCCCGGTGGGAAGCTGCGGGCCGGGCAGACCGTCGTGGTGCCGGTGTCGTGAGAGCAGGTCGTCGCCTGCGCGTACGTCGTGCGCGGGGGCGGGCTTGTCGGCCGGTGGTGGCACGGCTAGGTTAGGCACACCTCACTCGGCAGGCTGGGGGGCCGGCCGGAGGGGCCGCGGCGATCGGTCGCGGCGTGCTGCATCGCGGTGCCGTGGCGAGTCGGTACCGCGCGGGACGGGGGCGTCCCGGCGAGGGCGGCCGTCGTCGACGGCCGCCCTCGTGGCGTCCGCGCCCCGTGCCCGCGGCCGTGCGCGCCCGCGCTCGCGCCGCGTCCGCGCCCGTGCTCGCCGGTGTCGGCGCCCGTGCTTGCGGGCGTCCTCGCCACCGCCTACCGTCACCACGTCCGACCGGCAACTCGGCGGTCGCGTCACGCCGCTCCCGAGAGGTCTCACGTGCACTGTCCGTTCTGCCGGCACACCGACTCGCGCGTCGTCGACTCGCGCACGTCCGACGACGGGTCCTCGATCCGGCGACGGCGCCAGTGCCCGAACTGCCACCGGCGGTTCACGACGGTGGAGACGGCGAGCCTCTCGGTGGTCAAGCGCTCGGGCGCCACGGAGCCCTTCAGCCGGGAGAAGATCGCCAACGGCGTGCGCAAGGCCTGTCAGGGGCGGCCCGTGAGCGAGGACGACCTGGCGCTGCTGGCGCAGAAGGTCGAGGAGACGCTCCGTTCGGCGGGCTCGGCCGAGATCGACGCGTACGAGATCGGGCTGGCCATCCTGGGCCCCCTGCGCGAGCTCGACGAGGTCGCCTACCTGCGCTTCGCGAGCGTCTACCAGGCGTTCGACTCGCTCGACGACTTCGAGTCGGCCATCGCCGTCCTGCGTGCCGAGCGCGAGCAGCAGGAGCGTGACGGCGCGGCCTCCGGCACCGCGCCGGGCACCGCGCCGGACGCCGCCCGCTGACCGTGCCCGCGACCGCGCCGCGCTAAGCGCTGGTGCGCCGGGGCCTGCGTCCGTCACCCTGGGACCTTCCCAGCGACCACGGAGGTGCCCATGGCGAACGAGAGGCCGACCTCGGCGAGCGACGAGGCGAAGGCGCGGTTCCGCGAGGCGCTCGAGCGCAAGAAGGCCCAGGGCCACAGGACGACCGACGGCACGCGCAACACGGGTCCCGTGCACGGGTCCGAGACCGCGGGTCCGGTGCAGCGCCGGTTCCAGCGCAAGTCCGGCTCCGCCTGACCGTCGCTCGGTCCGCGGCGTCCGCGCGACGACGAGGGGCGCGTCACCTGCGTGGTGACGCGCCCCTCGTCGTACCGGAACGCCTGCCGGGACCCGCGCCGCTCAGGAGAGCAGGCGCAGGCGCAGCGACTCGGGTCGACCGGCGAGGGCCTCGACCACCGCCCGCTCGACCGGCGTGCTCACGTCCGTGACCACGTACCCGAGCTCGCCGCGCGTCGCCAGCAGCTGTCCCTCGATGTTGACGCCGTGCTCGGCGAGGGTCGCGTTGATCGTGGCGAGGACGCCGGGCACGTTGCGGTGCAGGTACGCGATGCGGTGCGCGTCCGGGCGCTGGTCGAGCGCCAGGTTGGGCAGGTTCACCGACAGGTTCGTCGACCCCGTGGCGAGGTGGTCGCGGATCTTGTTCGCCACGAACTGGCCGATCGCCTCCTGCGCCTCCTCGGTCGACCCGCCCGTGTGCGGGGTGAGGATCACGTTCGGCAGGCCGCGCAGCTCGGACTCGAACGGGTCGCCCTTGCGCTTGGGCTCCTCCGGGAACACGTCGACGGCCGCACCGACGACGTGACCGGCGAGCACCGCGTCGCGCAGCGCGGCGTAGTCGACGACGAAGCCGCGCGAGAGGTTGAGGAAGATCGAGCCGGGGCGCATCCGGGCGAACTGCTTCGCACCGAACATGCCGGCGTTGCCCGAGCGCCCGTCGACGTGCAGCGTGACGACGTCGGCCGTCTCGAGCAGCTCGTCGAGGGTGTCCATGCGGCGGGCGTTGCCGAGCGCCAGCTTCTCGGCCGTGTCGTAGAACACGACCGACATGCCGAGGTTCTCGGCCAGGACGGACAGCTGCGTGCCGATGTTCCCGTAGCCGATGATGCCGAGGGTGCGCCCGCGCACCTCGTGCGAGCCCGTGGCCGACTTGTTCCAGATGCCGGCGTGCATCTCCTTGTCGAGGACCGTCAGGCGCCGCGTGAGGGCGATGATGTCGGCGATCGCGATCTCGACGACCGAGCGCGTGTTGGAGAACGGCGCGTTGAACACGGCGATGCCGCGCGACGAGGCCGCGTGCAGGTCGATCTGGTTCGTGCCGATGCAGAACGCCCCGACGACCTCGAGGTCCGGCGCAGCGGCGAGGACCTCCGCCGAGACGTGCGTCTTGGACCGGATCCCGAGCACCTGGACGCCCGCGAGGGACTCGACGAGCTCGCCCTCGTCGAGGGCACCCGTGCGGGTCACGACGTCGAAGCCGGCGGTCTCGAGGATCTGGCGGGCCTGGGGGTGGAGGTTCTCCAGCAGCAGCGCGGTGGGCACGCTCCATGGTGCGCCCGGTCCGGCTCGTGGACCAAAGCCGTCCCGGTGACCGGACGCCGCGCCCGCCCCCGACGGACGCGGCGCCCGGGGTCACCCCGCGCCGCCCTGCGGCCTCACCACGCCGCCCTCACCGCGCCGTGCAGGTCAGGGTCGGAGTGCCGTCGCCCGTCGACGTGCCGGCGAGGAACCCGAACGTGGTCGACGCGCCGGGGCGCAGCGCACCGTTCCAGCCCGCGTCGCGCGCCTGCAGGGACGTGCCCGACCCGCTGACCGTGGCGTTCCACGACTGCTGCAGGCTCGTTCCCGACGGCAGCGTCATGCCGACGGTCCAGCCGGTGAGCGGCGTGGCGCCGGCGGTCACCGTCACCTCGCCCTGCAGCCCGCCCTGCCAGCGCGCGACGACCCGGAACGTGGCGGTGCAGCCACCGGGTGCGGCGGTCGGCGAGGCGGTGGGCGTGGGGGTCCGGGTGGCGGTGGCCGTGGGCGTCGGACCGGTCGTGGTCGTCGGGCCCGGCGTCGGCCCGGTCGCCGTCGGCGTGGGCACGGGCGTCGCCGGTGCGCCCCACGCCTGGGCGCCGTCCAGCCAGGCGGCGCGGCGCAGCGCCCAGTCCTGCACCTCCTGCACCTGGCCGCGCCACGTGCCCGTCGTGGACGTGACGAACGGCCCCACCATGCGGGTCGTCAGGTTGGGGTACCGCCGGACGTTGCGGCCCGCCGCGTCCTCCACGTGCGCGCTGAGCTCCGCGACCCGCGCGCGCAGCGACGCGTCGGACAGCGGGCCGCGGCGCAGCTCCTGCCACCGCGCCCGCACCCGGTTGGTGAACGCGGGGTCCTGCATGAGCACCGTGAACCAGTCGGTGGCCACGGGCTGGCGGGTCTGCTGGTACTGCCAGCCGGCCGTCTGGTCGTTGCCGAAGAAGCCGCCGACGCCGAACGTGAGGTCGTAGTCCCAGAGCGGACCGGCCGTCAGCTTCCCGCCGCGGTCCTTGTACAGGTAGAGGCTGCGGTAGTAGGCGTCCATGTTGCGGCTCAGCTCGTTGACGACGACGAGGTCGACGAAGGAGTCGACGTCGATCAGCGACGGGTAGCCGGTCGCGGGGTCGGCGCGCCCGGGGCCGTGCAGGACGTCGTGGACGCGCTGGACGTACTGCGTGATCCACTGCTGCTGCGCGGGGACCAGGTCGTCCGGGTCGTGCACCTCGAGGTCCGTCCAGCAGGTCGCCGCGGCGCCCGTGCAGCGCAGCGTCGTGCCCTCGGTCGCCATCCACTCGAACTTGAGGATGTAGCCCCCTCGACCGCCGGGGCGCTCACGTCGTCCGCGTCGAGCTTCTTCAGGTCGAGCCGGTTCTTCTGGTTCTTGATCGTCTCGAGCAGCAGGTACACGCCGCGGTAGTCGTCGGCGGCCACGGGCGAGGCGTCGTCGTTGACGTACACCTCGACGAAGCGGTACCGCGGGACGTCGAGGCCCAGCTCGCGCCCGATGTCGAGGACGAGCGCCTCGCGGACCAGCGACTTGTCCGCGAAGGGCCCGCGCAGGACCCAGTCGGACTCGGCGGGCATGCCGAAGAACGGCAGGTCCAGGTCGTCGCCCTCGGCGTCCCACAGCTCCAGCCGGTACGGCTTCTTGTCGAACATGCGGCTGGACTGGCCGCGCAGGCGGTACCCGGTGCGGCCGACCAGGGTCGGCTCCGCGGCGAGGGACGTGGTGCCGCCGCCGGGCTGGAACTCCATGACCGCGGCCCGGTGGTACGCGTCGCCCACCACGCCGCCGCCGAACGAGTCGACGAGCAGGACCGGCAGGTCGTGCGGGTCGGACACCGCGGTGGCGACGTACTGCGCGGCGCCCGGCGCGCCCGTGGGGGCGCCGGCGACGAACGCCTGCGCGCGCACCTCGGTGCTGCGGGTGAGCCGCAGCGGCGCCGAGTACGCCGGGGAGGAGGCCGTCGGGGCCGAGCCGTCGGTGGTGTACCGGACCAGCGCGCCGGCCACCGTGGTCCCGAGCGCCACGCTCACCTCGCCCCGGAAGGTGCCGGGCGGCACCGAGAACGTGATGTCGCCCAGCAGGCCGGTGTCGACGTCCGCTGGCGCGACGGCGGCCGGTGCGACGGCGGCCGGTGCGACGGCGGCTGGTGCGACGGCGGCGGGTGCGACGCCGGGAGCGACGGCGGCCCGCGGCGCCGCGGCCTGGGCCGTCGCGACCGGGAGGGCGAGGGCGCCGGTGAGGGCCGCGGCGACGACGGCGCGGCGGACGGGACGGGGCATGGGTGCCTCCTCGGGCCCGGGGACCGGGCGGGTGCGGGCGCCGCCGACGGCGTCGGGGCGGCGCGGGCCAGGCCGGCGAGGGTCGCCGGCGCGGTCAGTCCGGCGCGCCGGCGGGCGCGACGTGGGGGAGCAGGTGCCGGTGCAGCGTGCGGCTCCAGCGGGTGGCGGGCAGGTCGGGGCGCAGGGCGGCGAGCCCCGTGGCGTACTTCGAGATGCGGACCGGCCGGTGGCCGTGCGCCCACAGCACCCGGTCCGCGGGGGACGCCGTCGACCCGCACTTGGTCTCGACGACGGCGAGCCGGCGCAGGTGCAGGGGCGTGCGGCCGTCGTCCCAGACGAGCCCGACGTCCACCGTCAGGCGGCTGCCCGCACCCGGCAGCAGCAGCGTGGCCCGCGCGTACCGGGTGACGAGGACGGGGGAGAGCGCGACGTCGTCGAGCCCGGGCAGCCCGCGCGCGGCGAGCGTCGACGTCACGAAGGCGCGGCCGCGGGCGACGTCCTCGCGCTGCTCGAGCGGGTGCGGGACGCGCTCCTTGACCGTGGTGCCGCGCGGTCCGCGCGTCTTGACCTCCAGCCAGCAGCCCCCCGAGTCGAGGTAGGTGCGGGTGCGGACCTTGAAGCGGCGCCGGCGCCGGTGCGCGGCCAGGCGGTACGCGACCAGCTCAGGGGTGTCGAAGTAGACGGACTCGTAGTCGAACACGCGCAGGCCGTCGATCTCGAGCACGCGGGCGTCCCCGGGCAGCGCCCCCAGCAGGGTGCGCACGGCGTCGACGGGGACGAGGTACTTGCGGTCGACGCGGGTCTGCAGCGCGGCGGCCTCCAGCAGGGCGTCGAGCCCGACCGGCCGCACGCCGGCGAGCGGCGCGCCGAGCACGCCCCGCGGCGCGGGACGCAGGTCGCCCGGGGCCGTGGGCGCGGGGGCCGTCACGGCGTCGCCCCCGGTCCGAGCGACCCGGCGGGTGCCGGCAGGGCCGCACCCCGCTCACCGCGGGGCGCGGGGCGTCGTCCGCCGCGTCGACGCCCGGACGCGGGGGCGCCGACCTCGTAGCGGACGTCGACCCACGTCGTGTCGTTCACGAGGTCCACGCGCTGCACGCTGACGGCGTGGACCCGGGCGCCCAGCATGCCCTCGAGCCGCGCCACGAGCGCCACCTCGTCGACGTGCGCGCCGTCCAGGACGAGCTCCTGGCGGTGGTGGCGGTGCAGCAGGCGGGGGTGGTCGCCGACCAGCACCGCGACGAGCAGCAGCGCCATGAGGGCGGGGCCCTGCCACAGCCTGCCCGCGGGGAGCGCCCCGAGGATCCCGAGCGCGAGTGCGGCGAAGTAGTACGCGACCTCCCGCTGGTCGATCTCCGTCGAGCGCAGGCGGATGATCGACAGGACGCCGAACAGGCCGAGGCCGAGCCCGGCGCCGACCCCGCCGGCACCGAGCGACGAGGCGACGGCGAGGACGCCGACGTTGACGCCGACGAAGGCGACCACGAGGTCGCGGCGGTGGTGGCGGCGGAAGTACGTCCACGTGAGCAGGCCCACGGCGACGAGATCGGCCGCGATGAGGACGAGTCGGTCCATGCGCGGTGCACCCCCTGCGGTGTCGTCGGCCGCCCGCCGGTGAACGGCCGGTGGACGGTGTGCGAACGACAGGGACACTGGGCGCCGCGGGGCGGACCGGTCAACGTGCTAAACGATTTCCATATCGATATCGATATCGTTCTACGACGTCGTGCGACCGGACGTCCGCCCGGCCCCGTCAGTCCTCGGGACCGGGCTCCAGCCCGGGCGGCAGCGGCCTCGCGTGGACCACCTGGAGCACGCGCGTGGGACGCGTCATCGCGACGTACAGGTCGCCCGCGGACGCGTCGAGGACCTCGGCCGGCTCCACCAGGACCACCGCGTCGAACTCCAGGCCCTTCGCCTGCCCCGGCGTGAGCACGACCACGGGGGCGTCGAGGTCGACGACGTCCCCCGAGGGCGGTGTGCGGCCGAGCGAGTGCAGGGCGTCGAGCAGCGCCGCCGTGCGCCCTCGCACCGCCACGACGGCGGTGCGGCCGCTGCCGGACGCGCCGCCGACCTCGTCCGCGAGGGCGTGCGCTGCCGCGGCGGCGTCCGCCACCAGGCGGTCCGCCGACGCGCTGCGCGCGACGCGCAGCGCGTCGGGCACGTCCCGCGCGGAGGTCTGCGCGCTGACGGGCAGGCCGGCCGCCCGCGCCATGCGCTGCGCCGCCGCCGCGACCGTCCCGGGGGTCCGGTAGTTGACCGTGAGCTCGGCGAGCCGCCAGCTCCCGCGCAGCACCGGGTCGAGGGTGCGCGCCCAGTCCCGGGCGCCGGCGGCGGACGACGTCTGCGCCACGTCGCCGACGATCGTCAGGGACCGCGTCGGCACGCGCCGCAGCAGGGCACGCCACGCCATCGGGGACAGCTCCTGCGCCTCGTCGACGACGACGTGCCCGTAGGCCCACGTGCGGTCGGCGGCGGCCCGCTCGGCCGTGGTGAGCGAGGGCCCGCTGCTGGCGAAGCGGTCCGCCAGCACCTCGGCAGAGACCATGTCGCCCGCGCCCGTCGAGCGCAGCACGTTGCGCGCGTACTCCACCTCGGCGGCGCGGCGCTCGGCGTCGGCGCGGGCCTGCGCCCGTGCCGCCTGGTCGTCCTCGCCGAGCAGCTCCGCGGCCTCGTCGAGCAGCGGGACGTCCGCGGGGGTCCAGGCTGCGTCCGCCGGCCGTGCGAGCAGCGCGCGCTCGGCGGGGGACAGCTCCGGTGCGGCGGCCTCGAGGCGGTGCGGGCGGCTCCACAGGTCCGACAGGAGCTTCTGCGGCGTGAGCGGCATCCAGGCGAGGTTGAGCGCGATGCGGATCTCCCGCGTCGTGCGCAGCTCCTCGACGATCTCCGCGCGGTCCTCCGGCGGCACGTCCCACGCGAGCTGGGCGACGTACTGCTCCGCGAGGCGGGACAGCATGTCGCGGACGAACGTGACCCGGGCCTGGTTGTGCGGCTTGTGCTGGCGGCGCGCGCGGTTGATCGCGGCCGCGACGTCGCGCGGGCGCACGACGACGGTGCGACCGTCGACACGCACGCGCACGGGCTCGGCCGGCACCCGCTGGCGCTGGCGCACGGCGCGGGCCACCACCTTCGCCATCACCGCGCGGCCCTTCACCGCCGCCACGGCGTCGTCCTCGACCCCGCGCGCCTCGACCCCGGGCACCAGCTCGGCGACGGTCGCCGTGACGACGCCCGTCTCACCGAGCGACGGCAGCACCTGGTCGATGTACCGCAGGAACGTGCGGGACGGGCCGACGAGCAGCACGCCCGAGCGCTCGAGCAGCCGGCGGTGGTGGTACAGCAGGTACGCGGCACGGTGCAGCGCCACGGCGGTCTTGCCCGTGCCCGGGCCGCCCTGCACCACGAGGGCCCCGGCGAGGTCCGAGCGGATGATCGCGTCCTGCTCCGCCTGGATGGTGGCGACGATGTCGCCCATGCGCCCCGTGCGACCCGCGGCGAGGGCGGCGAGCAGGGCGCCCTCGCCCGACAGGCCGGTGAGCGTGTCGGGGTCCACCCCGGAGGCGGCCAGCGCGTCGAGGTCGAGCACGTCGTCCTCGAGCCCGGTGACCTTGCGGCCGGACGTGACGAGGTGGCGTCGCCGCACGACCCCGTCGGGGCGCGCGGAGGTCGCGCGGTAGAACGACTGCGCCGCCGGCGCCCGCCAGTCGGTGAGCAGCGGGGACTGCTCCTCGTCCGTCAGGCCGATGCGGCCGATGTAGCGCCGCTCGCCGTCCACCAGGTCCAGGCGGCCGAAGGCGAGCCGCTCCTCCACCGCCTCGAGCTGCGCCACGCGGTCCTCGTACAGGGTGGCGAACGCGTCGCGCTCGGACCGGTTCTGCGGCGACCCCGACGGGCCCTGGCGGCGCACCGCGGCCAGCCGCCGGCGCGCGTGGGCGCGCAGCTCGTCGAGCCGTGCGTACAGGCCGTCCACGACCTCCTGCTCGGCGTCCAGCTCCCGCTCGCTGCCTGCCACGTGCCTGTCCACCCCCGGGTCGTCCGCCGTGCGGGCGCACGGGCGGCCGACCATTATCCGACGGTGCGGGGGCGGCCCGTGCCGCGGCCCGCCGGGTGGGCGAGCAGGACGCACGACCAGGTGACGCGGTCGCGCGTGGCCTACAGTTCACCCAGCCGATCCCGCGCACGCGGGCAGACCTGCGGGAAGGACGGGTGTGACCAGCTCCCCGGCCACGACCGACGACGTGCGCGGCGTCGCCGGCGTCGACGGTCACCTGCGCATCCTCCTGGTGGAGGACGACGAGGGCGACGCGCTCCTCGTGCAGGAGCACCTCGCGGACGCCGGCCTCGCGGACGACATCGTCTGGGCCCGGTCGGTCGACGAGGCGCTGACCCACCTCGACGCCGACTGCGTCCTGCTCGACCTCGGCCTGCCCGACGCGATGGGGCTCGGTGCGCTCGAGCGCGTGCTCGCCGCGGGTGCCCCGCCGATCGTCGTGCTGACGGGCCTGACGGACACCGACGCCGGCCTCGCCGCGCTCGCGGCCGGGGCCCAGGACTACCTGGTCAAGGGTGACGTCGAGGGCGACAGCCTGGCGCGGGCGGTGCGCTACGCCGTCCAGCGCCGCCGGCTCGAGGACACCGACCGCGCCCTCTACCGCAGCCTCGTGCGCGCGGCGGAGAACACCCGTCTCGAGCGCGCGCTGCTGCCGCGGCCCGCCGTGGCCGACCCGCGCCTGGAGGTGCGCGTCGGGTACCGCGCGGGGCGGCAGGGGCTGCTCGGCGGTGACTTCTACGACGTGGTCGAGCGCCCCGACGGGACCGTCCTCGCGATGGTCGGCGACGTGTGCGGGCACGGTCCCGACGAGGCCGCGCTCGGCGCGACGCTGCGCACGGCGTGGCGCACGCTCGTCCTCGCCGACGTGCCCGCCGACGACGTGCTCGGGCTGCTCGAGCGCGTGCTCGCCGCCGAGCGGGCGCGGCCCGAGGTGTTCACCACCGTCTCCATGCTGGCCATCGCGCCGGACCGCCGCGCGGCGGACCTGTACCTCGCGGGGCACCCCGTGCCCCTGCTGCTGGGCGACCGGGCGCACGGCGACCGCACCCGGCTGCTGCCGTCCGACGCCCGGGGGCGCGCCCTCGGCATCCCCGTCGGCGGCGGCTGGCCCGCGCGCCGCCTCGACCTCGGCCCGTCCTGGCGCGTGCTCATGTACACCGACGGCCTGCTGGAGGCCACCATCGGCGACGGCACCGAGCGGCTCGGCAAGGCCGGGCTCGTCGAGGTCGCCGACGCCACCCTGCGCGCGACGCGGGACGCACCGGCGCCCGTCCCGGGCGAGGAGGAGGACCCTGTGCTCGGCCACCTGATCGGCGCCGTCCGGACGCTGCACGGCGGCGACCTCGTCGACGACGCGGCCGTCGTGCTCGTGGGGTGGGACGCGTGAGGGCGCCGGCCGCCCCGGCGACGCTGCGCCGCCGGCTCGCCGTGCTGTTCGCGTCGGCCGGCCTGGTGCTGGGCCTGGTGGTCCTGCTCACGGGCATGGTGTTCGCGCGCACGCTCGCGCTGCAGGACGCGGTCACCCAGGAGTTCTTCGACGCGGTCACGCAGACCGACCGGGCGTTCGTGTCGATGGTGGACGCCGAGACGGGACTGCGCGGGTACGCGCTGACCGGTGACCCGGTGACTCTCGAGCCGTACGAGCGCTCCCTCGAGGGCGGCGTCGCGTTCGAGGAGACGGCGCGGGCCGTGGCCGAGCTGTCCGGCGACGACACGATCCTCGAGGACTACGCCGCCGCCGCCGAGGCTGCCCGTGCCTGGTACAGCGGCCACGCCGAGCCGCTCATCGCGCAGATCGAGGCGCAGGGGGCCGGCTCCGTGCAGCCGGAGCAGGTCGAGCGCGGACGGCTGCTCTTCGACGACGTCCGGGCCTCGGTCGGTGCGTACCTCGACCACCTGCGGGACGTGCGCACGGACGCCGTCACGGACCTGCAGCGGATGACGAGCCTGTCGGCCCTGCTGCTCACCACCGTCGTGCTCACGTCGGTCGTGGTCGGGATCCTCATCTGGGCGGCCCTGCGTCGCTGGGTCGTGGCGCCGCTCGACGCGCTGGCGGCCGACGCGCGGGCGGTCGCCGAGGGCGACCTCGAGCACGGGGTCGCCGGCAGGGGCCCCGGCGAGATCGTCGAGCTCGCGGACGACGTGGAGCAGATGCGCGTGGCGCTCGTGGCCCAGCTCGGCGAGCTGCGTGCGTCGCGGGCCGAGATCGCGGACGCGCACGACCGCCTGGCGGAGCAGGCCGAGGAGCTGCGCCGCTCCAACCGGGACCTCGAGCAGTTCGCCTACGTGGCGTCGCACGACCTGCAGGAGCCCCTGCGCAAGGTCGCGAGCTTCACGCAGCTGCTGCAGAAGCGGTACGGCGGCCAGCTCGACGAGCGCGCGGACCAGTACATCGAGTTCGCGGTCGACGGCGCCAAGCGCATGCAGCGCCTCATCCAGGACCTGCTCGGGTTCTCCCGCGTCGGCCGGCTCGGCGGCGAGGTCGTGGACGTCGACCTGGGCAAGGCGCTCGAGCGCGCCCTCGACCAGCTCGAGGAGCGCGTCGAGGAGGCCGGGGCCACCGTCACGCACGACCCGCTGCCCGTCGTGCGGGGCGAGGAGGCGCTGGTCGTGCAGCTGTTCCAGAACCTCGTCGGCAACGCGGTGAAGTTCCGTCACCCGGAGCGCGCGCCGCGCGTCCACATCGGGGTCCGCCGCGTGGAAGACTCCTGGGAGCTCGAGTGCCGGGACAACGGGATCGGCATCGACCCCCAGTACGCCGAGCGCGTCTTCGTGATCTTCCAGCGGCTGCACGCCAAGGACGTCTACGAGGGCACGGGCATCGGCCTGGCGCTGTGCAAGAAGATCGTCGAGTTCCACGGCGGTCGGATCTGGATCCCCGAGACCGAGGGGGAGGGCACCACCATCCGGTGGACCCTCCCGGCGGTCGAGGGCTGACACCCCGTGTGGGGACGGACGGAGCGGTACGTGGCGGACCAGAAGACCATCGAGGTGCTCCTCGTCGAGGACGACCCGGGTGACGTCCTCATGACGCGCGAGGCCTTCGAGCACAACAAGGTCCGCAACCGGCTGTCCGTCGTCTCCGACGGCGTCAGCGCCATGGAGTTCCTCCGCAAGGAGGGCGAGCACGCCGGCGCACCGACGCCGGACCTCATCCTGCTCGACCTCAACCTCCCGCGCATGGACGGCCGCGAGGTCCTCGAGGCCCTCAAGTCCGACGCGAAGCTGCGGGCGATCCCCGTCGTCGTGCTGACGACCTCGGAGGCCGAGGAGGACGTCCTGCGCATGTACTCGCTGCACGCGAACGCGTACGTGACGAAGCCCGTGGACTTCGACCGCTTCATCGACGTCGTCCGCCAGATCGACGAGTTCTTCGTCGAGGTCGTCCGCCTGCCCACCCGCTGACGTCCCGCGCGCGGCGGGAAGAGCGGGGGGCACCGCCGCGTTGCACCCGGTGAGTAGGGACGACGCGACGAGCGAGTGGAGCGACATGCTGGACCCCCGGGGCATCTACGACGTGGACGTGGAGGTCGCCGAGCGCCTGGACGCGCGCGCGGCGGCCGGTGCGGGCCCGGTGCTGCTGCACGCGGTGCGCGGGTTCGTGGACGCCGGCCAGGCCGGCCAGGTCGCGGTCGAGCACCTGACGTCCGCCGGCACCGCGCAGCGGCTGGTGACGTTCGACGTCGACCAGCTGGTCGACTACCGGTCGCGCAGGCCGGTCATGACGTTCGACGGCGACGGCTGGACCGAGTACGCGGCCCCCGAGCTGGTCGTCGACCTGCTCGAGGACGCCGCGGGCGTGCCGTTCCTGCTGCTGCACGGCGTCGAGCCGGACGTGCAGTGGGAGCGCTGGGTGGCCGCGGTGCGCCAGGTCGTCGAGCGGTTCGACGTGTCGCTCGTGGTCGGCGTGCACGGCATCCCGATGGGTGTCCCGCACACGCGACCCGTCTCGCTGACCGCGCACGCGACGCGGCACGAGCTCGTCGCCGACCACACCTCGTTCTTCGGCACCGTGCAGGTGCCGGCCAGCGCGAGCGCGCTGCTCGAGCTGCGCCTGGGGGAGCAGGGCCACGACGCGATCGGCTTCGCCGTGCACGTGCCGCACTACCTGGCCCAGTCGGCGTACCCGGCCGCGGGGCTGGCCGCGCTGCGGCAGGTCGAGCGCGCGACGGGCCTCGACCTGCGCGCGGCGGACCTGGAGCCCGCGGCCGAGGAGGCGATGCGCGAGGTCGAGCGGCAGGTGGCGCAGTCGCCGGAGGTCGCGGCGGTCGTCGAGGCGCTCGAGGAGCAGTACGACGCGTTCACGCGCAGCATCGGTCGCACGAGCCTGCTCGCGCAGACGACCGACCTGCCCACCGCCGAGGAGATCGGTGCCGAGCTCGAGCGGTTCCTGGCCGAGCAGGCCGACGGCGGACCCGAGCGCTGAGTCTCCCGCGGAGGACGGCCCGCGGGGACGGGCCGGCCGGCACGACGGCTGACGGACGCTCGTCCACCAGACGTGGCGTGCGCCACATCCGCCGTGCAAGGATGCAGCCGTTGCAGTGACGTACGGACGCTCGACCGGACCCGTGGTCGCCCCCCGCCCCGGCGGGACCCGCGGAACCGTCGGCCCTCGGGTCGGACCACCCGGTGCAGGACGTGAGGCATTGCGGCGCGGCACGGGCACGGGGCCCGCGCCGTTCACCCGGTGGGACACGAAGGAAGCACGACATGGCACAGGGCGCGGTCAAGTGGTTCAACTCCGAGAAGGGCTACGGGTTCATCGCCCAGGACGGCGGCGGCGCCGACGTCTTCGTCCACTACTCGGCCATCGACACGCAGGGCTACCGCACGCTCGACGAGGGGCAGCGCGTCGAGTTCGAGATCACGCAGGGCGCCAAGGGTCCGCAGGCGGAGCACGTCCGCCCGCTGTGACCCACTCGGGCACGGCCTGAGGGATGCCGAGGACGGGGCCGCACCCGCACGGGTGCGGCCCCGTCGTCGTGCCGGCGTCCCGGCACCGGTGCCGACTCCGGTGCCGGTCAGGGTGCCGTCGAGCTCGTGGGCACCAGGCCGCCCCTGAGGGGCGTCAGCCGGGCGACGCGGGACCCGCGTCTGCCCTCTCGTGCTGGTCGGGGGCGTCCGCCGGCTCCGCGGGGCGCCACGGCTCGGGGTCCGTCCGCACGGTCGCGGCGCCCGTGAACGCCTCCAGCTCGGGCCCGACGAGCACGCGTGCGGGCACGGGCAGCGTGCGCAGCGTGCGCGCGAGCGACGGGTCGTCGAGGAGACCGTCCTCGTCGGTGCCGGCCAGGACGAGGTTGCCGTAGTGCCGTCCGCGCAGCTGCCCGGGCTCCGCGACGACGGCGACGTGACGGAACACGGCGCGCAGCGTCGCCGCCTCCGCCCGCGCGAGGCCCAGCGGAGGTCTGTCCGCGCAGTTGGCGAGCAGCACCCCGCCCGGGCGCAGGACGCGTGCCGCCTCGCGCGCGGCCTCGAGCGTCGTGAGGTGCTCGGGGGTGCGGTCGCCGGCGAACACGTCGCGGACGACGACGTCGAACGAGGCGTCGGGCAGACGCGCGAGCTCCGTGCGCGCCTCGCCCGTGCGCAGCCGCAGCCGGGGGGCGCGGGGCAGCGCGAACCAGGTGCGCACCAGCCGGGCGAGCTCGCCGTCGAGCTCGACCGCGAGCTGACGGGCGCCGGGGTGCCGGTGCGCGACCGCGCGCGCCAGCGCGCAGCCGCCCCCACCCAGGTGCAGCACGGCCGGGTCCGGCCGCGCGGCGGCCAGCAGGTCCACGACGGCACCCATCTGCTGCATGTACTCGAAGTCGAGCAGGTCGGCGTCGTCGAGGTCGACGAACGAGCTGGGCACACCGTTGACGAGCAGCGTGGCCGCGCGCGGGCGTCCCGGCTCCGGGACGACCTCCGCCGTCCCGGTCGCGACGGTCACGGGCCCGGACGGCCAGGGTGCCGGCTCCGGACCCGGTGTCGGTGGTCGGCGGGAGGATGCGGGTCGACGGGCCACGCGGTCACCGTAGACGCTGCGGAGCCGAGCGGACCGGGGGATTGCGTCGATCGAACACATGTTCGATCATGGTGTGCGGCGGGACGTCCGCCGTGACGGGAGGTGGGTGGGATGACGGGCCACGTGAGCGTCCTGCGGACCGGTGCGACGGAGGCGTTGCCCCCGCAGACCGCCGACCTTCTCGCGCGGGCCGACGCCGAGCTCCTCGCGGCCCAGTTCTCCGGTGAGCCGTGGGAGAGGTTCACCCACGCCCACCTGGCGGGTCTGCGCGCCGGTGCCGCCCTCGTCGCGGCGCGTGGGCGTCCGACCGGCCGGGGCGCGCCGCGGACGGTGTGGGGGATGCTCGACGCGGTGGCGCCGGAGCTGCACACCCACTCGGCGTTCTTCGCCCAGTCCGCGCCGCTGCGCTCCGCCGTGGACGCCGGACGGCTCGAGCTCGTGTCGGACGCGCGCGCCGAGCGGGCGCTGTGCGCGGCCGAGGACCTCGTGGACGCCGTGCGCGCGCTGCTGGCCGGCGACGCAGGTGCGACGCCGGCGGCACCCGTCGCGGCCCTGCGGTGAGCGGCCCCCTCGTGGAGGAGGACTGCCACGTCCTGCACGTCACCGTCCCGGCCCTGCCCGTCCAGGCCGAGGTCGCGCGTCGGCCCGAGCTGGCGGGGTTGCCCGTGGTGGTGCACGCGGACGGCGCGGTGCTCGCGGCGTCGGCACAGGCGCGGGCGTGCGGCGTGCGTGCGGGGCAGCCGGTCGAGGCGGCGCTCGTGCGCTGCGGACGCGCCGTGCCGGTCGCCGCGGACCCCGCGACCTACGAGCGCCTGCGTGCCGGCGTGCTCGCGGTGCTCACCGAGATCACGCCGCTGGTGGAGCCCGTGGGTGAGGAGGCCGCGTTCGTCGACGTCGGCGGAGCGGTGCGCCGCCACGGGAGCCCGGCGCGGATCGCGTGGCTCGTGCGGGACCGCCTGCGTGCGCGGCACGGCGTGGGGGCGGCCGTCGGCGTGGGGGCGTCCAAGGTGGTGGCCCGGCTCGCCGCCGCGGCCGTCGGCGACGACGGCGTGCTCCTCGTGCCGCGAGCCGCGTCCGCGCGGTTCCTGGACCCCCAGCCGGTCACGGCGCTGCCCGAGGTCTCCGGCGCCGTGGAGGTGGCGCTCGCCGCGCAGGGGATCCGCCGGCTGGGCCAGCTCGCCGCAGCACCCGCGCCCGGTCTGCGTCAGGTCCTCGGTCCGGCCACGGGGAGGTGGCTGCAGGACCTCGCCTGGGGCCGCGACCCCCGGCCTGTGGTGCCGCCGGAGGCGAGCACGGACGGGGACGGCAGCGGCGTGAGTGTGGAGGCGGGGTGTGCGCAGGCGCGCGGCGACCGCACCGCCCTCGAGCGGTGCCTGCGGGTGCTCGCGCGGGACGGCGCGGCGGCGCTGCGCGCCCGAGGGCGGGCGACGTGTCGGCTCGGCCTCACCGTCGTCACGGCCGACGGCGCCGAGCTGACCCGCTCGCGGACGCTCGTCACACCGACCCGGGGGGAGCACGAGCTCCATCTCGTCGCCCGGTCCCTGCTGGCCGCGGCGACGTGGACGTCGGTGCCCGAGCGGCTGCGGATCGACCTGGACGCCCTCCGCGAGCTCCCGGGTGGCACCGCGGCTGCGGGGGGTGCCGGCACCCGTGCACACCCTCCCGGGGAGCGGCGCGCCGGGTCTGCGCGAGACCCGGCAGGCCCGGCACCGCTCGGGCCGCCCGCCCGATCGCCCGGAGTCACCCTCGTGCCCCGCCCCTCGACTACCACCATCGTCACCGCCGACATATCCTGAACGCCACACACAGTCCACCGGAGTGCGACGGGGGTCGGGATGCCACTCTCCGAGTACGAGCAGCGCGTTCTGGAGCAGATGGAACGTCAGCTCACGTCTGACGACCCTCGGCTCGCCAACACGCTGACGAGCCGCGGCGGCCGCCGACCCGTGACGCGTTACGTCGTCGCCGGGGCGGGTGCCGTCGTCGGTCTTCTGCTTCTGGTCGTCGGGGCCGCGTCGTCGCTGCCGTGGCTCGGCGCCCTCGGTTTCATCGTCATGTTCGCGGCGGTCGCGTTCGCCTTCGCCGGGCCGCGGCGGTCCCGCTCCGGCCCTCAGGGCGCGGTGCGACCCGACGGCTCGGTGCGCAAGCCCGCAGCGGGTCGGCACCCGAGCCGCAAGCAGGGCTTCATGGCCCGGATGGAGGAGCGCTGGGACCGGCGCCGGCACGAGGGCGGTCGCTGACCAGGTCACCCGCTCGGCCCCGCACCTCCGACACCCACCCGTCCAGCGCCGCCGGCCCCACGGCCGGCGGCGTCGGTGCGTAACGGCTGCTCTCGACGGCTGCGACGAGGCGCTCGAAGGCCACCAGCGCCGACCCGTCGAGCTCGCTCTCGGTGCGCAGCAGCAGCGTGCGCTGCACCTCGCGCAGGGCGCCCCGCGGCGTGGCCGCGTCCGACCACGTGAGACCCACGCGGGCGAGCTCCCGCCGGAGACGTGCCCATGCGCGCTCCGGCGTCGTCGGCTCCACGGTCCGGCGACGGCGCGCGAGCAGCAACGCGGCCGCGGCGCCCCCGAGGACGAGGACCGCCAGCCCCACGGTGACCGCGACCGCCGTCCAGGACGGGGACGCGTCCGGGCCGGCCGGAGCCGGGGCGGCCGGCACGGGAGCGCTCGCGCTCGCCGCGGGGACGGGCGCGGCCTGGCCGGGCTCGACCTCCTCGGGCGGGCCACCCGCACCCAGGACACCGGTGAACGGGTCCGCCCAGACCGGCGGAGGACCCGTCTGCGACGCGGGCGTCGGCTCGAACCGCACCCACCCGCGGCCCTCGAAGTACAGCTCGGGCCACGCGTGGGCGAGCCGGCCCGTCACCACGTAGGTGCCGTCCTCGGCGCGCTCACCCGGCAGGAAGCCCACGCCGACGCGCGCCGGGATGTCGAGCATGCGCGCCATCACGGTCATCGCCGTCGCGAACTGCACGCAGTAGCCGCGGCGGGACTCCAGGAAGTCCCACACGGCGTCCGACGTGCGCGCCGGCGGCACCCGCGTGTCGTAGGTGAAGTTGCTGGCCGACCGGAACCAGCTCTGCAGGGCCATCGCCTGCGCGTACGGGGTGTCGGCGTCCGCCGTGACGTCGGCGAGCAGCTGCTCGACGTCCGCGCGGTGGTCCGTGTCCGGGACGGACGTGTACAGGTCGGCGTCGGGCGGGGTGCCGACGGACGCGCCGCGCAGCGCGGCGGCCGTCAGGTCCGGCACCTGCACCAGCATCGAGTAGCTGAGGTCCGCGTCCGTGCTGCGCTCGCCCACGACCTCGTCGCGGTCCGGGTCCCAGCCCCACGTGCCGGGCACGTCCAGCGTGCGCGGGTGCGTGCTCACCGGCAGGCGCCGCTCGCGGAGCGAGCCGACCGCGACGTCGACCTGGGCGAGCGTCCCCGCGGACGCGTCGGGCTCGGCGCCGCTGACCGACGCGTCGGACGACAGCAGCGTCCCCGCCTCCCACGAGCGCACCGCCTCGGGTTCCGTGCGCTCCCACGTCCTGCCGTCGAACGTGGCGAGCGTGAAGGCGCGCAGCGGCCCCACGAGACGCGCGTCCACCGCGCGCGCGGCGGGTGCGGACGCCGTCGGGGAGGGCTCGACGCCGGCGGTGCCCGTGCCCTGCGAGTCCGTGCCCTGCGTGTCCTCGCCCTCCGCGCCCTCGCCCTGGGGGTCCGTCGGGTCGGTCACGCGGTAGCGCAGCACCTCCTGGCCGGAGCGTGCGCCGAGGCTCTCGCGCAGGTCCAGCTCGTCGCTGAGCTCGAGGGGCCCGACCGGTGCGGCACCGAGCTGGGGGAGGCGCACCGAGGCCCACCCGGGCACCTCCATGAGGGGCGGACCCGCGACGAGGCCGACGGTCGCCAGCAGGCCCGCGGCCGCGCCGGCGGTGACGACGCGTCGGGCGCGCCCGGCGCGGGCGTGGTGCGGCGCCGCCCCGTACGCGAGCAGCGCGAGGTAGGCGACCGCCGTCCAGAACACCGGCGCCGCGCCCGCCGGGAAGCCCAGCACGATCGGCGGGACCCACAGCGGCAGGACCGCCAGGCCCGCCACGGCGGGCACCCGCAGCCCGAGCACGGCCAGGTCGACGAGCAGGACCACCGCGACGGCCCCCGCGACCACGAGCAGCTCCCCGGGTCGCACGTCCGGCATGGGCACGAACGAGTCGTTGACGAGCGCGACCCCCTCGCGCGCCTGCGCCCACGTGCGGCGCAGCGCGTCGAGGTCCGGCAGGAACTGCGGCCTGCCGGGCGGACCGCCGTAGCGCAGGACGAGGCCGACGGTGGCGACCGCGCCCGCCACCACCGTCGGCGCCCACCACGTGCGCGTGAGCGCACGTGCTGCGGCCGCCGCAGCGGCGACGAGGAGCACCGCGACGCACGCGACGACCAGCCACCGTCGCCCGTCGATGAGGCCGGTGAGCGCGAGCAGGCTCGCCCAGGTGACGCCGACCGCGAGGGCGGAGCCCAGCAGGGCGCGCCCGCCCTGCTCCGGCCCGGTCGGGCGGTTCACCGCGCACTCCCGAGCAGCCGGAGCCAGCAGGGGACGAGGTCCTCGCCGGCGGTCGCGGGGGCGGCCCGCCAGCCCGCGCGCACCAGGGCCGACTGGGTGTGCCGGGCGTCGCGCTCGTCGCCCGCGTGCCGGCCGTCCGCGCGCACCAGCGCCCACCCCTGCCCCGCGTCGCTCACGTGCGCGAGGGCCGCGCGCGCGGCCGCCGAGAGCGGTCCGAGGACGGCGAGGACGATCTCGCCGCCGGCGTCCGCGGCGTGCAGGAGCCGCGCCGCGTCGAGCAGCTGGGTCTCGGCCTCGGTGGAGGAGCGCGGCGGCTCGAGGTCGATGGTGAGGTCGAGCAGCGCCGCACGAGCCTCGGGGCCGGAGCGGCCGTGCACGAAGGGGGAGGCCCCCGCGGGCCCGCGCGTCGTGCCGAGCCCCGCCCCGACGAGCCGGACCGGGTGCCCGCCGTCGAGCATCGCGAGCGCCATCGACGCGGCCAGCGAGATCGTCCACTCGGCCGCGCTCGCGCGGACCGGCAGGTCGACGAGCACGGTCACCGGTCGCATCCCCGCGCGCTCGTCCGAGCGCACCAGGAGGGCGCCGCGGCGTGCGCTCGAGCGCCAGTGCACGCGGCGCAGGTCGTCGCCCTCGCGGTAGTCGCGCAGGCTCGCGTCGTCCGGCGAGGGGGTGCGCGCGCCGAGCGCGACGCGGTCCGGCTCGCCCACGAGGACGTCGCCGGGCGCCGGCAGCGCGGTCACGGCGGGCCAGACGGCGACCTCCGAGTCCGCGCCCAGCGTCGTGCGCGCGCGCACGACGCCGAACACGTCGGTGCGCGTCACGACGAGAGGGCCCAGGGGCCAGCGTCCGCGCTGCGTGCCCCGCACCGGGTACGTCACCGTCACCCGGTCCGCCGTGCGGCGCACGCGCGCGCGCAGCGGACGGCCGCCGGACAGCTCGACGGCCGCCTGCTCGGCGAACCGCAGCCCGGCGAGCCGCGCACGCCCGCCGGCGTCGGCCGCCCGCACCACGACGTGGACCTGCGCCTCCTCGCCCGCGTGGACCGGGTTCGGGCTGACGTCGCGCTGCACCTCCAGCCGCCGGCCGCGCGCCGGGTCGCCCAGTGCCACGACGGCGACCGCGACGAGCACCAGGACGAGCAGCAGCACCCCGACCCGCGCCAGGTCGAGCGCCCCCAGCGAGATGCCGACCTGGAGCGCGATCATGCCGGCGGCGGCGAGCGCCCCGCCGCGGAGGGTCGGCCGCAGGCGCATCAGCCCAGGAGGCGCCGCACGCGTGCGGGCGGGTCGAGGGACGGCACGGACGTGCGCGCGACGAGGTCGGTGACCACGTCCTGCGTGGAGCGGCCCGACAGGCGCGACTCGGTGCTCGGCAGCAGGCGGTGCGCGAGCACGGGGACGGCGAGCTCCTGCACGTCGTCGGGCAGCACGTGGTCGCGTCCGCTCATGGCGGCGAGCGCCTTCGCCGCACGCAGCAGCTGGATGGCCGCGCGGGGCGAGGCGCCCAGGCGCAGGCCCGGCTCCTCGCGCGACGCCGCGACGAGGTCGACGACGTACCGCTTGATGCCGGCGGCGGCGTGCAGGCGCCGCGCGACGTCGATGAGACGCGCCACCTGCGGCGCGTCCGTCGCGGGACGCAGCCGCGCGAGGGGGTCGGCCGACTCCTGCACCTCGAGCATCGCCATCTCGGCCTCGACGCTGGGGTAGCCGACCGTCAGCCGTGCCATGAAGCGGTCGCGCTGCGCCTCGGGGAGCGGGTAGGTGCCCTCCATCTCCACCGGGTTCTGCGTCGCGACCACCAGGAAGGGGCGGGGGAGCGGGTAGGTGCGGCCGTCGACCGTCGCCTGCGCCTCCTGCATGCACTCGAGCAGCGCGGACTGCGTCTTGGGCGAGGCGCGGTTGATCTCGTCCCCGATGACGACGTGCGCGAACACGGGGCCGGGCCGGAACTCGAACTCGTGCGTCTGGGCGCGGAAGATGTTGACGCCGGTGAGGTCGCTCGGCAGCAGGTCGGGCGTGAACTGGATCCGCCCGACGGGCGCGTCGATGCTGCGCGCGATCGCCTTCGCGAGGGTCGTCTTGCCGACGCCGGGCACGTCCTCGAGGAGCAGGTGGCCCTCGGCGAGCAGCACCGCGAGCGCGACGCGCACGAGCTCGGGGCGGCCCGTCACGACCGACTCGACGCCGGCGCGCAGCCGGGCGGTGACGGCGACGAGCTCGTCGAGCTCGTCCGAAGACGGCAGTGCCTGCATCACAGCTCCCTCGGCGGACTGGGGACGAGCGTACGTGGCGCAGGACACGTGAGGGAGCACTCGTCCGCACTTCGCCCGCACGGACGTCCCCGGAACCCGCCGCCGCGCCGCCCCACGTCCCCCCACCGGCCCGCCCCACGTCCCCCCACCCGCCCGCCCCACTTCCCTCCACCCGGCCGTGCCGGTCCCTCCACGCCCCTCCCCGGCCGCGCGCCCCGGTGCCCGGATCGCCCCCGATCGGCGCGTTTCGTCCCAGCCGGTGAATCCGTCGCGCTTCTGCGACACGACGGTCACGCCCTGTGTCCTCCACTTCGCTCCACCGCCCCTGACCTGCGAGAACGCGGCTCAACTGGGTGAACTTGCGCGCCTTTCCGGATGCGCGTGGAGGGAAGTGGAGTACCGTGGAGGCACGTGGAGAGACCGGGAGCGACCGGTCCGCCACCGCGGCCGAAACCGGCCGCGGACGCCGACCAGGAGGGGAGTGAGGTGTCGCATGACTCGACCGGCGCCTTCGGCTCCTTCGCGCCCTTCCTCGGCACCTACACGCCGCGCCTGGACGACAAGGGGCGGCTCATCCTCCCGGCGAAGTTCCGGCCCCAGCTCGCCCCGGGGCTCGTCATGACGCGGGGTCAGGAGCGCTGCCTGTTCCTGCTCCCGATGGACGAGTTCCGGCGCATGCACGACCAGCTGCGGCAGGCACCCGTCACGAGCAAGCAGGCGCGTGACTACCTGCGCGTCTTCCTGTCGGGTGCGAGCGACGAGCTGCCCGACAAGCAGGGCCGCATCTCGATCCCGCCGATGCTGCGCAAGTACGCGGGCCTCGATCGCGACGTCGCCGTGATCGGCACCGGCACCCGCGTCGAGATCTGGGACCTCGCCTCGTGGGAGGCCTACCTGGCCGAGCAGGAGGCGGGCTACGCCGACACGACCGAGGAGGTCTTCCCGAACGGCCCGTTCTGAGCCGTCCGCCGACCGCCCGGTCCGTACCCGCCCCGGCACGTCCGCACCACCGCCCTGCCGGGGCGGTGAGACCCCGTACACCCTGCTCCGCCCGACGAGACCTCCTCCCGTCCGCTCTGACGCACTTCCCCGGCGCCAGAGAGGTCGGTGGGGGATCTGGCCGGACGGGGGAGGGCCCGACCGGCCACCACCGCCCCCGCCGCGACGGGGAGCGCACCGCACGACGACGACGCCACCGCAGGAGGGAGGGGCAGCATGGGCGAGCCGACGGACGTCGACCCCGCGTCGCGGCACGTCCCCGTGCTCCTGCAGCGCTGCCTCGACCTGCTCGGGCCGGCCCTGACCGCACCGGGCGCCGTCCTCGTGGACGCCACGCTCGGGATGGGCGGGCACACCGAGGGCGTGCTGCGCGCGTTCGCCGGCGCCCGCGTGGTCGGGATCGACCGGGACCCGCAGGCCCTCGCGCTCGCGAGCCGGCGCCTCGCGGGGTTCGGCGACCGCTTCACGGGCGTGCACGCGGTGTACGACGAGATCCCGGACGTCCTCGAGCGTCTCGGCCTGCCGTCCGTGCAGGGCGTGCTCATGGACCTCGGTGTCTCGTCGCTGCAGCTGGACGAGGCCGAGCGCGGGTTCGCGTACGCGCAGGACGCGCCGCTGGACATGCGGATGGACCCGACCCGGGGGCAGACCGCTGCGGACGTGCTCAACACGTACGACGAGCGTGCGCTGGCCCGCGTCCTGCACGTGTACGGCGAGGAGCGCTTCGCCGCGCGGATCGCCCGTGCGGTCGTCCGGCGCCGCGAGCAGACGCCGCTGACGCGCACCGGCGAGCTCGTCGACCTCGTGCGCGCGAGCATCCCCGCCGCGACCCGCAAGACCGGCGGCCACCCGGCCAAGCGCACGTTCCAGGCGCTGCGGATCGAGGTGAACGGGGAGCTCGCCGCGCTCGAGCGGGCCCTGCCGGCCGCCATCGAGGCGCTCGCCGTCGGCGGCCGGATCGTCGTCGAGTCGTACCAGTCGCTCGAGGACCGCCTCGTCAAGCGCGCGCTCGCCGCCGGTGCGACGTCCAGCGCGCCGCCGGACCTGCCCGTCGAGCCCGCGACCCACGCGCCGTACCTGCGCCTGCTGACCCGGGGCGCGGAGGAGGCCGACGCCGAGGAGCTGGCCCGCAACCCGCGGGCGCAGTCGGTCCGGCTGCGCGCCGCCGAACGCGTCCGACCCACCCCCGACCACCTGCGCACCGCGAGGAGAGCCGCATGAGCGCCCTGCCTGCCAGCGCCGCACGCACCGCCCGTGCGTACCCGCTGCCCGCCCGCCCGGCCGCCGCGCCGCCCCCGCGCCTGCGGGTCGTCCGCGCGCCCGAGCAGGCCCGCTCGCGCGTGCCGTTCGTCCTCGCGTGCATGGCCGTGCTGGCCGGTGCGCTGCTCACCGCGCTGCTGCTGAACACGCAGATGGCGTCGCTCGCGTTCGAGCGGTACGAGCTGTCGAACGAGCTGAGCCGTCTCGAGCAGGACCGCATGGACCTCGTCGCCGCGCTCGACCAGCGCTCGTCGCCCGCGCGCCTCGCCGAGGCCGCCACGGCCCTGGGCATGGTCGAGGCGAACGGCACCGGCTGGCTGCGCCTGGCGGACGGCAGCGTCCAGGGGGCGCCGGCACCGGCGGACGGATGAGCACCGACGTTCGCCCGGCCGCGGGACGCGCCGGGGCCGGACGGTCCGGGCGTCAGCGCGTCGCCCCGGCGCGGACCGGCGCGCGTGGCACCGTGGGCGGCGTGAGCGAGCGCACCGGCACGGTCCCGCGCCGGGCACCCGCCCCCGACGCGGACGGCCGCCGCGCGGGCGCACCCGCGCCCGGCACCGGCCGTGCCGCGGGCGGCCGCCCGGCGGCGACCCGGACGGCGCCCGTGCGTGCCGCACGCGGCGCGGGTCGCGTCCCGGCGGGTCGGCGTCCCGCGGCGTCCCCGGCCGTCGCGCGCGCGCTGCGTCCCGAGCCC
Source organism: Cellulomonas sp. JZ18 (assembly GCF_009720485.1). NCBI lineage: Bacteria > Bacillati > Actinomycetota > Actinomycetes > Micrococcales > Cellulomonadaceae > Cellulomonas > Cellulomonas sp. JZ18. The sequence goes on along the minus strand of NZ_CP045245.1, from coordinate 2,344,551 downwards.
GCGCGCCCCGTCGAGCCGGCCTCGCGCGGGCGGGTCCTGACCCTCGTCGTGCTCTTCGCGCTGCTGTTCGTGCTGTTCGCGGGCCGGCTCGTCTACGTGCAGGTGATCCGTGGGCCGGAGATCGCGGCGCAGGCGCAGGCGGAGCGCATGTCCACGCAGCAGGTGCTCGGCGCGCGCGGGGAGATCACGGACGCCGACGGCGTCGTGCTCGCCACGTCCGTCGAGCGCTACACGATCTCGGTCAACCAGCGCCGCGTCGCGCAGTACAAGGCGCGGGGGTCGGACGGTCTCGACGGCGCCGCGGGCGTGGCCGCCCGGCTCGCGCCGCTGCTCGGCGTGAACCCCGCGGAGCTCGGCGGCCGGCTGGTGGGGGACCGCGGCTACGTCGTCGTGCAGAAGAACGTGCTGCCGGAGGTCGCGCGGGACATCCGCGCGCTGCGCATCGACGGCGTGAACGTCGACAAGGTCGCCGACCGGGTCTACCCGAAGGGCGCCGTGGGCGGGAACATGCTCGGCTTCGTGAACTCCTCGGGCACGGGTCTGCAGGGCCTCGAGCTGACGCTCGACGAGCGGCTGCAGGGCGAGGCGGGCGAGGAGCGCTACGAGCGCGGCCGCGGGGGGCAGCCCATCCCCGGCGGCGTGTCCGAGGGCACGCCCGCGCGGCAGGGCGACTCGGTGCGGCTGACGATCAAGTCCGACCTGCAGTGGAAGGCCCAGTCGGCGCTCGACGCGCAGGTGGCGGCCACGGGCGCCACGGGCGGTGCGATCGTGGTGATGCGCCCGAACGGGGAGGTCCTCGCGCTGGCGGACTCGGGCTCCATCGACCCGAACGACCCCGGCGAGGCGGGCGCGGGCGCGCTGTCACCGGCGGTGACGCAGGTCTTCGAGCCGGGCTCGACGAGCAAGGTGGTCACGATGGCCGGCGCGCTCGAGCTCGGGCTCGTCACGCCGACCGAGCAGTTCCGCGTGGCGGACCGCTGGCAGACGCCCCACGGCGAGACGATCAAGGACTCGCACGACCACCCGGTGCAGCAGCTGACCGCGACCGGCATCTTCGCCGAGTCCTCGAACGTCGGGACCATCCTCATCGGCGAGCGCATGAGCAAGGAGCAGCGCTACCAGTACATGTCCGCGTTCGGCTTCGGCCAGCAGACGGGCATCGAGCTGCCGGGCGAGTCCGCCGGGCTCCTGCGCACGCCGGACCGCTGGCAGGGCCGCGACGAGTACGCCGTGCTGTTCGGGCAGGCGGTGTCCGTCAACGCGCTGCAGGCGGCGAGCGTCTTCGCGACCATCGCGAACGACGGTGTCCGGGCGCAGCCGCACCTCATCGCGGGGTGGACGTCGCCGGAAGGGGAGTTCGAGCCGCAGACGCCGGCCGAGGGGACGCGGGTCGTGTCGTCGCAGACGGCGGCCGCGGTGCTGTCGATGCTGGAGAGCACGGTCGTGGACGGCACGGGCTCGAGCGGGGCCATCCCCGGCTACCGCGTCGGCGGCAAGACGGGTACCGCGCAGAAGTTCAACCCGTCCGGGTACACCTCGTCCTTCATCGGCGTCGCGCCGGTCGACGACCCGCAGGTCGTGACGGCCGTGATCCTGCACGACCCCAAGACGTCCATCTACGGCGGCACGGTGGCGGCGCCCGTCTTCAGCACCGTCACGCAGTACGCGCTGCAGCAGCTCGGCGTGCCCCCGTCGGGGGCGCCGGCGACGCTGCACCCGACGACGTGGTGACGACCGACCGGGGTAGATTCCTCCCCATGACGTCCCCCTGGGCCGGCTGCGCCCCGAGCACCCGCCGGTCCGCAGGGTCGGCGACCTCGTGGCCGCGGTCGGCCTCTCCCTGGCGGCCCCCGGCGGCGAGGACGTGACCTTCACGGGCGTGACGATGTCGAGCGCGGACGTCGAGCACGGCGACCTCTTCGTCGCGGTGCCGGGCCTGAAGGTCCACGGCGCGCGGTTCGCGCGCGACGCCGTGGCCGCCGGCGCCGTCGCGGTGCTGACCGACCGTGCCGGCGCCCGGCTCGTGGCCGAGCAGGTCGGCGCCGACGCGGTGCCCGTCGTCCTCGCGGACGAGCCGCGCGCCGTCGCCGGGCCGGTCGCCGCCTGGACCCACGACCACCCCGCGCGCCGGCTCGTGACCGTCGGCGTGACCGGGACCAACGGCAAGACGACGACGACCTACTTCGTCGACGCGGCGCTGCGCGCCGCGCACGCGCGGACCGCGGTGCTCGGGACGGTCGAGCTGCGCGTCGGCGACGAGGCGGTGGAGAGCCCGCGCACGACCGTCGAGGCGCCGGTGCTGCAGTCGCTGCTGGCGCTCGCGCACGAGCGCGGCGCGACCGCCCTGACGACCGAGGTCTCCTCGCACGCGCTCGCGCTCGGGCGCGTGGGCGGCGTCGAGTTCGACGTCGTCGGCTTCACGAACCTCCAGCGCGACCACCTCGACTTCCACGGCGACATGGAGACGTACTTCCGGGACAAGGCCCGCCTGTTCGCCGCCGGTCAGGCGCGCCGTGGCGTCGTGGTGGTCGACGACGTGTGGGGGCAGCGGCTCGCCGCGGAGGCGCCCGTGCCGGTGCAGACCGTGGCGACGCACGTGGGGTCGCCGCAGGCCGAGGGCGCCGACTGGGCCGTCGTCAGCGCGGACGTGGGCCTCGACGGCGTCGGCTCGCGGTTCACGCTGCGCGGTCCCGACGGGGCCGAGCACGAGGCCGCCAGCCCGCTGCCCGGACTCGTCAACGTCTCGAACGCGGCGCTGGCCGTCGTGGTCGCCCACACGGCCGGGGTGCCGCTGGACGTCGCCATCGCGGCCGTCGGCGGCGCGCACGCGATCCCCGGTCGCATGGAGCGCGTCGTCGAGCGCGGGGACGGGTGGCCGCTGTGCCTCGTCGACTACGCCCACACGCCCGACGCGCTCGAGCTCGCGCTCGAGGCCGTGCGTCCCATCACGCCGGGGCGGCTGGTCATCGTCTTCGGCTCCGACGGCGACCGCGACCGGGGCAAGCGCCCGATCATGGGCGCCGTCGCCGCACGGCTCGCCGACGTCCTCGTCGTGACCGACGAGAACCCCCGCTCGGAGGACCCCGCCGCGATCCGCGCGGCGATCCTCGCGGGCGTGCGGGACGTGCGACCCGACCTGACCGACGTGCACGAGGCGACCAGCCGTGCGCAGGCCATCCGCGACGCCCTCGCCCTCGCCGGTGACCGGGACACGGTCATCGTCACGGGCAAGGGCCACGAACCGACCCAGGAGATCGCCGGGGTGTTCCACCGTTACAACGACCGCGACGTGTTCCTCGCCGCGCGGCACGAGCAGGACCGGCGCCAGGAGCAGCACGCGTGATCGCGCTGACTGCGGCCGAGATCGCGGCCGCCACGGGCGGAGCGCTGTCCGGGGTGGCGCCCGCGACCGTCGTCACCGGCCCCGTCGTCGTCGACTCGCGCGAGGTGCTGCCGGGCGGGCTGTTCGTCGCACTGCCCGGCGAGAACGTCGACGGGCACGACTTCGCCGCGGCCGCGGTCGGGTCCGGGGCCGCGCTCGTGCTGGCCGCGCGCGCGCTCGAGGGCCCCGACGGGCCGCTGCCGTGCGTCGTGGTGCCGGACGTCGAGCGCGCGCTGGGCGACCTCGCGCGCGACGTCCTGGTCCGGCTGCGCGAGGCGGCGGTCGAGCCGGGCGGCAGCGGCCTGCGGGTCGTCGGCGTGACCGGCTCGGTCGGCAAGACCACGACCAAGGACCTGCTCGCGCAGCTGTGCGGCGCGGCCGGGCCGACCGTGGCCCCGGTGCGCTCGTTCAACAACGAGATCGGGCTGCCGCTGACGGTGCTGCGGGCCGACGAGAGCACGCGCTTCCTCGTGCTCGAGATGGGCGCGAGCGGCCCCGGTCACCTCACCTACCTCACCGACATCGCCCCGCCCGACGTGTCGGTCGTGCTCGTGGTCGGGCAGGCGCACCTCGGCGGCTTCGGCGGCATCGAGGCGGTCGCGCGGGCGAAGTCGGAGATCGTCGCGGGCCTGGTGCCCGGTGGCACGGCGGTGCTCAACTCGGACGACCAGCGGGTGCGGGCCATGGCGACGCTCGCCCCAGGGCCGGTGGTGCTGTTCGGCGCGTCGTCGGACGCGGACGTGCGTGCGCTCGACGTCCGCCTCGACGGTCTGGGACGGGCGCGCTTCCGGCTCGTCCACGTGCCGGCGGGCGAGGAGCGCGAGGTCACGCTGCGCCTGGTCGGCGAGCACCACGTGCACAACGCGCTGGCCGCCGCGACGGCGGGCCTGGCGGTCGGGCTGTCGCTCGAGGAGGTCGCGGCCGGGCTGAGCGCGGCGGACGCGCTCTCGCCGCACCGCATGCACGTGGTCGAGCGGCCCGACGGCGTCACCGTCGTGGACGACTCCTACAACGCCAACCCCGACTCGATGCGCGCGGCGCTCAAGGCCCTCGCGGTCATCGCCGGGCGTGAGCGGCGCTCCGTCGCGGTGCTCGGGGAGATGCTCGAGCTCGGCGACGAGCACCGGACGGCGCACGACGCGATCGGCCGCCTCGTGGTGCGCCTCAACATCGACCTCACGGTCGTCGTGGGCGACGGTGCGCGGGCCATCCGCGACGGGGCGAACCACGAGGGCTCGTGGGGTGACGAGGTGGTGCTCGCGGACGACGTCGACGCCGCGGCCGCGTTCCTCGAGCAGGAGCTGCGCCCCGGGGACGTCGTGCTCGTCAAGTCCTCCTACGGCGCGGGCCTGTGGCGGCTCGGCGACCGGCTCGCGGAGGCCGGCGCATGAGGGCCGTCCTGATCTCGGGCGGCCTCGCGATGCTCGTGGCGCTGCTCGGCACGCCGCTGTTCATCCGGTTCCTCGTCAAGCGCCAGTACGGCCAGTTCATCCGGCAGGACGGGCCCACCGCCCACTTCACCAAGCGCGGCACGCCGACCATGGGCGGCGTCGTCATCATCGGGGCGACGCTCATCGGCTGGCTCGCGGGACTCGCGCTGACGGGGACGGCACCGAGCGCGTCCGCGGTGCTCGCGCTGTTCCTCATGACGGGGCTCGGCGTCGTCGGCTTCCTCGACGACTTCATCAAGATCTCCCGCCAGCGCAGCCTCGGCCTGTCGCCGCTGTGGAAGATCGTCGGGCAGGGCGTCGTCGGCGTGACGTTCTCGGTGCTCGCGCTGCAGTTCCCGAACGAGCAGTTCCGCACGCCGGCGTCGACGCGGATCTCGTTCATCCGCGACACGGACCTCGACCTCGCGTTCGCGGGTGCCACGGTCGGGCTGATCCTGTTCGTGATCTGGGCGAACTTCCTCATCACGGCCTGGTCCAACGCGGTGAACCTCACCGACGGTCTGGACGGGCTCGCGACGGGCGTCTCGCTCATCGTCTTCGGCGCGTACGTGCTCGTCGGCGTGTGGCAGTTCAACCAGACGTGCCAGTCGGTGCTGACCGCAGGGCCGCGCTGCTACGAGACGCGCGACCCGCTCGACCTCGCGGTCGTCGCGGCGGCCATCACCGGCGCGCTGTTCGGGTTCCTGTGGTGGAACGCGAGCCCGGCGAAGATCTTCATGGGCGACACGGGCTCGCTCGCGCTCGGCGGCGCCCTCGCGGCGCTGACGATCCTCACGCGCACCGAGATCCTCGGCGCGATCATCGGCGGCCTGTTCGTGCTCATCGTGCTGTCCGACGTCATCCAGATCGGCTTCTTCAAGATGACCGGCAAGCGGGTGTTCAAGATGGCGCCGCTGCACCACCACTTCGAGCTGTCGGGGTGGGGCGAGGTCACGATCGTCATCCGGTTCTGGATCATCGCCGGCCTGTTCGTGGCGCTCGGCGTCGGCATCTTCTACGCGGAGTGGGTGGCGGGCTAGGTGGACGCACGGTTCGACGGCCGCACGGTCCTCGTCGCAGGGCTCGGCGTCTCCGGACGGGCCGCGGCGCAGGTGCTCGCCGACCGCGGGGCGCACGTCGTCACGTTCGACGACCGCGCCCCGGAGGCCGACCACCACGACGTCGCCGCGCTCGTCGCCGAGCGCCTGGGGGGTGCCGACCTCGTCGTCGCCTCGCCCGGCATGCCGCCGCACCACCCGCTGCTGGCCGCCGCGCGCGAGCACGACGTCCCGGTGTGGAGCGAGGTCGAGCTCGCGTGGCAGGTGCGGGTGCCGCGCGACGGCGGCGACGGGGAGCCCGCGCCGTGGCTCGCGGTGACCGGGACGAACGGCAAGACGACGACCGTGGGCATGCTGGAGTCGATCCTGCGCGCCGCCGGCCGGCGCGTGCTGGCGGTGGGCAACGTCGGCACGCCGGTCGTGCTCGCCGCGGTCGACCCCGAGGTCGAGGTGCTGGCGGTCGAGCTCTCGAGCTTCCAGCTCCACCACACGTTCTCGATGTCCCCGCAGGCCGCGGCGGTGCTCAACGTCGCGCCCGACCACCTGGACTGGCACGGCTCGCTCGAGGCCTACGCGAGGGACAAGGGACGCATCTACGAGCGCACGCGCGTCGCGTGCGTCTACAGCGCGTCGGACCCCGTGACCGAGCAGCTCGTGCGGGACGCGGACGTCGAGGACGGCGCCGTCGCCGTCGGTTTCACCCTCGGGACGCCGTCGGTCGGCCAGCTCGGGCTCGTCGACGACGTGCTCGTGGACCGCGGCTTCGCGCGCCTGCGGCACACGCACGCCGCCGAGCTCGGCACCCTGGCGGACCTCGCCCAGCTCGCGGGGCCGGCCGGCGTGGTGCCGCCGCACGTCGTGCGCAACGCGCTCGCCGCGGCCGCCCTCGCCCTCGCGCACGGGGTCGAGGCGGTGCACGTGCGGGACGGCCTGCGCGCGTTCGCGCCGGGTGCGCACCGCATCGTCACCGTCGGGCACCTCGACGGCGTGGCGTACGTCGACGACTCGAAGGCGACGAACGCGCACGCCGCGTCGGCGTCCCTCGCCGCGTTCGGCGAGGGGTCGGTCGTCTGGGTCGCCGGCGGGCTGGCTAAGGGCGCCGCCTTCGACGAGCTCGTGCGCACGCGGCGCGACCGGCTGCGCGCGGTCGTGCTCATCGGGGTCGACCGGGCGCCGCTGCGCGACGCCCTCGCCCGACACGCACCGGACGTCCCGGTGATCGAGGTCGTCGCCGGTGAGACTGAGCCGGTGATGACCCGTGCCGTGCAGGAGGCGCGCCGGTTGGCCGCCGGTGCGCCCGCGGGCGTGCCCGTGACCGTGCTCCTCGCGCCGGCCAGCGCCTCCATGGACCAGTTCGCCTCCTACGCCGCCCGGGGGGACGCCTTCGCGGCCGCCGTGCGAGCCCTCGGCGCGGACGGGGTGAGCCCGCGCGACGACGGCCCGGAGGCCGGGTCGTGACCGCGACGCAGGACCGGCGTCCCGGCGTCGGCACCCGCACACCGGGCCGCGGGACGCCGCTCGCGGGTCGCGAGCCGTCGTTCCTCGGCGCGTGGAACTCCGCGGTGACGAGCTACTACGTGCTGGTCGGCGCGAGCGCGCTCCTCGTCGTCGTGGGCCTGGTCATGGTGCTGTCGAGCTCGAGCGTCGAGTCGCTCGCCGACGGTGACTCGCCCTACACCGTGTTCCTGGACCAGGCCAAGTACGCGCTGATCGGGCTGCCCGCCCTGCTCGTGCTCTCCCGCACGCCCGTGCGCCTCATCCGGGCGGCGGCCTGGCCGGTGCTCGGGGCGGCCGTCCTGTTCCAGATGCTCGTGTTCACCCCGCTGGGGTGCGGCGCGGGCGGCAACCGCAACTGGGTCTGCCTGCCCGGGTTCTCCGCGCAGCCGTCGGAGACGGTGAAGCTCGCCCTCGCGGTGTGGCTCGGCGCAGTCCTGACGCGCAAGCTCGCCCTGCTGCACGAGTGGAAGCACGCGCTGGTGCCCGCCGTCCCGGTCGCGGGCGTGGCGATCGGCGCCGTCCTGCTCGGCCACGACCTCGGGACGGCGCTGGTCCTGGTGCTCCTCGTCGCGGGGGCGATGTTCGTCGCCGGCGTGCCGCTGCGGGTGTTCGCGGTGGCGGGCGCGGTCGCGGCGGCCGGTGTGGCGGTGCTCGCGATCGGCAGCGAGAACCGCGTCAACCGCATCATGTCCTGGCTCTCGGCGACCTGCGACGTCACCAACGAGTGCTACCAGACGCTGCACGGCGGCTGGGGCCTGGCGACCGGCGGCCTCGGCGGCCTCGGGCTGGGGGAGAGCCGCGAGAAGTGGTCCTACCTGCCGGCCGCCCACAACGACTTCATCTTCGCGATCCTCGGCGAGGAGCTCGGCCTGGTCGGCACGCTGCTCGTGCTGGGTCTGTTCGCGCTGCTCGCGTTCGCGATGGTCCGCGTCATCCGGCGCCACCCGGACCCGTTCGTCAAGATCACCACGGCCGGGATCTGCGCATGGGTCGTCGGTCAGGCGACCATCAACATCGCCGTCGTCATCGGGCTCGCGCCGGTCATCGGCGTGCCGCTCCCACTCGTCTCCGCAGGAGGGTCCGCACTCATCGTGACCATGGCCGCGCTCGGCGTCCTCATCTCGTTCGCCCGGTCCGAGCCGGGCGCGGCCGAGGCGCTCGCCGCCCGGCCGTCCGTCGTCCGGCGCTCGCTCGCGGTGATCGGGCGGACCCGTGGCTGACGCGCCCGCGGTCCTGCTCGCCGGCGGCGGCACCGCCGGGCACGTCAACCCGCTGCTCGCGGTCGCGGACGAGCTGCGCGCGCGCCACCCGGGTGCGGCGATCACCGTCCTCGGCACGGCGGAGGGCCTCGAGGCACGGCTGGTGCCCGAGCACGGGTACCCCCTCGCGGTGGTCCCCCGCGTCCCGCTGCCGCGGCGCCCGACGGCGGACTGGTTCCGGCTGCCGGGCCGGCTGCGCGCCGCCGTCGGGGCGGCGCAGGACGCGATCGACGCGATCGGCGCGCACGTGGTCGTGGGCTTCGGCGGGTACGTCGCGACCCCGGCCTACCTCGCCGCCCGGCGCCGGGGCGTCCCGGTGGTCGTGCACGAGCAGAACGCGCGGCCGGGGCTGGCCAACCGGCTCGGGGCGCGGGGAGCCGCGGCGGTCGCCGTGACCTTCCCGGGCACGGCGCTGCCGGGGGCACACGTCACGGGCCTGCCGCTGCGTCCGGCGATCCAGGAGCTCGTGGCGGCCCGCGCCGACGACGCCGCCGGGACGCGGCGTGCGGCCGCGGCCGTGCTGGGGCTCGACCCGGACGCGCCGACGCTGCTCGTCACCGGGGGCTCGCTGGGGGCGGTGAGCGTCAACCGCGCGGTCGCCGGCGCGGCCGCGGACCTGCTCGCGACGGGTGCCCAGGTGCTGCACCTGACCGGGCGCGGCAAGGACGGCGAGGTCCGCGCGGCGGTGTCGGGCGTGCCCGGTGCGGAGCGGTACCACGTGCTGGAGTACCTGACGGCGATGGAGCACGCCCTGGCCGTCGCCGACGTCGTGGTCGGCCGCGCGGGGGCGGGGACGGTCTGCGAGCTCGCCGCGCTCGGCATCCCGGCGGTCTACGTGCCGCTGCCCGTCGGCAACGGCGAGCAGCGGCTCAACGCGGCGCCCGTGGTCGCGGCGGGGGGCGGCGTCCTCGTCGACGACGCCGACCTCACGCCCGACTGGGTGCGCGCGCACGTCCCGGTGCTGCTGGGCAGCGGCGACGCGGCGGAGGCGCGCCTGCGGATGGGCGCGGCGGCGGCGGCCGTCGGCGTCCGTGACGGTGCGGCGCGGGTCGCGGACCTCGTCGAGGCGCTGCTGCCGGTGGCGGTGCGCCGCGCCGGCTCCGGCGACGCGCACGGCGCCGCGGAGCCGGGCCGCGCGGCGGACGCCGGGGGCGGTGCTCCCGTCGGGCCTGCCGTCCCGCACCCGGGTGCCCGCGGTGCGGTCCCGCTCGCGGACCTGGGACGCGTGCACCTCGTCGGCGTCGGGGGCGCCGGGATGTCCGCGATCGCCCCGCTGCTCGCCGCGCGCGGGCTGGCCGTGAGCGGCTCGGACGCGCAGGACGGGCCTGCCCTCGCGGGGCTGCGCGCGGCCGGTGTGCGCGTCCACGTCGGGCACGCCGCCGCGCACGTGCAGGACGTGGACACGCTCGTCGTCTCGTCCGCGGTCCGCGCCGCGAACCCGGAGGTCGTGGCGGCACGCGAGCGCGGCCTGCCCGTCCTGCACCGCTCGGAGGCGCTCGCCTCGCTCATGGCGGGCCGTGACGCGGTCGCGGTGGCCGGGGCGCACGGCAAGACGACCACGTCGGCGATGGTCGCGACCGCCCTCGTGCACGCCGGGGCCGACCCGGCGTTCGCGATCGGCGGCGTCGTCCGGTCGGTCGGGGGCACGCTCGGCGGGGCCCGGCACGGCGACGGTCCGTTCGTCGCCGAGGCGGACGAGTCCGACGGCTCCTTCCTCGCCTACGAGCCCCTCGTCTCGGTCGTCACGAACGTCGAGCCCGACCACCTGGACCACTACGGCTCGCGTGAGGCGTTCGAGGACGCGTTCGTCCGCTTCGTCGACCGGGTGCGTCCGGGCGGCCTGCTCGTCGCGTGCGCCGACGACCCCGGCGCGGCGCGCCTGGTCGCGCGATCCCGCGAGGACCTGCGCCGACGGGACGCGGACGTCGTCACCTACGGCGTCGGCCAGGACGCCGACGTCCACGTCGGCGCCAGCCGTCCCACGCCGGACGGCCGCTGGGAGGTCGTGCTCACCCCGCGCGACGGCGCCCCCGTGACGCTGCGGCTGCGGGTACCGGGTGCGCACAACGCCCTCAACGCCGCGGCTGCCTGGTGCGTCCTGCGCCGCCTGGGCGTCCCGCCGGAGGCGGCGGCGGCGGGGCTCGACGACTTCGCCGGGACGGGCCGGCGGTTCGAGGACCGCGGGACGGCCGCGGGCGTGCGCGTCGTGGACGACTACTCCCACCACCCGACGGAGGTCGCGGCGCTGCTCACCGCGGCTCGCCAGGTGGTGGGGGAGGGCCGCGTGCTCGCGCTGTTCCAGCCCCACCTGTTCTCGCGCACCCGCACCTTCGCCACGCAGTTCGGTGCGGCGTTCGACCTGGCCGACGCCGTCGTGGTGACGGACGTCTACGCCGCGCGGGAGGACCCCGACCCCGCGGTGACGGGCGCCCTGGTCGCCGACGCCGTGCCCACGCCGGGCAAGGCGCGCTTCGTGCCGGACCGCCACGCCGCCGCGCACGCCGTCGCGCGGCTGGCGCGCCCGGGGGACCTCGTGCTCACGGTGGGCGCGGGTGACGTGACCGAGCTGGCTCCCGTCGTGCTCGCCGCTCTCGAGGCGGGCGGGGCCGCGGCGGACGTGCCCGGCGAGGCTGCCGTGGACGGTCCGCTGCCGTGAGCCCGGACCGGCCGCCCGCGCCCCGCCCGCGTCGTCCGGCCGGCCCGGCACGGCCGGCCCGCCCGGCCCGGGGCGACCGTCCGGGCGGGACGCGGCGCGCCTCGGCACGCCCCGAGGACGGCGAGGCGACGCCCCGCACGGGCCCCTCGGCCGTCGTGCCGCCGGCCGACCCGTCCCCGCGTCCGCAGCGACCCGCACGTCCCGAGGCGCGCCCGACGAGCGGCGCGGTGCCCACGTCGCGCCGTGCGTCGCCCACCGGTCCGGTGCGCACGACCGGTCCGGTGCCCACGACCGGTGGGACCGGTCCGGTGCCCACGACCGGTCCCGTCCCCACGACCACGGGCGGGACGTCGCGCGTCGTGGCGGGTCCGACGACGGCCACCGGGCCGACGCGCACGGTGACCACCTACACCGTCGGGCGGTTCTCCGGACCCGTGCGTCCCGCGGTGGTCTCCACCACCTCCCGGGAGCGCTTCGCGGAGCGCGCGCGGGCACGGCGGGCGCTCGCGCGCCGGCAGGTCCTGCTCGTCGTCGCGGGCGTGCTCGCCGCGGGCGGCGTCGGCTGGCTCCTGCTGCTGTCCCCGGTGCTGGCGCTGGACCCGGCGGAGGTCGAGGTGACCGGCGCGGGCACGGTCGTGGCGGTCGACCAGGTCCTCGGCGTGGTGGCGGAGCACCACGGCGTCCCGCTCCCGCGGCTGGACACGGTGCGGCTGCGTGACGAGGTCCTCGAGGTGCCCGGCGTGCGCGAGGCGCGGGTCGTGCGCGAGTGGCCGCGCGGGCTCGCGGTGCAGCTCGTGTCGCGCGAGCCCGTGGCGGCGGTGCCGGAGGAGGCGTCGCCGGCGGGCGGTCCGGCCGGGTTCGCCCTGCTGGACCAGGAGGGCGTGCAGGTCGGCCGCGCGGACGTCGCGCCGGAGGGGCTGCCGGTCGTGGACGTCCCGGTCGGCGACGAGCGGACGCTCACCGCGGTGCTGCACGTCCTGGAGCAGCTGCCGCCGGACCTGCTCGCGCAGGTGGCGGGCGTGTCGGCGCAGACGCAGGACACGGTGACGATGCAGCTGCGCGACCCCGGCGCGGCGGACGGGCTGGGCCCCCGGGTGGACTGGGGGAGCGCGGACGAGACACCGCTGAAGGTGGCCGTGCTGGCGGCCCTGCGTGCGGCGCCGACCGCCGCGGGGGCGAGCGTCTACGACGTCTCGGCGCCTCGCATGCCCATCACGCGGTGAGCCCGCGGCACCCGGCGTGCGGGCGTGACGCACGTCGGCACGGCGAAGCGCGACACGCGCACGCCGGTCGTTGATCGCGGGCAGGGCGGCACCTAGCGTCACGACCCGACAACGCGCCTGACATAACTCTAACCCTCAACCTGAGGGTGAAGGTTGAAGAGCGGGGCACGCACGCCGCGTGTCGCGCACGAGCACCGAGCAGCGGCACCCCGGAGCCGCGACCCACGAACGAGAGGCACCCACCGTGGCAGCTCCCCAGAACTACCTGGCGGTCATCAAGGTCGTCGGCATCGGCGGGGGCGGCGTCAACGCCGTGAACCGCATGATCGAGGTCGGTCTCAAGGGTGTCGAGTTCATCGCGGTCAACACCGACGCCCAGGCCCTGCTCATGTCCGACGCGGACGTCAAGCTCGACGTCGGCCGCGAGCTCACGCGCGGCCTCGGCGCCGGTGCGGACCCCGAGGTCGGCAAGAAGGCGGCGGAGGACCACGCCGAGGAGATCGAGGACGTCCTGCGCGGCGCGGACATGGTCTTCGTCACCGCGGGCGAGGGCGGCGGCACCGGCACGGGCGGTGCCCCGGTCGTCGCGCGCATCGCGCGCTCGCTCGGTGCCCTGACCATCGGTGTCGTCACGCGTCCGTTCACGTTCGAGGGACGCCGCCGCTCGGTGCAGGCGGACGCCGGCATCGACGCGCTGCGTGCCGAGGTCGACACGCTCATCGTCATCCCGAACGACCGCCTGCTGTCGATCTCCGACCGCTCGGTCTCGGTGCTCGACGCGTTCCACTCCGCCGACCAGGTGCTGCTGTCCGGTGTCCAGGGCATCACGGACCTCATCACGACGCCCGGCCTGATCAACCTCGACTTCGCGGACGTCAAGTCGGTCATGCAGGGCGCCGGGTCCGCCCTCATGGGCATCGGCTACGCGCGCGGGGAGGACCGCGCCGTGCAGGCCGCGGAGATGGCGATCTCGTCCCCGCTGCTGGAGGCGAGCATCGACGGCGCCCACGGCGTCCTGCTGTCGATCCAGGGCGGGTCCGACCTCGGTCTGTTCGAGATCAACGAGGCGGCGCGCCTGGTCCAGGAGGCGGCGCACGCCGAGGCGAACATCATCTTCGGTGCGGTCATCGACGACGCCCTCGGGGACGAGGTCCGCGTGACCGTGATCGCCGCAGGCTTCGACGGCGGTGGTCCCGTGCGGCGCGACGCACGTGCGCTCGGGCAGGTCGGCGGCGCGCCCGCGCGGCAGGTGCCCGCCGTGGCCCCCGCCCCGGCGCAGGTGCCGACGCCGCGTCCCGTGCAGGTGCAGGACGAGGACCTGGTCCCGCTCGGCACGCTGCGTGCCGCGCCCGCCCCGGCGCCCGAGCCGCGGGGCGAGGTGCCGGCGTTCCTGTCGACCCAGCCGGAGCCGGCGACCCACACGGGCCCGCTCGAGGTCCCGCGCGTCTTCACGCAGGAGCCCGCCCGGCGGGAGCGCGACGAGCTCGACGTCCCCGACTTCCTCAAGTAGCACGCCCGTGGCGCGGCTGCCGTTCGACGCGGTCGACCTCGGCCCGGGCGTGCGGGCCGGCTTCACGCGGCGGGACGGCGGCGTGAGCGCGCCGCCGTGGGACGGCCTCAACGTCGGCCTCGCCGTGGGCGACGACCCCGCAGCCGTCGCCGTGAACCGCCGCCGCCTCGCGGAGGCGGTGGCGGCTCCGGTGCTGTTCGCCACGCAGGTGCACGGGCGCGGCGTCGTCGTGGTCGAGGAGCCGCCTGCCGTCGACCCCGCCACCACCGGCGTCGGTCGGGCCGACGCCCTCGTGACCACCCGGTCGGACGTCGCACTGGGCGTCTACGCGGCCGACTGCGTCCCCGTCCTCCTCGCGGACCCGGCGGCGCGCGTCGTCGGGGCCGCGCACGCCGGGCGCCAGGGCCTGGTGGCGGGTGTCCTCGAGGCCGCGGTCGAGGCCCTCGTGGGGCTCGGCGCGCGACCCGACCGGCTCGTCGCCGTGGTGGGGCCGTGCATCGCGGCCGCCTCCTACGAGGTCCCGGCCGCCCTGCGCGACGAGGTCGCCGCCGTCGTGCCGGCCGCCGCGGGCACCACCCGCGACGGGACGCCCGCCCTCGACCTCGCGGCGGGCGCCCGTGCCGTGCTCGCCGCGTGCGGCGTGGGTGCGGTCCGGGTGGACGGCCGGGACACGTACACGGACCCGGCGCTGTACTCCCACCGTCGCGCGGTGCACACCGACCCGGCCGCGCCGCGCACCGGACGCCTGGCCGGGGTCGTGCGGCTCCTGCCCTGACCTGCCGGGACGTGGCGCAGGACGAGTTGCGACACGCCCGCGTGTCGTGCGGCGGCGCGGGGCGCGCGTTGCTAGCGTCACCAGCGCACCGACCTGCGGCGGCCCTGTCCCGCCGGACGCGGTGCGGCTCGAGGCAGCCGGGTGGTCCGGCGGATGGGAGACGACGCGATGGCCGGAGCGCTGCGCAAGACGATGCTGTACCTCGGCCTGGCCGACGACCGGACCGA
This sequence comes from Cellulomonas sp. JZ18, assembly GCF_009720485.1. Classification (NCBI taxonomy): domain Bacteria; kingdom Bacillati; phylum Actinomycetota; class Actinomycetes; order Micrococcales; family Cellulomonadaceae; genus Cellulomonas; species Cellulomonas sp. JZ18. The sequence goes on along the minus strand of NZ_CP045245.1, from coordinate 2,329,534 downwards.
GCACGAGGAGTACCTCGACGAGTACGAGGAGCCGGAGGTCGTCGACGTGCCCGAGGAGCCCTACGAGGCGCAGGTGACACCGCTGCACCGCACGCCGCGCGTGCAGCCCGCACCCGCGCCGCGCGAGCAGGCGGACCTGCGCCGCATCACCACGATCCACCCGCGCTCGTACAACGACGCGCGCAAGATCGGCGAGGCGTTCCGTGACGGCACGCCGGTGATCATGAACCTGTCCGACATGGACGACGCGGACGCCAAGCGTCTGGTCGACTTCTCGGCGGGCCTGATCTTCGGCCTGCACGGCGCGATCGAGCGCGTGACGAGCAAGGTCTTCCTGCTCTCGCCGGCCCACGTCGAGCTCGCCGGCGACGCGTCCGCGACGGACGCCTCGACACGCTCCGGCTTCTACAACCAGAGTTGACGCGTGCGTCTCCTGGCCAACCTGCTCTATCTCGTCGTCCTCGTCTTCTTCCTCCTGCTGCTCGTGCGGCTGGTGCTGGACTGGGTCCAGTTCTTCGCACGCGAGTGGCGGCCGACGGGCGTCGCGCTCGTCGTCGCCGAGGTGACGTACTCCGTGACCGACCCGCCGCTGCGCGCGCTGCGCCGAGTCCTGCCCCCGGTGGGTATCGGGCAGGTCCGGTTCGACCTCGCGTTCCTCGTCCTCGCACTGGGCTGCTCGCTGCTGCTGTCGGTGCTGGGCCGGGTGTGACGAGGGTCCCCACGACCCCGTCCGCCGCCCTCCGGGGGCGGTCCGGGGGGACGTGCGACGCTTGTTTTCTCCGCTACGGTGGCCCGAGGCGGTCGGTGGACTGACTGCCGCCGGCCAGAGCCAGCACGACCGACAGAGGTGACGACGATGGCACTGCTGACCGCAGACGACGTCCTGAACAAGAAGTTCCAGGCGACCAAGTTCCGCGAGGGGTACGACCAGGACGAGGTCGACGACTTCCTGGACGAGGTCGTCAACACCCTGCGGGACCTGCAGGGCGAGAACGAGGACCTCAAGACGAAGCTGGCGGCGGCCGAGCGTCGGATCGCCGAGCTCAGCCGTGCCGGTGCCCAGCAGGCCGCCCCCGCCCCGAAGCCCGAGCCGGCCCCCGTGCCCGAGCCGCAGCCCGCGCCCGTGCCGGCGGTCGCGCCGCAGCCGCCCGTCGTGCAGGCGCCCGCCCCCGCCCGGACGAGCGAGCCGGAGTCCGCCACGGGCATGCTCGCGCTGGCGCAGAAGCTGCACGACGACTACGTGCGCAGCGGCCAGGAGGAGTCGGACCGCCTGATCAACGAGGCGAAGTCGCGTGCCAACCGGATCGTCCGGGAGGCGGAGGAGACCTCGCAGCGCACGCTCGGCCAGCTCGAGCAGGAGCGCTCGCTGCTCGAGCGCAAGATCGACGAGCTCCGCGTCTTCGAGCGCGACTACCGCACGCGCCTCAAGAGCTACCTCGAGAACCTGCTCGGCGACCTCGAGAACCGCGGCAACGCGCTGCCGCCGCGCTCGGGCCAGGGCCAGCCGGTGCCGGAGAAGCAGAGCATCTGACGCGTCACGTCGCCGCCGGTCGCCACCTCGTGTGCGCGGGCCGGCGGCGTCGGCATGCCCGCCGCGGTCCGCCGGTGCCGGCGGGCCCCGGTGCGGAGGGCGCCGCGCGTGCGGGCGACCCGTCCGGTGCGCCGGCCCGGGGCGGCCGTGCCGCCCGGCCGCCGTGCGTGCCGTGTTGTGCCCCGACCCGTGCGCGCATACAGTCGCGGCACTCGAGACGGGGGGAACGTCCGTGACCATGAACGACGCACCGAGCACATCGACGGGCACGCTGACCGCCGGCACCGACGCCGGTCCGCTGACCGTCACCCGTGCACTGCCGGTCCGCGACGGCGAGGAGCCGTGGACGCAGGCGGAGGTCCAGGAGGTGGCGGACGAGCTGACCGCCGACCGCGAACGGCTCGCCGGCGAGCTGCTGGAGGCCGGCGCCGAGCTGTCCGAGCTGCTGCGCAACTCCGGCGACGGCGCGGGCGACGACCAGGCGGACTCGGGGTCCTCCGCGCTGGAGAGGGAGCACGAGCTGACGCTCGTGAACAACACGCGGGACCTGCTCGAGCAGACCGCCCACGCGCTCGACCGGCTCGAGGCCGGGACGTTCGGCGTGTGCGAGTCGTGCGGGCGGGCGATCGGCAAGGCCCGCCTGCAGGCGTTCCCGCGCGCGACCCTCTGCGTGGAGTGCAAGCAGCGCGAGGAGCGTCGCTGACGCCCCCGTAGACTCCTGCGGTGCCCACGACGGACGGAACGCCGGCCCAGCCCGACCTGCCCCAGGAGCCGGCGTCCGGCCGGCTGCCGTGGACGCGGCCGCCGGTGTCGCGGCGTCGGCGCCTGCTGACGCTGCTCACGGGGCTCACGCTCGGCGTGCTGGCCGTCGACCAGGCCACCAAGGTCTGGGCGGTGGCCTCGCTCGCACCGGGGGAGCGCGTCGCGCTGCTCGGCGACCTGTTCGGGCTGCAGCTCGTGCGCAACCCCGGGGCGGCCCTGTCCATCGCGACGGGCATGACGTGGGTGCTCACGCTCGTCGCGGTGGTCGTCGTGGTCGTCGTCGTGCGCGCGTCCCGGCGGATCGGGTCGACCGGGTGGGCGCTCGCGCTGGGGCTCCTGCTCGGCGGTGCCCTCGGCAACCTCGTGGACCGCATGGTGCGCGAGCCGGGGCCGGCCCGCGGGCACGTCATCGACTTCCTGGCGTACGGGGACCTGTTCGTCGGCAACGTCGCGGACATCGCGATCGTGGCGGCGGCGATCCTGGTCGTCCTGCTCACCGCGCGGGGCGTGCACCTCGACGGCACGCGTGACGGCACCGGGGAGGCCGCGGACGCGGCGCCCGCGGTCGCCGACGGCGACGCCGCGGACGGGGCGCAGCGGGCGCACGACGGTGGTGCGGCGTGAGCGACCAGCGTGCGCTGCCGGTCCCGGACGGGCTCGCCGGCGAGCGCGTCGACGCGGCGCTGGCGCGGCTGCTCGGGCTCTCGCGCACCCGCGCCGCCGAGCTCGCCGCCGACGGGTCGGTGCGCGTCGACGGCCGCGAGGTGGGCAAGTCCGACCGGCTGACGGCCGGGGCGTGGCTGGAGGTCGACCTGACGCCGACCGCGCCACCGGCCCCCGTCGTCGTCCCGGAGCCCGTGCCGGGCATGCGGATCGTGCACGACGACGACGACCTCGTCGTCGTCGACAAGCCGGTCGGCGTGGCGGCGCACCCGTCGCCCGGCTGGACGGGGCCCACCGTCGTCGGCGCGCTCGCAGCGGCCGGCTACCGGATCTCGACGTCGGGTGCGGCGGAGCGGCAGGGGGTCGTGCACCGCCTGGACGCGAACACGACCGGGCTCATGGTCGTCGCCAAGAGCGAGCACGCCTACACCGTGCTCAAGCGCGCGTTCAAGGAGCGCACGGTCGAGAAGGTCTACCACGCGCTCGTCCAGGGGCACCCGGCCCCGACGACCGGGACGATCGACGCGCCCATCGGGCGGCACCCGTCGTCGGACTGGAAGTTCGCCGTGGTGGCGGACGGCAAGCCGTCGGTGACGCACTACGAGGTGCTGGAGATGCTGCCGGGTGCCTCGCTCGTCGAGGTGCACCTGGAGACCGGGCGCACGCACCAGATCCGGGTGCACATGGCGGCGCTGCGCCACGCGCTCGTGGGCGACCTCACGTACGGCGCGGACCCGTCGCTGGCGGCGCGTCTGGGCGTGCAGCGGCAGTGGCTGCACGCGGTGCGCCTCGGCTTCGAGCACCCCGGCACGGGGCAGTGGCTCGAGGTCGGCAGCGACTACCCGGAGGACCTCGTCGTGGGGCTGGAGAGGCTGCGCGCGGCCTACGGGTGAGCAGGCTCACGGGCCCCTCCGGCGTGTCGCCGGACACGGGTCGCGGGGGTCTCGGAGGTGTCGGTGGAGGCACGTAGGATCGCCCGCATGGCATCTGCTGGAGGCTCCGACTTCGTCCACCTCCACGTGCACACCGAGTACTCGATGCTCGACGGCGCGGCCCGTCTGCCCGACCTGTTCGCCGAGGTGCAGCGCCTGGGCCAGACGGCCATCGCGACGACCGACCACGGGTACCTGTTCGGCGCGTACGACTTCTGGGCGAAGGGCACGGCGGCCGGCATCAAGCCGATCATCGGCGTCGAGGCCTACGTCACGCCCGGCACGAGCCGGTTCGACCAGACGCGCGTGCGGTTCGGCGGGCAGGGCCAGGAAGCCGACGACGTGTCCGCCCGCGGCGCGTACACGCACATGACGCTCCTGGCCCGGAACAACGAGGGCCTGCACAACCTGTTCCGCGCGAGCTCGCTGGCGTCGCTCGAGGGGCAGATGGGCAAGTGGCCCCGCATGGACCGCGACCTGCTGCAGCGCTACGGAAAGGGCCTGATCGCGACCTCGGGGTGCCCGTCCGGGGAGATCCAGACGCGGCTGCGGCTGGGCCAGTGGGACGAGGCGGTCCGCGCGGCCGGCGAGCTGCAGGACATCTTCGGCAAGGAGTTCTTCTACATCGAGCTGATGGACCACGGGATCGAGATCGAGACCCGTGTCCTCAAGGACCTGCTGCGCCTGTCGGAGCACCTCGGCGCACCGCTCGTCGCGACGAACGACCTGCACTACGTCAAGCGCGAGGACAGCGCGTCGCAGGAGGCGCTGCTGGCGATCAACTCCGGCTCGACGCTGTCCGACCCGGACCGCTTCAAGTTCGACGGCGACGGCTACTACGTGAAGTCCGCCGAGGAGATGCGCCGGATCTGGGCCGAGCTGCCCGAGGCGTGCGACAACACGCTGCGGATCGCGGAGCAGTGCGAGGTGTCCTTCAACACCTCGGCGAACTACATGCCGAACTACCCCTGCCCGCCCGGCGAGGACGAGACCAGCTGGTTCGTCAAGGAGGTCGAGAAGGGGCTGCACCAGCGGTACCCGGCCGGCATCCCGGACGAGGTGCGCAAGCAGGCGGAGTACGAGACCCAGGTCATCACGCAGATGGGCTTCCCGGGGTACTTCCTCGTGGTCGCCGACTTCATCAACTGGGCCAAGGACAACGGCATCCGGGTGGGGCCCGGCCGTGGCTCCGGTGCCGGCTCGATGGCCGCCTACGCCATGAAGATCACCGACCTCGACCCGCTGCGGCACGGCCTGATCTTCGAGCGGTTCCTCAACCCCGACCGCGTCTCCATGCCCGACTTCGACGTCGACTTCGACGAGCGCCGGCGCGGCGAGGTCATCCGGTACGTGACGGAGAAGTACGGCGAGGACCGCGTCGCGCAGATCGTCACGTACGGCACCATCAAGGCCAAGCAGGCCCTCAAGGACTCCGCGCGGCTGCTCGGCATGCCGTTCGCGATGGGGGAGAAGCTCACGAAGGCGATGCCGCCCGCGATCATGGGCAAGGACATCAGCCTCACCGGCATCTTCGACCCGTCGGACAAGCGGTACCACGAGGCCGAGGAGTTCCGGCAGCTGCACGCGGCCGACCCCGACGCGCAGCGCGTCGTCGAGCTCGCCAAGGGCATCGAGGGGCTGAAGCGCCAGTGGGGCGTGCACGCGGCGGGCGTCATCATGTCGAGCGAGCCGCTCATCGACATCATCCCGATCATGCGCCGCCCGCAGGACGGCGCCGTGATCACGCAGTTCGACTACCCGACGTCCGAGGGCCTCGGCCTGATCAAGATGGACTTCCTCGGGCTGCGCAACCTCACGATCCTCGACGACGCGCTCGAGAACATCGTGATGAACGGCAAGGAGCCGGTCGAGCTCGAGAAGCTCGAGCTGACCGACCGGGCCACGTACGAGCTGCTCGGACGCGGCGACACCCTGGGCGTGTTCCAGCTCGACGGCGGCGGCATGCGGACCCTGCTGCGCCTCATGCGGCCCGACAACTTCGAGGACATCTCCGCCGTCGGCGCGCTCTACCGCCCCGGCCCGATGGGTGCGAACTCGCACACGAACTACGCGCTGCGCAAGAACGGCCAGCAGCCGGTGACGCCCATCCACCCGGAGCTCGAGGAGCCCCTGGCGGACATCCTCGGCACGACCTACGGCCTGATCGTCTACCAGGAGCAGGTCATGGCGATCGCCCAGCGCGTCGCCGGGTACTCGCTCGGACAGGCCGACATCCTGCGCCGCGCGATGGGCAAGAAGAAGAAGGCCGAGCTCGACAAGCAGTTCGAGGGCTTCTCGGCCGGCATGCGCGAGCGCGGCTTCTCGATGGAGGCCGTCCAGACGCTGTGGGACATCCTGCTGCCGTTCTCGGACTACGCGTTCAACAAGGCGCACTCGGCCGCGTACGGCGTCGTGTCCTACTGGACCGCCTACCTCAAGGCGAACTACCCGACCGAGTACATGGCCGCGCTGCTCACGAGCGTGCGCGACGACAAGGACAAGTCGGCGCTCTACCTCAACGAGTGCCGGCGCATGGGCATCACGGTCCTGCCGCCGGACGTGAACTCCTCGTCCGCGAACTTCACCGCCGTCGGCAAGGACATCCGGTTCGGCCTCACCGCGGTGCGCAACGTCGGCGCCAACGTTGTCGACGCGATCGTCGCCGCGCGCGAGGAGAAGGGCGCGTTCACGTCCTTCACGGACTTCCTCGACAAGGTGCCCGCGGTGGTCTGCAACAAGCGGACCATCGAGTCGCTCATCAAGGCCGGTGCGTTCGACTCCCTCGGGCACGCGCGGCGTGCGCTGCTGCTGGTGCACGAGCAGGCCGTGGACTCGGTCATCAGCGTCAAGCGCCGGGAGGCGGAGGGCCAGTTCGACCTGTTCGCGGACCTGGGCGGTCCCGGCGACGGCGGGGGCGTCAGCGTCACGATCCCCGACCTGCCGGACTGGGAGAAGAAGCAGCGCCTGGCGTTCGAGCGGGAGATGCTCGGGCTGTACGTGTCCGACCACCCGCTGTCGGGCATCGAGCACGTGCTCGCCGCCGCCGCGGACGTCTCCATCGCGACGCTCAACGCGGACGAGGCGCGTCCCGACGGCTCGACCGTGGTGGTCGCAGGCCTCGTGACCGGTCTGCAGCGCAAGATGTCGAAGCAGGGCAACCCGTGGGCCGCCGTGACGCTGGAGGACATGGAGGGGTCCGTCGAGATCATGTTCTTCGGCGAGACCTACCTCGCGTACTCGACGGTGCTGGCCGAGGACGCCGTGCTCGTCGTGCGCGGCCGCGTCCGCCGGCGCGACGAGACGATGCAGCTGCAGGCCATGGAGGTCTCGATCCCGGACGTCTCGCAGGCGGCGGACGCCCCGGTCGTCGTGTCGCTCGCCGAGTCGCGCTGCACGCCGCCGGTGGTCGAGCGCCTGCGTGAGGTGCTCTGCACGCACCCGGGCGTCACCGAGGTGCACCTGCGCCTGACGAACCCGGGCAAGGTGACGGTCATGCGGCTCGACGACGGCCTGCGCGTCGAGCGCTCGCCGTCGCTGTACGGCGACCTGAAGGCGCTGCTCGGACCGAGCTGCCTCTCCGCGTAACCGGGACGGCTCTCCGTGTGAGGCGGCCGGCGCCGCGCGCCGTCCGCCTCACACGACCGTGAAGGAGACGACCCCGGTCGGCAGGTCGACCTCGACGACGGCGCCGCGGGTCACCTGCCGGCCCCGGCGGTTCTCCGGCTCGCCGTCCACGCGGACGGCGTCGTCCTCGAGGAGCGCGCGCGCCTCCGCGCCGGAGTCCGCGACGCCGGCCAGCTTCAGCAGCTGACCGAGCCGGATGACGTCGTCGCGCACGTGCACCTCGTCCATGCGCCCCATGATCGCGCACCCCGGGCCGCACAGGGACCGGTGGCCGCTACCGCCCGTGGACGTCACGGTCGCGGCGGCGGCGCCCGCCTAGACTCGGCACGTGATCTCCCGCATCGACCTGCGTGGCCGCCGTCCGTCCCGTCGTGAGCTGCTCGCCGAGCTGCCGCGTGCGGAGCTCGACGTCGAGCACGCGGCCGCCGCGGTCGCGCCGATCCTCGAGCAGGTGCGCACCGACGGTGCCCGTGCGCTGCGCGACCTGTCCGAGCGGTTCGACGGCATCCGTCCCGAGCACGTGCGGGTCCCGGCGGCGGCGCTCGCGCAGGCGCTCGCCGCGCTCGACCCGCGGGTCCGGGCGGCGCTGGAGGAGACGGTCCGCCGGGTGCGGCAGGTGCACGCGGCCCAGCGGCCGCAGGACTTCACGGTCGACGTCGCACCCGGTGCGCGGGTGCGGCAGCGGTGGCTGCCCGTGCGTCGGGTCGGCCTCTACGTCCCCGGCGGGCTCGCGGTCTACCCGTCGTCCGTGGTGATGAACGTCGTCGCCGCGCAGGAGGCCGGCGTCGGCTCGCTGGTCGTCGTCTCGCCGCCGCAGAAGGACCGGGACGGGCTGCCCGACCCGGTGGTGCTCGGCACGTGCGCGCTGCTCGGCGTGGACGAGGTCTACGCGGTCGGCGGTGCGCAGGCCGTCGCCATGCTCGCGTACGGCGCGGCCGGCAGCGACGAGGTCGACGGCGAGACGCTCTGCGAGCCGGTGGACGTCATCACCGGCCCGGGCAACGTGTACGTCGCCGCGGCGAAGCGGCTGGTCCGCGGGCTCGTCGGCATCGACGCCGAGGCCGGGCCGACCGAGATCGCGATCCTCGCGGACGGCACCGCCGATCCCGTGCACGTCGCCGCCGACCTCGTGTCGCAGGCCGAGCACGACCCGCTGGCGGCGGCCGTGCTCGTCACCCCGTCGGTCGAGCTGGCCGGCGCTGTCCAGGCCAAGCTCGTCGACCTCGCCGAGGCCACGATGAACCGCGACCGCGTGCTCACCGCCCTGAACGGCTCCCAGTCGGCGATCGTCCTGGTGGACGACCTCGAGGCGGGGCTCGACGTGGTGAACGCCTACGGTGCCGAGCACCTCGAGATCCAGACCGTGGACGCCGCGACGTGGGCGGACCGGGTCACGAGCGCCGGCGCGATCTTCGTCGGGCCCTGGTCGCCGGTGTCGCTCGGTGACTACATGGCCGGGTCCAACCACGTGCTGCCGACCGGGGGGTGCGCGCACTTCGCGAGCGGCCTCGGCGTGCACTCGTTCGTGCGGGCCGTGCAGGTCGTCGAGTACGACGCCGACGCGCTCGCACAGGTGGCCGACCGGGTCGTGGCGCTCGCGGACGCCGAGGGTCTTCCCGCGCACGGCGAGGCGGTCCGCGCCCGGTTCTGACGACGCCGGCCGCGACGCCGCGCCCGTGCGCCGGGCGCCGACGGCGCCCGGGCGGCTGGTGTGGGGGCGGCCGGCGTGGGTGGAGGCCGTGGCGTCAGCCGACGCCGAGCACGAACGGCAGGACCTCGCTCGCGCCGGCGCGGCGCAGCAGCCGCCCGGCGACCGTGAGCGTCCAGCCGGTGTCGGTCCGGTCGTCGACGAGCAGCACGCGTCGGCCCGCCACGGCGGCGGCCACGTCGTCGGGCAGGGCCAGGTGCCGTACGACGTCGGCGAGCCGTTGGGCCGAGTTCACGTCGTGCCGCGGCGGCGCGCCGAGAGCCGTCAGGGACCCCGCCGCGGGGACGCCGAGCAGGCGTGCGGTGCCGGCGGCCAGGTGCGCGACGAGCGCACCGCGGCTCGCCGACCCGACGGCGACGACCACGTCCACCTGCGGCCGCCACGCCTCGAGGACCTCGCGGACCGCGCCGCGCAGGGTGGTCGGCAGCTCGGCGGGAACGTCGTCGAGCAGCGCGGCGCGCAGCGGACCGCCCCACCCGAGCCCGTCGAGGCGACCGACCGCCCGCCCCTCCGCGACCTGCTCCTTGGCGGGCAGCCGTCCCCGCAGGTCGAGCCCGAGGGACGCCAGACCGGTCGGCCACTGGCGCCGGGCGGACACGGGCTCACCGGGGACGGCCAGCAGCGACCGCGCCGACGCCACGGCGTCCTGGTCGGGCACCGCGCCGACCGTCGTGCCCGTGCAGGTGTCGCAGCGCCCGCAGCGCCACCCGTCCTCGAGCGCGGGGTCGTCGAGCGCCGCCCGCAGGTAGGCCATGCGGCACGCGTCCGTGCTCAGGTACTCGAGCATCGTGGCCTGCTCGGCGCGGCGGGCCGCCGTCACGCGCGCGTACCGCTCCGCGTCGTACGACCACGGCTCGCCCGTCGACTCCCAGCCGCCCCGCACGCGGCGCACGGCGCCGTCCACGTCGAGGACCTTGAGCATCCCCTCGAGCCGCGTGCGGCGCAGGCTCACGAACGTCTCGAGGTTCGCCGTGGAGAGCGTGCCGTGCGCGTCGAGGGCCGCGAGCGTGGCGCGGACCTCCTGCTCGGGCGGGAAGGCCGTCGAGGCGAACCACTCCCAGATGGCGCGGTCGTCCTGACCGGGCAGCAGCACGACGTCGGCCCGCGCGGTGGCGCGCCCCGCACGCCCGACCTGCTGGTAGTACGCGATCGGCGAGGACGGCGCGCCCACGTGCACGACGAAGGCGAGGTCGGGCTTGTCGAAGCCCATGCCGAGCGCCGACGTCGCCACCAGCGCCTTGACGCGGTTGGCCAGGAGGTCGGCCTCCGCGGCCTCGCGCTCGCCCGGGTCGGTCTGCCCGGTGTAGGTGCGCACGTCCAGCCCGGCCGCGCGCAGGTGCTCGGTGACCTGCTCGGCGGCGGCGATCGTGAGGCAGTAGACGATGCCGGAGCCCTCGAGCGCGGGCAGCGTCGCGGCGAGCCACGCCAGCCGCGTCGCGACGTCGGGCAGCTGCGTGACCTGCAGGCGCAGGGACGGCCGGTCGAGCGAGCCGCGCAGGACCAGCGGTGCCACCGCGTCGTCCCCGCCGAGCTGCTCGGCCACGTCCGCGGTCACGCGGGCGTTCGCGGTCGCGGTCGTCGCGAGGACCGGCACGCCGGCGGGCAGGTCACCGAGCAGGGTGCGGATGCGCCGGTAGTCGGGGCGGAAGTCGTGGCCCCAGTCCGAGATGCAGTGCGCCTCGTCGACCACGACGAGCCCGGCGTCCTGGGCGAGCCGGGGCAGCACCTCGTCCCGGAAGCCCGGGTTGTTCAGCCGCTCCGGGGAGACGAGCAGGACGTCCACCTCGCCGGCGGCGACACGCGCGTGCACGTCCGCCCACTCCTGCACGTTCGCCGAGTTGAGGGTCTCGGCCGCGATCCCCGCCCGTCGTGCGGACTCCACCTGGTTGCGCATGAGCGCCAGCAGCGGCGAGACGATCACGGTCGGTCCGCGGCGCGCGCCGCCCGCCCCCGCGCGCAGCAGCGCGGTGGCGACGAAGTACACGGCGGACTTGCCCCACCCGGTGCGCTGCACCACGAGGACACGCCGGTGGTCGGCCACGAGCGCCTCGATCGCCTGCCACTGGTCCTCGTGCAGGCGCGCGTCCTCGCGGCCGACGAGCCGTCGCAGCACCTCCTCGGCCCGGGCGCGCAACGCCGCGCGGTCGACGGGGGAGCCGGACGGGGAGTCGGGCGGGGCGGGCACGGCGGAGTCGGGCACGACCGGCAGCGTAGGCCGCGCGTCCGACAGCGGCCCGGCGCGGGCGGGTGCACGGGACGTCGTCGCGGGGTCAATAGACTCGGGGACCGTGACCTCCGCCCCCGACCGCCCCGCGGCGGCCCTGCCGCTGCGGCCCGAGCTCGCCGGCATCGAGCCGTACGGCGCGCCGCAGCTCGACGTGCCGGTCCTGCTCAACGTCAACGAGAACCCGTACGCGCCCTCCGAGCAGGTCGTGGCCGACGTGGCCGCCGCCGTCGCGGAGGCCGCGCGCGGGCTCAACCGCTACCCGGACCGCGACTTCCTCGCGCTGCGCACCGACCTGGCCGACTACCTGGCGACGGAGTCCGGTGTGCGCCTGGACCCGGCCCAGCTGTGGGCGGCGAACGGGTCGAACGAGATCATGCTGCACGTCCTGCAGGCGTTCGGCGGGCCCGGCCGCACGGCGCTGTCGTTCGCGCCGACGTACTCGATGTACCCGGAGTACGCGCGCGACACGTCGACCGCGTGGGTCGTCGGCCGGCGCGCCGAGGACTTCACGATCGACCCCGGGCACGCGCGCGCGGCGATCGCCGAGCACGCGCCGAGCGTCGTGCTGCTGGCCAGCCCGAACAACCCCACGGGCACGGCGCTGCCGGCCGACACGGTCCGGGTCGTGCTCGACGCGGCCGCCCAGGTGCCCGGCGGCTGCGTCGTGGTCGTCGACGAGGCCTACGGCGAGTTCCGTCGCGCGGGCACGCCCTCGGCGCTCGAGCTGCTCGCCGACCACCCGCACCTCGCGGTCAGCCGCACCATGTCGAAGGCGTTCGGGCTCGCCGGGGCGCGCGTCGGCTACCTGGCCGCGAGCCCCCGGCTCGTCGACTGCCTGCGCGTCGTGCGCCTGCCGTACCACCTGTCGGCGGTCACGCAGGCCGTGGCACGGGCCGCGCTCGCGCACGCGCCCGAGCTCATGGCGCAGGTCGGCTCGCTGCGCGAGGAGCGCGACGACCTCGTCGCGTGGCTGCGCGCACGCGGGTTCACCGCGTGCGACTCCGACGCGAACTTCGTGCTCTTCGGCACGTTCGACGACCGCCAGGCGGTCTGGCAGGGTCTGCTCGACCGGGGCGTGCTCGTGCGCGTGACCGGTCCGGAGGGATGGCTGCGGGTGTCGGTCGGCACCCCGGCGGAGACGGCGGCGTTCCGCGACGCCCTGGTGGAGGTGACGGGACGATGAGCCCGCAGCAGGACGCGCCGGTGGCCCGGCGCACGGCCCGCGTCGAGCGGTCGACGAGCGAGTCCACGGTCGTCGTCGAGGTGGACCTCGACGGCACGGGGCGCACCGAGATCGACACGAGCGTGCCGTTCTACGACCACATGCTCACCGCCCTGGGCAAGCACTCGCTCATCGACCTCACGGTGCACGCGAAGGGCGACACGCACATCGACGTGCACCACACGGTCGAGGACACGGCGATCGTCCTCGGGCAGGCGCTGCGTCAGGCGCTGGGCGACAAGCGCGGCATCGCCCGCTACGGCGACGCCACCGTGCCGCTCGACGAGGCGCTCGCGCACGCGGTCGTCGACGTGTCCGGGCGTCCCTACCTCGTACACACCGGCGAGCCCCCGGGGCAGGAGTACCACCTGATCGGGGGCACTTCACCGGGTCCCTGACGGCCCACGTGCTGGAGTCGATCGCGCACCACGCCGCGTTCACGGTGCACGTGCGCGTGCTCGCCGGCCGCGACCCGCACCACATCGTCGAGGCGCAGTTCAAGGCCCTCGCGCGTGCCCTGCGCGCCGCCGTCGCCCTCGACCCGCGGGTCGAGGGCGTGCCGTCGACGAAGGGCGCGCTGTGAGCGGCGAGCGACCCGGCGGCGGCGAGGACGACCTGTCGTTCGAGGTCCCGGACGACCTGTCGTCCCTCACCACGCCGCGGGCGCCGACGCTGGCCGTCCTCGTCACGCAGGTCGCGACGGCCGAGGCGCTCGCGGCGGCGTGCGCGCTCGCGAAGCTCGACGTCGACGCCGTGCCGTCGTCCGTCGGCGCGATCGCCGTGCCCCGCTCGCCCGCGGACGGTGCCCGGACGGCCGCCGCGGTGTCGCAGATGCTCCGGCAGGTGCCGGTCGTGCTGCTGGAGAAGCGCGAGGGCCGCGTCGACGCCGGCCAGTGGGTCGCGGGGACGCGGGAGAAGGACCTGCCGGCGGGTCTCGTGCTCTCGGGCGCACCGGCGGTGCTCGAGGACCTGCTGCTCGGCGACGTGCCGGTGGGCGAGGTCGAGGGCGTCGTGACGTCGGTCGGCATCTCCCGGCTCAAGGCGATGCGCCTGCTCGCGCAGAACCGCCGCTGACCCCCGCCGCTGCTGCAGCGCTGACCACCGCCGCCGACCCTCGCCGCAGACCGTCGCCGCCGGCCACCGCGCGGACCGACCGACGGGTGGCACGGCCCGCGCGGGTAGACTCGGGGGGTGCCTTCGTCCCCCGCGTCGTCGTCCTCGACTACGGCTTCGGCAACGTGCGCTCCGCCGTGCGTGCCCTCCAGCGCGTGGGCGCCGACGTCGAGCTGACCGGTGACAAGCAGGCCGCGCTGGAGGCGGACGGTCTCGTCGTCCCCGGTGTCGGCGCGTTCGCGGCCGTCATGGACGGCCTGCGCGGCGTCGGCGGCGACCAGGTCGTGGACCGCCGCCTGGCCGGCGGCCGGCCCGTGCTCGGCATCTGCGTCGGCATGCAGGTCATGTTCGCCGAGGGCGTCGAGCACGGCGTGCACGCCGCGGGCCTGGGGGAGTGGCCCGGCGTGGTCGACCGCCTGGAGGCCGAGGTCGTGCCGCACATGGGGTGGTCGACCGTGGACGCCCCCGAGGGCACGGTGCTGTTCGACGGGCTCGAGGACGAGCGCTTCTACTTCGTGCACTCCTACGCGGCCCGGTCGTTCCCGCTGGCCGACGCGCCCGCGCCCGGCGAGCACCCCATGGCGCCGCCGCTCGTGACGTGGTCCGAGCACGGCTGCCGCTTCGTCGCCGCCGTCGAGAACGGCCCGCTGTCCGCGACGCAGTTCCACCCCGAGAAGTCCGGCGACGCCGGCGCCCAGCTGCTGTCGAACTGGGTCGGCTCGCTGCGCTGAGCCGCGTGCCGCCCGCCCCACCCGCGCACGCCGGGCCCCGGTACGCGCACGGCCACGAAGAGGATCCATGACCGACACCCCCCGGCTCGAGCTCCTGCCCGCCGTCGACGTCGCCGACGGCCAGGCCGTCCGCCTCGTGCAGGGCGAGGCAGGCTCGGAGACGTCCTACGGCGACCCGCTCACCGCGGCCCTCGACTGGTACGACGGCGGCGCCGAGTGGATCCACCTCGTCGACCTCGACGCGGCGTTCGGGCGCGGCTCCAACGCGGCCCTGCTGGCGGACGTGACGCGAGAGCTGGCGGGGCGCGGGGTCAAGGTCGAGCTGTCCGGCGGGATCCGCGACGACGCGTCGCTCGAGCGCGCGCTGTCGACGGGCGCGACGCGCGTGAACCTCGGCACGGCGGCCCTCGAGGACCCCGAGTGGACCGCGAAGGTCATCGCCTCGCACCGCGAGCAGGTCGCCGTCGGCCTCGACGTGCGCGGCACCACGCTCGCCGCACGCGGCTGGACCCAGGAGGGCGGGGACCTCTGGGACGTCCTGGCCCGTCTGGACGAGGCCGGCTGCTCGCGCTACGTCGTCACCGACGTGACGAAGGACGGCACGCTGCGCGGCCCGAACCTCGACCTGCTGCGCGAGGTCTGCGCCCGCACGTCGGCGCCGGTCGTCGCGTCGGGCGGGGTCTCGAGCCTCGACGACCTGGCGGCGCTGCGCACGCTCGTGCCCGTCGGCGTCGAGGGCGCCATCGTCGGCAAGGCCCTGTACGCCGGCGCGTTCACCCTGCCCCAGGCGCTCGACGTCGCCGGACGTCCGTGACGGGGCGCGCGCTGCCGCCGTCGTCGCCGTTCGCCGGTGACGACGGCACCGCGGACCCGACCCTGGCCGCCGTGCTCGCGCGCCACGCGGCCGGGGACGCGGACGTCGCCGCCGTCGTCGCCGCGCTGCCCGGCACGCGCGTGCTCGTCCCCGTGCTCGCCGAGCTCGAGGTCGCGGACGTCGTCGAGCACGCGGGGCAGGCGCACACGGTCGACAAGGAGGCGTCGGCCGGGGTCGTCGCGCTGCGCACGCCCGACGGGCGCACCGCGCTGCCCGTGTTCACGGCCGTCGACAGCATGCGCCGCTGGCGCGCGGACGCCCGGCCCGTGCCGAGCGACGTGCCGCGGGCGGCGCTCTCCGCGGTGGCGGAGGGCTGGGAGGTGCTCGTCGTGGACCCCGCCGGGCCGGTCCCGGTCGTGCTGCCCCGCACCGCGGTCGAGGCGCTCGCCCGCGGCGAGTCCTGGCGCCCCGCCGTCGTCGACGGCGTGGTCGACCCCGAGGTGCGCGCGGCGGTGGCCGCCGCCCTGGCGGGCGTCCGCCTCGTGCGCAGCGTCGACGCGGTGCCCGGCACGCGTGCGGAGGTCGCGGTGCAGCTGGGCCTCCTGCCCGGTCTCGACCGCGCGGGACTCGACCGGGTGCTGGTCCAGGTGAACGCGGCGCTGGCGGGGGACCCCGTCGTCACGGCGCGGGTCGACTCGCTCGAGCTGCGCCTGCGCGCCGCGACCTGACCGCCCCGCGATCCCGGACCGCTCCTCAGCGGCGGCGACGCACGGCCCACGCGAGCGCCCACGCGCTCGCCACGACGGCGACGAGCACCTGGCCGCCGAGGATCGCCCGGTCCACGCTCACGACGGGCGACCAGCGCGCGCCGTCCCGGTCCACGACGAACACGCCCAGCGGCCGCACGTGCGTCGTCCAGCCGCCGCCACCGCCGTCGCCGGACCCGCCCGCGGCGTCCCCGGCGGCCGCGCCGCCCGCACCCGTGCCGGCGGCGCCGGTCGCCCGCGCCACGGGGACGACCAGCACGCCGTCGTGCTCGTACGCCTCCCCGAACACGCGGCGCACCGTGAACGTGTCGGCGGCGGCGCGCACCAGGGCGGCGGGGTCGAACGCGCGGTCGGGCATGGCTCCTCCGGGTGGGTCGGCGTGCGGTCCGGTCAGCCGCACGAGGGCGCGGGGGCGAAGGCGGCGCTGTCCGCGAGCAGGGTGCGCAGCGTGCTGACGGGCACGACGAAGCTGAGCCCGAGGGAGTTCTTCGCGTACACGACCCCGATCACGCGTCCGGACGCGTCCAGCGCGGCGCTGCCGGACGAGCCGGGCTCGACGGGCGCGTCCGTCACGAGCACCTCGCCCAGGTTCTCGTGCAGCGGGTCGGTCACGGTGGCGACGACACGACCGTCGGTGACGGTCAGCTGCCGGCCCAGCGGGTAGCCGACCACGGTCACCGGGTCCCCGACCGCGGGGTCGGCGTCCGCGAGGACGGGGGCCTGCGGCAGCGGGTCGACGGTGCGCACGACGGCGAGGTCCGCCAGCGCGGCGGTGCTCGCGGCCTCCGCCGCGAGGTCCCGCCCGTCGTACGTGCTCAGCTCGAGCTGCGCGGAGTCGGCCACCACGTGCCGGTTCGTCACCAGCGTGTGCTCGTCGATCGCGAAGCCCGACCCCGTCGAGAGCGCGCCGCAGCCGATGTTGCGGATCCGCACGGCCATGCGCTGCGCCGCGTCGAAGCCGTCGGGGGACAGCTGGGTCGCGTCGGCCGTGGCGACCGGGACGGGCACCGCCGTCGGCACGACGCTGGTCGGGACCGGGGCCGGCGGGGCGGGGAGGAGGGCGCAGCCGGCGAGCACGGCGGGGGCGACGAGCAGGGTCGCGCAGCGGGCGGCGCCGCGGGCGGTGCGCGGTGCGCTCACCGGGCCAGCTCCCGCTGCAGCGCCGCGTTCGCCTCGGTCGCGGCGCCGCACACGCGCTCCACGTCCGCCCGGAAGCGCGCCAGGTCCGCGGCGTCCCACCGGGCCGCGTCCTCGAGGTATCCGATGAGCGTCTCCTGGCCCTCGACGCAGTTCGACAGGGCGGTCGCGACGTTCCCCGCCGCCTGGGAGACGCGCGCCTGGTAGTCGGCCAGCTGCTGCTGCGCCGCCGTGCTGTCACCGAGCTGCGCCTTCTCGTCGGCGAGCTCGGTGATGCGGGTCTGCGCCGTCGCCAGCTGGTCGCGGGTGGCCTGCAGGTCCCCGGTCGTCGCCTCGAGCTCGGCCTGCGCCTGCGCGAGCTGCTCGCCGTGCGAGCGCGCCAGGGCCTCCCAGTCCGCGGCCGCCTGCTCCCACCGCTGCGTCGTGCTCCACAGCCGGGCGCCGACGAGGCCCGCCGCGACCAGCACCCCGACGAGCACGAGCGCGAGGACGACGACGGCGCGGCGGCGTCGCGGCGGCGGGTCGGTCGGGACCAGGAGCGTGGTGGGTGCGGACGCGGCCGGCGGGACGTCGCCCGTCGTCGGCTGCGGGCCCCACCAGGACGCGGGCGCCGCGCCGTCGTGCCGTGCAGCGGGCGGCGGGACGGCCGGCGCGGGGCGCGGGTGCTCGGGGCCGAAGGAGGGGACGGGTCCGCCGGTCATCCGGCCAGGATAGGTCCCGGGGGGCCGCCGGCCGGGCGGCGTGCCGTGGATCACCCAACCGCACGTCAACGGCAGGAAAACGATGCCGCCCGACGGTCCGGCGCGTGTGACCATCGGCAGCCGTGCGGTCCTCCTACTCCGACGTCCTGCGCCTGCCCGGCGTGCTGCGCCTGTTCGTCGTCGCCCTCGTCGCGCGCGTCCCCCACGCGATGAGCGGGGTCGTGCTCACGCTGCACGTCGTGACCGCCCTGGACGAGGGCTACGCGCGCGCCGGCGTGGTGGCCGCGTCGATGACGATCGGCGTCGCGGTCGGTGCCCCCTGGCGCGGACGGCTCGTCGACCGGGTGGGCCTGCGTCGTGCGCTGCTGCCGTCGGTGCTCGTGGAGTCGGCCGTGTGGCTCGCGGCGCCGCACCTGTCGTACACGCCGCTGGTGGCCGTCGTCTTCGTCGGCGGCGTCTTCCTCGTGCCCGTGTTCTCGGTGGTGCGCCAGTCGCTCGCCGTGCTCGTCCCGCCCGCGCAGCAGAAGGCCGCGTACGCGCTCGACTCGGTCTTCACCGAGCTGACGTTCATGCTCGGCCCGGTGGTCGGCACGCTGCTGGCCGTGCAGGGCTCGACGGTCCTCGCCCTCACGGTCGTCGGCGTGGCGACGGTGGGCGCCGGGGTGCTCCTGCTGTGGGCCGACCCGCCCACCCGCAGCGCACCCGGCACCGTGCAGTCGTCGGCCGTCGGTGCGACGCGCGTGCTGACGCCGCAGCTCGTCGTCGTCCTGCTCGCCGCCGTCGCGGCGGCGTTCGTGCTCGTCGGGACGGACGTGTCGCTCGTCGCGGCGCTGAACGACAGCGGGCGCGCGGCGGACGTGGGGTGGATGGTCGCGCTGTGGGCCGGGGGCTCGGTCGTCGGCGGTCTGCTCCACGGCACGAGCGCCCGTCAGCCGTCGCCGCTCCTGCTCGTCGCGCTGCTCGCGCTCGCGACGGTGCCCGCCGCGTTCGTGCCCGGCCCGGTCGCGCTCGCGGTGGCCGTGTTCGTGGCGGGCCTGCCGTGCGCACCCGCCCTGGCGTCGATCAACGCGACGCTCGTGCGCCTCGTGCCCGAGCACCGCCGCGGCGAGGTCATGGGCTGGAGCGGCACGATGCAGACCGTCGGCAACGCCCTCGGGGCGCCGCTGTGCGGCTGGACGATCGACCGCGCGGGTGCCGGTGCCGGCTTCCTCACGGCGGCCACGGTCGGCGGCGGGGTCGCGCTCGTGGGTCTCGCGGTCACCGCCCTGGTCCGTCGGCGCCGTGCTGCGGCGGGTGTCGCCGACGGCCCGGGGGAGCCGGCGGCGACGGCCGCCGCACCCGTGCCGTCAGGAGACGGGGCCGGTGAACTTCTCGCCGGGCCCCTCGCCGGGGGCGTCGGGGAAGGGCGAGGCCTCGCGGAAGGCCAGCTGGAGGGACCGCAGCCCGTCGCGCAGGGAGCGGGCGTGCTGGTTGCCGATGTCCGGGGCGGACGCGGTGACGAGGGCGGCGAGGGCGGTGATGAGCTTGCGGGCCTCGTCGAGGTCCCGGTGCGCTGACCCCGGCGCGTCGGGCCCGTCCTCGGCGAGCCCGCACTTGACGGCCGCGGCGCTCATGAGGTGGACCGCGGCGGTCGTGATGACCTCGACCGCCGCCACGTCCGCGATGTCGCGCACGGCCTCGGCGGTGCGCTGGTCCTGCTCGGTGGGCTCGCTCATGCTCCCGATCCTCTCACCGCGGTGGGCCCCGCCCGCCGGCACAGGCACGACGGCCCCGTCCCGCGGGAGGGGGCGGGACGGGGCCGTCGTCGTGGCCGTGGGGGGCCGGCCGGGTGACCGGCGCCGACGCGGGGGCCGTCGGCGCCGGTCGTACCGGTCGAGGGGCGACCGGTACGTCGTGACGTGACCGTCGGTCGTGGCGTCGCCCGTCAGGCGACGGGCACGCTCACGGTGCCGGGCTCACCGGTCTCGACCGGCGCGCCGATCGCCGCGAGGGACTCGCGCAGGGCGGCGCCGAGGCCCGCGTCCACGTTCGTCCAGTACTGCACCGCACGGGCGCGGATGTCGTCGTTCTTCACGGCGCCGACGTGCCCGGTGATCGTCTCGAGGAAGCGGGCGCGCGCCGCGTCGTCGAAGACCTCGCGGTACAGCGTGCCCGCCTGGCCCCAGTCGTCGTCCTGCGGGTGCAGGGTCGCGGCGGCGCGCACCATCTCGCCGTCCGACTCCCAGCCGCCCGTCTCACCGGCACGCGCCGGGTCGGCCGCCGGGCCGCCGAACGAGTTCGGCGCGTAGACCGGGCGGTCGGCCGACGGGAACGTGTAGCGCCCCTGGCCGTCCTTGGAGTAGGAGTGCACCTCGGACTTCGGCGCGTTCACCGGCAGCTGCGCGTGGTTCGTGCCGACGCGGTACCGGTGGGCGTCCGCGTAGGAGAAGATCCGCGCGAGCAGCATCTTGTCCGGGCTCGGGCCGATGCCGGGCACGAAGTTGCTCGGCGCGAACGTCGCCTGCTCGATCTGCGCGAAGTAGTTCTCCGGGTTGCGGTTGAGCTCCATCACGCCGACCTCGATCAGCGGGTAGTCCGCGTGCGGCCACACCTTGGTGAGGTCGAACGGGTTGAAGCGGTACGTCTTCGCGTCCTCGTATGGCATGACCTGGACGCTCATGGTCCAGCGCGGGAAGTCGCCGTCCTGGATGTGCTCGTACAGGTCGCGGATGTGGTGGTCCGCGTCCGAGCCCGCCAGCTGCGCGGCCTCGTCGGCCGTCAGGTTGTCGATGCCCTGCTGGGTCTTGAAGTGGTACTTGACCCAGAAGCGCTCGCCCGCGGCGTTGACCCACTGGTACGTGTGCGAGCCGAAGCCGTCCATGGTGCGCCACGAGCGCGGCAGGCCGCGGTCGCCCATGAGCCACGTGACCTGGTGCGCCGACTCGGGCGACAGGGTCCAGAAGTCCCACTGCATGTCGTTGTCGCGCAGGTTCGAGCCCGGCAGGCGCTTCTGCGAGCGGATGAAGTCGGGGAACTTGATGCCGTCGCGCAGGAAGAACACCGGGGTGTTGTTGCCGACGAGGTCGTAGTTGCCCTCGGACGTGTAGAACTTCAGCGCGAACCCACGCGGGTCGCGCCACGTGTCGGGGGAGCCGTTCTCACCCGCCACGGAGGAGAAGCGCGCGAGCATCTCGGTCGCGGCGCCCGGCTGGAAGACCGCGGCGCGCGTGTAGGCCGACACGTCGTTGGTCACCGTGAACGTGCCGAACGCGCCGCCGCCCTTGGCGTGCACGACGCGCTCGGGGACGCGCTCGCGGTTGAACTGCGCGAGCTTCTCGACGAGGTAGTGGTCGTGCAGGACGATCGGGCCGTCGGCGCCGACGCTCAGGGCGTGGGCGTCCGAGGCGACCGGGGCGCCCGAGTTGGTCGTGGTGGGGGGCACGTGGGACAAGCGGGTTCCTCTCCTCGGCCCGGGCGCGCAGCCCGGGGTGCAGCGACCCGCCGCGCGTGGCGACGGGGGTTCGTGGCAGCAGGGGCGTCAGCCGGCCTGCCGGCAGGCGGGGCACAGGCCCCAGAAGGTGACCTCGGCGCTCTCGACCGCGAAGCCGGACGTGGAGCTCGGCACGAGGCAGGGCGCGTGGCCGACGACGCAGTCGACGTCGTCGACCGCGCCGCAGCCGCGGCAGACGACGTGGTGGTGGTTGTCGCCGACGCGCCGCTCGTAGCGGGCAGGGTGCCCCGCCGGCTCGATCCGCCGCAGCAGACCGGCGCCGGTGAGGGCGTGCAGCACGTCGTACACGGCCTGCACGGACACGGTGGGCAGCGTGGTGCGCACGCGGCGCAGGACCTCGTCGGCGTCGAGGTGGCCGTGGCCGCCCAGCGCGTCGAGGACGGCGAGGCGCGGCGCGGTCACGCGCAGGCCTCGCTCGCGCAGCAGGTCGGTGTCGGGCACGGCCTCACTCCAGCACGTTTTCTGGAATGGTTCAAGTATCGACACGCGTATGCCGGCAGGTGCGAGAGCGATACGGGGACGTGCCCCCTCGGCGCCCGGGGGAGGGGTGGTACAGTCGTCGGTGACTGACCCGCGCTGTCGCGCGCCCTCGTCCCGCCGCACGGCCACCCCCGGGTGTCCGTGCCGGAGTCGGGGGTGCGTGATGGAGCGGGTGCACAAGTGGAGTCCTTCCCACCTGGGTCCCGCCCGTCCGGCCTCGCGCCGGCGACAGGGACCGGGTCCCAGTCCTCGGGTCGGCGGCACGTCCGTCGGCCCGGTCGGTGGTCGCCGTGCGCACCGCCGTTCGGACGTGGCCTCCGCCTGTGCCCAGGGCGGGGGCCTTCCTCGTTCCTGGGGTCCACCACGACGAACCCGAGGAGCACCACATCAGCGAGCCCCGCATCAACGATCGGATCCGCGTCGCCGAGGTCCGACTCGTCGGACCCAACGGCGAGCAGGTCGGCATCGTGCGCCTGGAGGACGCCCTGCGTCTGGCCCAGGACGCGGACCTCGACCTGGTCGAGGTCGCGCCCACGGCCCGTCCGCCCGTGTGCAAGATCATGGACTTCGGCAAGTTCAAGTACGAGGCCGACATGAAGGCGCGTGAGGCCCGGCGGAACCAGGCCAACACCGTCCTCAAGGAGATCCGCTTCCGGCTCAAGATCGACCCGCACGACTACGGCACGAAGAAGGGCCACGTCGAGCGGTTCCTCAAGGCCGGCGACAAGGTCAAGGTCATGATCATGTTCCGCGGTCGCGAGCAGTCGCGCCCGGAGATGGGCGTGCGCCTGCTGCAGCGGCTCGCCGCCGACGTCGCCGAGCTCGGCTTCATCGAGAGCATGCCGAAGCAGGACGGCCGCAACATGATCATGGTGCTGGGGCCGACGAAGAAGAAGGCGGACCAGCAGAAGGAGCAGCGGCGCGCGGCCGCGGCGCAGCAGCGCGAGGAGCAGCCGGCCGAGCAGGCCGACGGCGCCCCCGCCGCCGAGGCGGCGTCCGCCCCGGCCGCCGCCCCGGCACGTCCGGCGCAGGCCCCCGCGACCCAGGCCCCCGCGGCCCAGGCCCCGGCCGTCGAGGCCCCCGTCGAGCAGGCTCCTGCCCCCGCGCTCCCGAGCCGCAGGCGCCCGCCGAGCCGGCCCCGGCGCGTCCGGCCCGTCCTGCCACGCCCGCGTCGCGTCCTGCGTCGCCGGCGCGACCGGCGACGCCGGCCCGTCCCGCCACGTCCGCCTCGCGTCCCGCCGCCGCCCCGCGCGACCGGCGGCGCCCACCGCGACGCCCCGTCCGCAGACGCCGCGCCCGCCGGCGCCCCGGCCCGCCGCGCCGCGTCCGGCCGCGCCCTCGACGGCGACGCCGTCGGCGGCCCGTCCGGGCCCGCGTCCCGGCGGTGCCCCGAAGCCGGCCCCGCGGCCCGGTCCGCGCGGGTCGGGCGACGACGCCAGCTGACCGACCCGGCACGTCCGCCAGGACGTCCCGCACGCCCCGAGTCGCACGACCGTGCGATGCGAACGACAAGGAGAGACGGCAGCCATGCCGAAGAACAAGACGCACTCCGGTGCCAAGAAGCGGTTCCGGGTCACCGGCACCGGCAAGGTCATGCGCGAGCAGGCCGGCGGCCGCCACCTGCTGGAGCACAAGTCGAGCCGCCGCACCCGCCGCATCGCCGGTGACGTCGTCGTCTCGCCCGCCGACACCCCGAAGATCAAGAAGCTGCTCGGCCGCTGACCCCAGCGGCGCCCACGTGGCGCCGCGGGGAGCGCCGGGCCCCGGACCCGAAGCAAGGAGCATCACGTGGCACGCGTGAAGCGGGCGGTCAACGCCCAGAAGAAGCGCCGCTCGACCCTCGAGAAGGCCAGCGGCTACCGCGGTCAGCGGTCGCGCCTGTACCGCAAGGCGAAGGAGCAGGTCACCCACTCCCTCGTCTACGCCTACCGCGACCGCAAGGCGCGCAAGGGCGACTTCCGCAAGCTGTGGATCCAGCGCATCAACGCCGCCTCGCGCGAGAACGGCCTGACCTACAACCGCCTCATCCAGGGCCTCAAGGCCGCGGGTGTCGAGGTCGACCGTCGCGTGCTCGCCGACCTGGCCGTGAACGACGCCGCCGCGTTCGCCGCGCTCGTCCAGGTCGCGAAGGACGCCCTCCCCGAGGACGTCAACGCTCCGGCCACCGCCGCCTGAGCCGACGCACCGCTCGCACCGCCCCCGCCGTCCTCGTGACGGCGGGGGCGGTGGCGTCTGCGGGCAGGTGCGCGCCGGGTGCGCGCCGCCGGGTGAGCACCGCGGGGTGCGCGCAGCCGCGGGACCGGGAGCGCACGGGCGCGGGGCCCGCGCGGCACACGGGAGAATGACCCGGTGCCCGACGAGACGATGACCAACCCGCGCGCCGACCGGGTCAAGCACGTGCGCTCGCTCGCGCAGCGGTCCGTGCGCCGCCGCACCGGGACGTTCCTCGTCGAGGGCCCGCAGTCGGTGCGCGAGGCCGTCGCCGAGGTTCCCGACCAGGTCCGGGAGGTGTACGTGGGCCCCGACGCGGCCGACCGGTACGCCGACGTCGTGGCCGCCGCCGCGGCGGCGGGCGTGCGCGTCCGGCGCGGCAGCACCGAGGTCCTCGACGCGATGAGCCCCGACGCGCAGCAGCTCGTCGCGGTCGTGGACGCCGCGCTGCCGGGTCGCGCCGAGGTGCTCGCGCACGCACCGCGGCTCGTCGCGGTGCTGTCCCAGGTCCGGGACCCGGGGAACGCGGGCACGGTCGTGCGGACCGCCGACGCCGCCGGCGCGGACGGCGTCCTGCTCACCGGCGCGAGCGTCGACGTGCACAACCCCAAGGTCGTGCGCTCCACCGCGGGGTCGCTGTTCCACCTGCCCGTGGCCACGGGCGGGGAGCTCGCCGACGTCGTGGCCGACCTGCGGGCGGCCGGCCTGTGCGTGCTGGCGGCGGACGGCCGGGGCGAGCACGACCTCGACGCGCTGCTCGACGTCGCCGGCGCCGCACCGGCGGGCGTGCCGGACCTCGCGGCCCCCACGGCGTGGGTGTTCGGCAACGAGGCCTGGGGCATGAGCGACGACGACCGGGCGCTCGCCGACGCCGTGGTGCGCGTGCCCATCCGGGGCCGTGCGGAGTCGCTCAACCTGGCGACCGCCGCCGCGGTGTGCCTCTTCGCCTCGGCGCGCGCACAACGCCGCTGACGAGTCCGGCCGCGTGGGCGCCGACCTGGCAGGCTGACGCCATGCGTCTGTTCGCGGCGGTGTGGCCCCCGGCCGACGTCCTGGACCACCTGGACCTCGCGCTCGCCGCGGTGCGCCCACGGGGAGGGCCCGAGGAGCCCGTCCGCTGGACGGCCCGCGACGCCTGGCACCTGACCGCCGCGTTCTACGGCGCGGTGCCCGACGCGCTGGCCGACGACCTCGCCGCCGACCTGGAGGCGCTGGCCGGGGTGACGGCGCCGTTCGAGCTCGCGCTGCGCGGGGCCGGCGTCTTCTCCCACCGGACCCTGTGGGTCGGCGTGGGGGGCGACGTGGACGCCATGTCCCGGCTGTCCGCGGGTGCGCGGGCGGTCGGCGACGCGCTGGGCGCGCGTCCGGACGACCGTCCTCGCAACCGGCCGCACCTGACCGTCGGACGTGCGCGCCCGGGGTCGCGTCCCCCGCGCCGGCGCGGGGCACCGCACGGCGCGCGCGGCCCCGGCGGGCGCACCGCCGCGGCCGGTGAGCCGGACCCCGTCGACGCCCTGGCGCAGGCGCTCGCCGTGTACGACGGTCCCGCGTGGCAGGTCGCGGCGGTGACGCTCGTCGAGTCCCGCCCGGGCGAGGGGCGCGGCGGGGGGCCGCTGTACCGCACGGTGGGGGAGTGGGCGCTGGGGGGATGAGCCCGGCGCGGGACGGACGGCACCCGAGGTGCCGGTCGGCTGCGGGCGCGGTGCGCGGGGTGGCACCATGGACGGCATGTCCGCAGCCCTCGCACGCACCGGCGTGCGCCCGACGGCCGTCGGTGGTCGTCGATTCGCCCGGCCCGTCCCCGGGCCGCGCCGATGAGCCGCTGAGCGGCGGGCTGCGACACGGGGTCGGGCGACGCGCGCGGGCGCGGACGCCGACCCCGGCCCCGGGACGGGCGCCACTAGACTCCCCGACCGGTCGACCCGTGCCCCGCGGCGCGGCCCGACCGCCGGCCGCCACCGTCGCACGCGGGTGACGGCCGCCCGGAACCGTCCTGGAAGGTCCTGATGACCGACGACACACCCCTGTCCCCGCTCGACGCCGACGGCGTCGCCGCCGCCGTCGACGCCGCGCTCGCCGACGTCGCCGCGGCGGGCGACCTCGACGCGCTCAAGGCCGCCCGTCTCGCCCACACGGGCGAGCAGAGCGCCCTGGCCCGGGCGAACCGCGCCATCGGCGCCCTGCCCGGCCCGGACAAGGCCGCGGCCGGCAAGCTCGTCGGCCAGGCCCGCGGCCGCGTGAACGCGGCCGTCGCCGCACGGACGGCCGAGCTCGAGGCCGAGCGCGACGCGCGCGTCCTCGTCGAGGAGGCCGTGGACGTCACGCTGCCCGCCGACCGGCGGCCCGCGGGTGCGCGCCACCCCCTGAGCACGCTCTCGGAGCGCATCGCCGACGTCTTCGTCGCGATGGGGTGGGAGATCGCCGAGGGCCCGGAGCTCGAGGCGGAGTGGTTCAACTTCGACGCGCTGAACTTCGGCGTCGACCACCCCGCGCGGCAGATGCAGGACACGTTCTTCGTCGCGCCGCAGGACCCGGACGTGCCGGCGGACGCGTCCGGCCTCGTGCTGCGCACGCACACGTCGCCCGTGCAGGCGCGCACGCTGCTCGAGCGCGGGGTCCCCGTCTACATCGCCTGCCCCGGCAAGGTCTTCCGCACGGACGCGCTCGACGCGACGCACACGCCCGTGTTCCACCAGGTCGAGGGCCTCGCGATCGACGAGGGCCTGACGATGGCGCACCTCAAGGGCACGCTCGACCACTTCGCGCGGGCGATGTTCGGACCGGAGGCGCGCACGCGACTGCGGCCGTCGTTCTTCCCGTTCACCGAGCCGAGCGCGGAGATGGACCTGTGGTTCCCCAGAAGAAGGGCGGACCCGGCTGGATCGAGTGGGGAGGGTGCGGGATGGTCAACCCGAACGTGCTGCGCGCCTGCGGCGTGGACCCGGAGCGCTACTCCGGGTTCGCGTTCGGCATGGGCATCGAGCGCACGCTCATGCTGCGCCACGGCATCGCGGACATGCGCGACATGGTCGAGGGCGACGTCCGCTTCTCCACGCAGTTCCGGGCGGTGGTCTGAGATGCCGCGCATCCCGCTGGGCTGGCTCGCCGAGCACGTCGCCCTGCCCGCCGGCCTCACGGCCGAGCAGCTCGCCGCCGACCTCGTCCGCGTCGGGCTCGAGGAGGAGGCCGTCCACACGTCGGGCGTCACCGGCCCTGTCGTCGTGGGGCAGGTCGTCGACCTGACGCCGGAGCCGCAGAAGAACGGCAAGACGATCAACTGGTGCCACGTGGACGTCGGCGCGCACAACGCGCTCGACGCCGACGGGAACCCGACCGTGCCGCGCGGCATCGTCTGCGGGGCGCACAACTTCGCCGGGGGCGACCGCGTCGTCGTCGCGCTGCCGGGCGCCGTGCTGCCGGGGCCGTTCCCGATCTCCGCGCGCAAGACGTACGGGCACGTGTCGGACGGCATGATCTGCTCGGCCCGCGAGCTCGGGCTGGGCGAGGACCACGCGGGCATCATCGTGCTCGAGCGGCTCGGCTACGGCGCGGACGTGACGGCCCCCGGGACCGACGCGCTCGCCCTGCTCGGGCTGGGCGAGGAGGTCCTCGAGATCAACGTGACGCCCGACCGTGGCTACTGCTTCTCCCTGCGGGGCGTCGCACGCGAGTACGGGCACTCCACCGGGGCGGCGTTCACCGACCCGGGCCTGCCGACCGCGGCCGACCTCGCCGAGCGGCCCGCGGGTTTCGCGGTGGAGATCGACGACGAGCGGCCCGTGCACGGCGTGCCGGGCGCCGACCGGTTCGTCGCGCAGGTCGTGCGCGGCGTCGCGGCGCACGGCCCGTCCCCGGCGTGGATGCAGCAGCGCCTGACCCGTGCCGGCATGCGCCCGATCAGCCTCGCGGTCGACGTCACGAACTACGTGATGCTCGACCTCGGGCAGCCGATGCACGCGTACGACCTCGGGACGCTGACGGCGCCGGTCGTCGTGCGGCGCGCGCGTCCCGGCGAGCGGCTCACGACGCTCGACGACGTCGACCGCGAGCTCGACCCCGAGGACCTGCTGGTCACCGACTCGACCGGTGGGCGCGGCGCGCGGGTGCTCGGCATCGCGGGCGTCATGGGCGGTGCGGAGACCGAGGTCGGCCCCGCGACGACGGACCTGCTGCTCGAGGCGGCGCACTTCGACCCGGTGTCGGTCGCCCGCTCGTCGCGGCGGCACCGGCTGTCGTCGGAGGCGTCCAAGCGGTTCGAGCGGGGCGTCGACCCGCAGCTGCCGCGCGTCGCCGCGGCCCGGGCCGCCGCGCTGCTCGTGCAGTACGGCGGCGGCACGGTCGAGGACGCGCTGACGGACGTCGACACGACGAGCCCGCCGGCACCGGTGCCGTTCGACCCGACGCTCCCCGCACGGCTGGTCGGGGTGCCGTACACGGCGGACGAGGTGCGGGCGACGCTCGAGGCGATCGGCTGCACGGTCGACCCCTCGGACGGCACGTGGACGGTGCACGTGCCGACGTGGCGCCCGGACCTGCAGTCCGGGGTGGACCTGGTCGAGGAGGTCGCACGTCTGCGGGGGTACGACGCGATCCCGTCCGTCGTGCCGCCGGCGCCGGCGGGGCGCGGGCTCACGCGGCAGCAGCGCGCGCGCCGCGCGGTGGCCGACGCGCTGGCCGCCGCCGGCCTCGTGGAGGTGCTGAGCTACCCGTTCGTGGGCCGGGCCCAGGTGGACGCGCTGGGCCTGCCGCCGGACGACCCGCGGCGGCGTGCCGTCCGGCTCGTCAACCCGCTCGCGGACTCCGAGCCGCTCCTGCGCACGGACCTGCTGGTCACGCTGCTCGACACGGCGCGGCGCAACGTCAGCCGGGGCACCGGCGACCTCGGCGTGTTCGAGGCGGGTCTCGTCACGCTGCCCGCCGACGGGCCCGGCGTCGCGCCGCGTCTGCCCGGCGGGGTGCGCCCGTCCGACGCCGACCTCGCCGCCCTCGAGGCGGCGGTGCCGGCGCAGCCGCTGCACGTCGCCGGCGTCCTCGCCGGGCACGTCGAGCCGGGCGGCTGGTGGGGGAGCGGCCGGCGTGCGGACCACACCGACGCGATCGCGCTCGCGCGCCGCGCGGCCGAGGTCGTCGGTGTCGAGCTCGTCGCCGCGGCCGACACGGAGCGCGCGCCGTTCCACCCCGGCCGGTGCGCACGGCTGAGCACGGCGGACGGCGTCCTCGTCGGGCACGCGGGCGAGCTGCACCCGCACGTCGTCGCCGCGCTCGACCTGCCGGCGCGCGCGGTCGCGTTCGAGCTCGACCTCGACGCGCTGCTCGCCGCCGCGCCGGCCGAGCCGGTGCAGGCCGTGCCGGTGTCGACGTTCCCGGTCGCCAAGGAGGACGTCGCGCTCGTCGTCGACGCGTCGGTGCCCGCCGCGGACGTGCTCGCCGCGGTGCGCGCCGGGGCGGCGCAGAGCCCCGCGGGCGACGTGCTCGAGGACGTGCGCCTGTTCGACGTGTACACCGGGGACCAGGTGGGCGAGGGGCGCAGGTCGCTGGCGTTCGCGCTGCGGCTGCGCGCCGCGGACCGCACGCTCACGGCGGAGGAGACGGCCGCGGTGCGCGAGGCGGTCGTCGCCGAGGCGCACGCCCGCGTGGGGGCGCAGCTGCGGGCCTGAGCGCACGCACCAGGACGACGGCGGCGGCCGGGGAGCGATCCCCGGCCGCCGCCGTCGTCGTCGGTGCCGGCGTCCGCCGACGTCCGGACCCCGTGCGCCGCCGTCGCCGCGGGGCGAGGCGCGGATCCGGCACATGGGACGAGTTCACCGAATGGTTACTGTCGGGTAGTTGCGGCGGACCGGACCAACCACGCAGGGTGGACCCGGCCGCCACGAGCGGCCGTTTCGCTGCGCAGCGTCGCGCAGCACCCCTCACGCGGCGTCGGCGCCGCACCCGCAGCACCCGCAGCACCCGCACGAGCCTGTGCCCCGACGAAGGAGACTCGCGTGCACGCACGAGGACGGACGACCACCGGGGCGCTGACCGCGCTCGGGCTGATGCTCACCGGTGGCGTCGTCACGGCAGGGGCGGCCCAGGCCGCCGTCTCACCGGACGCCCCGGTGGTCATCTCCGAGGTCTACGGGGGCGGCGGCAACAGCGGCGCCACCCTGACCCAGGACTTCGTCGAGCTGTACAACCCGGGCGACGCGCCCGTCGACGTCTCCGGCTGGGCGGTCCAGTACGCGTCCGCGACCGGTGACACCTGGCAGGTGACGCCCCTGACGGGCGCGAGCGTCCCGGCCGGCGGGCACCTGCTCGTCGGGCAGGCCCGCGGTGCCGGCGGCAGCGTGGAGATCGAGCCGGACGTCACCGGGACGATCCCGATGAGCGGGTCGACGGGCAAGGTCGCGCTGACGTCGTCCGCGCAGGCGCTGTCCTGCGGCACCGGCTGCGCGGACGTGCCCGCCGTGGTCGACCTCGTGGGATTCGGTCCGCGCGTCTCGTCGTACGCCGGGTCGGGGCCCGCGCCGGGCACGTCGAACACGACGTCGGTCCAGCGCGACGCCGCGGGGACCAACACGGCGGACAACGCGGCCGACTTCGTGCTCGGCACGCCCACCCCCACGGCGTCCGGCCAGGAGCCCGGGCCCAGCCCGACGCCGACCCCCACGCCGACCCCCACGCCGACCTCGTCCGACCCGGCCGAGCGCACGATCGCGCAGATCCAGGGCACCGGTGCGGCGTCGCCCGTCGTCGGCCGGCGCGTCACCACGACGGGCGTCGTCACTGCGGCGTACCCGACCGGCGGGTTCCGGGGCTACGTCCTGCAGACGCCCGGCACGGGCGGCGGTGCACCCGCCGGCCGCTCAGCCTCCGACGCGATCTTCGTCTACTCGCAGGCCACGGTCGGCGCGGTGGAGGTCGGGCAGCACCTGCGCGTGACGGGCGAGGTCGCGGAGTTCAACGGGCTCACGCAGCTCACCGTCGGGTCCCTCGCCGACGTCACCGTGCTCGACCCCGCGCCGGCTCCGGTGCCGGTCGAGGGCGCATGGCCGGCCGACGACGCCACGCGCGAGGCGCTGGAGTCGATGCTCTTCCTGCCGACGGGCGACCTCACCGTCTCCAACACGTACACGACCAACCAGTACGGCGAGGTGGGGCTGGCGACGGGCACGACCCCGCTGCTGCAGCCGACCGAGGTGGCGCGGCCCGGCACGCCCGAGGCGGCCGCCGTCGTGGCCGACAACGCCGCGCGGCGGGTCACCCTGGACGACGGCGCGACGACGAACTTCCTGGGCGACAACGGGCACGAGCTGACGCCGCCGTACGTGTCGACCCAGAACCCGGTGCGCGTCGGTGCCGCGGTGCAGTTCGTCGAGCCCGTCGTCGTCGACTACCGCAACAACGCCTGGAAGCTCAACCCGACGGCCCCGCTCGTGGCGGGCGGCCCGGCCCCGGCGACGTTCGAGAACGACCGGACGCCCGCCCCGAGGCGGTCGGCGGCGACGTGTCCGTCGCGTCGTTCAACGTGCTCAACTACTTCACGACCCTCGGCGCGCAGACGCCGTCGTGCGTCCCGTACACGACCCCGGACGACGAGCCGGTCACGGTCGACGAGGGCTGCGACCAGCGCGGGGCCTGGGACCCGGACGACCTCGCCCGGCAGCAGGAGAAGGTCGTCGCCGCGATCAACGGGCTCGACGCGGACGTCGTCGGCCTGCTCGAGATCGAGAACTCGGCGCGCGTCGACGGCGTCGCGGACGAGGCCCTCGCGACGCTCGTCGAGGCGCTCAACGCGGCGGCCGGCGAGGAGCGCTGGGCGTATGTGCCGTCGTCGGACGAGCTGCCGGACCCGTCCGGTCAGGACGTCATCACGAACGCGCTCATCTACCAGCCCGCGGCGGTCACCCCACGGGGGCGTCGCGCGCCCTGGGGGACCAGAGCGACGAGGGCGAGGCGTTCCAGAACGCGCGGGAGCCCATCGCGCAGGCGTTCACGCCCGTCGGCGGCGGGGAGCCCGTGCTCGTCGTGGTGAACCACTTCAAGTCGAAGGGCTCGGCGGGTCCCTGGCCGGGCGACCGTGACGCGGGCGACGGCCAGGGGGCGTCGAACGAGTCGCGGGTGCGGCAGGCCACGGCGCTGCGCGACTGGGTGCCGACGGTGCAGGGCGACGCGGAGGCGGTCGCGCTGGTCGGCGACTTCAACGCGTACACGCAGGAGGACCCGCTGCGCGTCCTCTACGACGCCGGCTACGTCGACGCCGTG
The DNA here is from genome assembly GCF_009720485.1 of Cellulomonas sp. JZ18. Lineage (NCBI taxonomy): Bacteria > Bacillati > Actinomycetota > Actinomycetes > Micrococcales > Cellulomonadaceae > Cellulomonas > Cellulomonas sp. JZ18. The sequence continues at coordinate 2,297,177 of NZ_CP045245.1, read as the reverse complement.
AGCACGCTGGCGCCGGGCCAGTGGAGCTACTCGTTCCAGGGCCTGTCCGGCTCGCTCGACCACGTCCTGCTCAACGAGGCGGCCGCCGCGCGCGCCACGGGCGCGGACGTCTGGGAGATCAACGCGGGCGAGTCGATCGCGCTCGAGTACAGCCGCTACGGCTACCACGCGACGACCTACCACGACCCGGGCCCGTACCGGTCCTCCGACCACGACCCCGTGGTCGTCGGGCTCACCGCGGGCGACGCGAACGAGGGGCCGGTCGACCTGACGTTCCTCAACGTCAACGACTTCCACGGCCGCATCGACGCGAACACGGTCAAGGTGGCCGGGACGGTCGAGCAGCAGCGGGCGGCGGCGGAGGCCGCCGGCGGTGCCGCGGCGTTCCTGTCCGCCGGTGACAACATCGGCGCCTCGCTGTTCGCGTCCTCGGTCCAGCAGGACCAGCCGACGATCGACGTGCTGAACGCGCTCGACCTGGCGGCGTCGGCGGTCGGCAACCACGAGTTCGACGGCGGGTACGACGACCTCGTCGACCGTGTCATCGCGGGCGGCGAGAACGCGCGGTTCCCGTACCTGGGTGCGAACGTCTACCGCGCGGGCACCACCACGCCGGCGCTCGAGGAGTACGCGCTGCTCGACATGGCGGGGGTGACGGTCGGCGTCATCGGCGCGGTCACGCAGGAGACGCCGACGCTGGTGAGCCCGGGCGGCGTGGCGTCGCTCGAGTTCGGCGACCCGGTCGAGGCGGTCAACCGCGTCGCGGCGCAGCTGACCGACGGCGACGAGTCGAACGGCGAGGCCGACGTGGTAGTCGCCGAGTACCACGAGGGCGCCGGCGCCGGCACGCCGGACGGCTCGACGCTCGAGGAGGAGGTCGCCGCCGGCGGCGCCTTCGCCGACATCGTCACGCAGACGTCCGCCGCGGTGGACGCCATCTTCACCGGCCACACGCACAAGCAGTACGCGTGGCAGGCGCCCGTGCCGGGCGAGGACGGGACGCGGCCGGTGCTGCAGACCGGCTCGTACGGGGAGTTCCTCGGCAAGGTGGTCCTGACGTACGACCGCGAGTCGGGTGAGGTGACGGCCTCCACCGCGGAGAACGTCGCCCGCACGACGACGGCGGACGCCGAGCTCGTCGCGGCGTACCCGCGCGTGGCCGAGGTGAAGACGATCGTCGACGCGGCACTCGCGTACGCCGCCGAGGTCGGCAACCAGCCGGTCGGGTCGGTGACGGCGGACATCACGACGGCCTACGCCGGCGGCGCGTACGTCGACGGCCGCTACGTCGGCCCCGGCCCGCTGCCGAGCACCGGCCGCGACGACCGCAGCCGCGAGTCCACGCTCGGCAACCTCGTCGCGGACGCGCTGCTCGACACGCTCGACGCCCCCGAGCGGGGCGGCGCGCAGATCGGCGTCGTCAACCCCGGCGGCCTGCGCAACGAGCTGTTCCAGGCCCCCGACGGCACGATCACGTACGCCGAGGCCAACGCGGTGCTGCCGTTCGTCAACAACCTCTGGACGACCACGCTCACGGGCGCCCAGGTCAGGACGATGCTCGAGCAGCAGTGGCAGACGGACGAGGACGGCAACGTCCCGAGCCGGCCGTACCTGCAGCTCGGCCTGTCGGACAACGTGTCGTACACCTACGACGCGTCGCGTCCCCAGGGCGAGCGCATCACCTCGGTCACGGTCGACGGCGCGCCGCTCGACCCCGACGCCGAGTACCGCATCGGCACGTTCTCCTTCCTCGCGCAGGGCGGCGACAACTTCCGCGTCCTCGCCGAGGGGCAGGACACCGCCGACTCCGGTCTCGTGGACCGCGACGCGTGGATCGCCTACCTGCAGGCCAACCCCGGCCTCGCGCCGGACTTCCGCGAGCGGGCGGTCGCTGTGCCGGCGCTGCCGCAGAGCGTGGAGGCGGGCGCGGAGCTCACGTTCCCCGTCACCGGGCTCAACCTCACGAGCCTCGGAGCGCCGGAGAACACCTCCCTCGAGGTGCGCCTCGACGACGTCGTGCTCGGCACGGCGCCGCTCGCTCGGGGCGAGGGACCGGACGCGTCCGGCACCGTCACGGTCACGGTGCCCGAGGGCACCGCGCCCGGCACCCGGACGCTCACGCTCGTGGCGCAGCCCAGCGGCACGACCGTGACGCTGCCGCTGGTCGTGGAGGACGGCGTGCCGTCGTCGACCACCACGCTCACGGCGCAGCCGGACAGCCAGGTGCACGGCGACCTCGCGCCGCGCGTGCGGCTGACGGCACGGGTCACGTCCGACGTGCGGGTGACGGGTCAGGTCGAGTTCGTCGCGGGCGACACCGTCCTCGGCACCGCGACCCTGCGCGGCGGGCAGGCGGTGCTCACGCTGCCGGCCGGCACGCCGGCGGGCACGTACGACGTCGTCGCCCGGTACGCGGGCAGCGCGCAGGTCGCGGGCTCGCAGTCGGACCCGGTCACGGTGACGGTCGAGAGGGTCGGCAGCAGCACCACGCTGCACGTCGTGTCGTCGCCGGTGTCGTTCCTGCCGTCGCCGTGGGTCGCCACGGTCCGCCTCGACACGCTGCGCCTGCCGTCGGGCACCGTGCAGCTGCGGGAGGGTGACCGCGTCGTGGCCGAGGCCCCCGTCGTGCTCGGCGTCGCGATCGGCACCCTGCCGCGCGACCTCGGCCGCGGGACGCACCGCCTCACCGCGGTCTTCGTCCCCGACGACGCCGCGAACGTCGAGGGCAGCACGAGCCGGACGGTGACCGTGCGCCGCTGACGCGCCGGCCCCTGCGACGGGGGCGGGTCCCACCGGACCCGCCCCCGTCGTCGTGCCCGCTCCGGACGGCCGTCCGGTCCGAGGAATGGTCCGGTCCGTCCGGATGCGTCCCTCGCTGCGCTACGGTGGCCGGCGACACGGGGTGCCCTGCACCAGGCAGGGCTGAGATCACACCCGTCGAACCTGATCTCGTTAGCACGAGCGAAGGGATGTCGCGATGACGACGCCTGCCGTCCCTGCCCACCCGACCTCGCCGCGGCCGCCGCGGCGGCGTTGGCCGACCTGCGGGCACGGACCCCGCTCGTCCAGTGCCTGACCAACGAGGTGACGACGAACCTCGTCGCCAACACCCTGCTCGCGGTCGGCGCGTCGCCGGCGATGGCGTCGGCGCCCGGCGAGGCCGAGGAGCTGGCCGCCGTCGCCGGTGCCGTCCTCGTCAACCTCGGCACGCTCGGGCCCGACCAGCGTGCGGCCGTCGAGCCGACCGTCGCCGTCGCCGCGGGGGCCGGCACGCCGTGGGTGCTCGACCCGGTGGCCGTCGGCGTGCTGTCGGTCCGCACGCGGCTCGCGGGGCGCCTGCTCGCCGAGCGTCCGGCGGTGGTCCGCGGCAACGCCGGCGAGGTCCGCGCGCTCGCGGGCCTCGCGACCGCCGCACGCGGCGTCGACGCACGCGACGGCGTGGACGACGCGGTCGTCGCCGCCGAGCAGGTCGCCCGGCTCACCGGCGGGGCGGTCGCCGTCTCGGGCCCCGTGGACCTCGTGACCGACGGGCGCACGCACGTGCGTCTGGCCGTGGGCCACCCGCTGCTCACGACCATCACGGGCGCGGGCTGCGCCCTCGGCGGGCTGACCGCCGCGTTCGGCGCCGTCGCCGACCCGCTCACGGCGGGGGTCGCCGCGACGGTGGCGCTCGGCCTGTCCGCCGAGCGCGCCGCGACGGTCGCCCGCGGGCCGGGCTCGTTCCCCGCCGCGCTGCTCGACGCGCTGCACGCCCTCGCCCCGGACGACGTCGCCGAGCGGGCCCGGACGGCCGCGCGCGTGGCGGTGCCCGCATGACCCGCCTGCCCGCAGGGGCGTACCTCGTCCTCGACGCCGACGTGTGCGCCGCGTCCGGGCACGCGCCGGCCGCCGTCGCGTCGGCGGCCGTGCGCGCCGGCGTCGGCACCGTGCAGGTGCGCGCGAAGCGTGCGGGCGTCCGCGAGCAGGTCGCGCTCACGGTCGCGGTCGCCGACGCCCTGCGGCACGCGCCGACCGCGTTGCTGCTGGTCGACGACCGCGTCGACGTCGCGCTGGCGGCCCGGGCCCGCGGTGCCCGCGTCGACGGCGTGCACGTCGGCCGGCAGGACCTCGAGGTGGCCGACGTGCGGGCCCTGCTCGGGCCGGACGCGGTCGTCGGCGTGTCGGTGCCGCACCCGGACCGGCTCGCCGACGCGGTGGGCGCGGACTACGTGGGCAGCGGCCCCGTGCGGCTGACCCCGACCAAGCCGGAGGCCGGCCCCGCGCTCGGCGCCGACGGCGTGCGGGCGGTGGCGGCCGCGACGGCGCTGCCCGTCGTCGCGATCGGCGGCCTGTCCGCGGACGACGTGCCGGCCCTGCGGGCCGCGGGTGCGCACGCCGTGGCGGTCGTGAGCGCGGTCTGCGCCGCGGCCGACCCCGGGCGTGCCGCCGCCGACCTGGTCGACGCCTGGTCGCGGGCGGGCCTCGCGGCGGTGACCCGGTGAGCGCCCCGCTCGGCGTCCCGACCCGGGTCCGGGCGCTGTCGGTCGCGGGGACCGACCCCACGGGCGGCGCCGGCATCCACGCCGACCTCAAGTCCTTCGCCGCGCACGGCGCGTACGGCATGGCGGTCGTGACGGCGCTCGTCGCGCAGAACACGCACGGCGTGCGCGCGGTGCACGTGCCGGACGTGGACTTCCTGCGCGCGCAGCTCGACGCGGTGAGCGACGACGTGACGGTCGACGCCGTGAAGATCGGCATGCTGGGCACCCGCGCCGTCGCGGACGAGGTCGCCGCGTGGCTCGCGCGCACCCGCCCGCCGGTCGTCGTGCTGGACCCCGTCATGGTCGCGACCAGCGGGGACCGGCTCCTCGACCGCGACGCCGAGGACGCGGTGCGCCGGCTCGTCCCGCACGCCCACCTCGTGACGCCCAACCTGCCCGAGCTCGGCGTGCTGCTCGGGGAGCCGACGGCGCGCACGTGGCGCGACGCGGTGGACCAGGCCCGCCGGCTCGCGCAGGCCTCGGACGTGACGGTCCTGCTCAAGGGCGGGCACCTCGACGGGGACGCGAGCCCCGACGCGGTCGTCGACGCGACGACCGTCGTCGAGCTCGACGCGGTCCGCCTCGCCACGACGGCGACGCACGGGACGGGCTGCTCGCTGTCGGCGGCCGTGGCCGCGCTGCGCCCGCGGCGCGCGGACTGGGTGTCGGCGGTGCGGGAGGCCAAGGCGTGGCTGACCGGTGCGATCGCGGCGGGGGAGGCGCTCGCCGTCGGGTCGGGACGGGGACCGGTGGACCACCTGCACCACGCCCCGACGCTGGGCGCCCGGCCGTTCGGGGACGAGGCGTGGGACGCGGTCGCGGACCTGCGGGCCGCGTGCGACGACCTGCCGTTCGTCCGGGCGCTCGCGGACGGCACGCTGCGGGCCGAGGCGTTCGAGGCGTACCTGCACCAGGACGCGCTGTACCTGGCCGCCTACTCGCGCGTCCTGGCCCGGGCGAGCGAGCTCGCGCCCGACGGCCCGGCGCAGGCGTTCTGGGCGCGCGGGGCGAGTCGGTGCCTCGACGTCGAGGCGCAGCTGCACCGCGACCGCCTCACCCGCACGGGACGCGTGTGGGACGGCCCGCCGTCCGCGGTGACGACGGCCTACACCGACCACCTGCTGGCGGTCGGGGCCCGCGGCTCGTACGCCGAGCTCACGGCGGCGGTGCTGCCGTGCTACTGGCTGTACGCGGACATCGGCGCGCGCGTCCTGGCGCGTTCGGGGACCTCGCGGGGCACCCGTACGGCGACTGGGTCGGCACGTACGGCGACCCGGCGTTCGCCGCGGCCGCCGACGAGGCCCGGCGCCTGTGCGACGCCGCCACGCGGGAGGTCGGGGCGGCGACGCGGGCGCGCATGCTCGCGGCGTTCGTCCGCTCGTGCGAGCACGAGGTGGCGTTCTTCGACCAGGTCGACGTCGTCGCGCCGGACCGTCCCGGGTCCGGCGTGCTGGCCGCTGCGGGACGCGGCGCCCCGTGATCCGGTGCCGGCGGCCCCTCAGGGGGCGGGGCCGTCGGCACCGTCGTGAGGCCCGTCAGCAGGACGCGTCGGTGCACGCCTCCCCGGCCGCGACGGTGGCCAGCGGGTTCGCCGCGCGCCACCCGGTCTCGAGCAGCTGCGCGAACACCTGCGCCGGCTGCGCACCGGAGACGGCGTACGTGCGGTCGAGGACGAAGAACGGCACGCCGGTGACCCCGAGCGCCCGCGCCTCGGCGATGTCGGCGCGCACGGCGTCGGCCTCCTCGTCGCCGGCGAGCGCGGCGGCCACGCGGGCCTCGTCCCAGCCGTGCTCGGCGAAGCCGACCTGCTCCGCGACCGCCACGAGCGCGCCGTCGGCACCGAGGTCGACGCCCTGCTCGAAGTGCGCCGAGAAGAGGGCCTCCATGGTCGCGTCGGCCAGGGCCGCGCCGCCGACGCGCGCGGCGAGGTGCAGCAGCCGGTGGGCGTCGAACGTGTTGAAGGCGAGGGTGCGGTCGAAGTCGTACCGCAGGCCGTCGGTCGCCGCGACGGCGGTGACGTGCGCGAACATCTGGCGCACCTGCGCGGGGTCCAGCCCCTTCATCCGCGCGAGCGCGTCCACCTCGGGCCGGCCGGGACCCGTCGGCGTCTCGGGGAGAGCTGGTAGGAGCGCCACACGACCTCGACGCGCTCGCGGTGGGGGAACTGCGCGAGCGCGGCGGCGAAGCGGCGCTTGCCGATGAAGCACCAGGGGCAGGCGACGTCCGACCAGACCTCGACACGGATCGTGCGGGTCGGCGCGGGCAGGGGCGTGAAGGGCGTCGTGGACGTCACGGGAGCAGCAGCACCTTTCCGGTGGTGGCGCGCCCCTCGAGGGCGCGGTGGGCCTCGGCCGCGTCGGCGAGGGGGAACGTGGCGCCGACGCGGACGTCGAGCGCACCGGCGGCGGCGGGCTCGGCGACCTCGCGCCAGCGCCACTCGAGCTCGTCGCGGGTCAGCGTGTGGTGGGCGAGCGTCGGCCGGGTGACGAACAGCGACCCGGCGGCGTTGAGCCGCTGCAGGTCGAACGGCGGGACCTGACCCGACGAGCCGCCGAACAGCACGAGCGTCCCGCGCGTGCGCAGCGCCGCCAGCGACGCGTCGAACGTGTCCCTGCCCACCGAGTCGTACACGACGTGCACGCCGCGGCCGGCGGTCAGGTCGCGCACGAGCGCGGGCAGCTCGGCGGTCAGGTCGGACAGGTCGCGGTAGCGGATGACGTCCGCGGCGCCGGCCGCGCGGGCCAGCGCCTCCTTCTCGGCCGATCCGACCGTGCCGATCACGCGGGCGCCGCGCGCGGCCGCGAGCTGGGTGAGCAGCAGTCCCACGCCTCCGGCGGCGGCGTGCAGCAGCACGTCGTGCCCTCGCTCGAGCGGGAAGGTCGACGCCGCGAGGTAGTGCGCGGTCATGCCCTGCAGCGGCAGTGCGGCGGCGGTCCGGTCGTCGAGGCCGGGCGGGACGACGAGCGCGGAGCGCTCCGGCACGGCGACGAGCTCGGCGTAGGAGCCGGGGACGTCGGCCCAGGCGACCCGGTCGCCCGGCGCGAGGGTCGTGACCTCGGGCCCGACCGCGACCACCTCGCCCGCGCCCTCCGAGCCGACGACGTGCGGGTAGGACATCGGGTACGTCCCCGTGCGACGGTAGGTGTCGATGAAGTTGACCCCCGCGGCGGCGACGCGCACGAGCACCTCGTCGGGACCCGGCGCGGGGTCCGCGACGTCGGTCGGCTCCAGGACCTCGGGTCCGCCCGCACGGGCGGCGACGACGGCACGCATGACCGTCGCAACCGCGTCGCCTGCGAGACTGTTCCCGCTGGTCGCGACCGGAACCGTTGGTATCTTTGTGCAGCCCACTGTATGTTCATGCACATGACGTTCTCCGTGGCGGTCGCCGGCGCCAGCGGGTACGCGGGCGGTGAGGTCCTCCGCCTGCTGCTCGACCACCCCGAGGCGCGCATCGGCACGCTGACGGCCCACAGCAACGCGGGCACACCGCTGGGGGACCACCACCCGCACCTGGTCGACCTCGCCGACCGCGTGCTGGAGCCGACGTCCGCGCAGGCGCTCGCCGGGCACGACGTCGTCGTCCTGGCGCTCCCGCACGGCGCGAGCGGCGCGGTCGCGGCCGAGCTGGAGGCGCTGGGGGAGGACCCCGTGGTCGTCGACCTCGGCGCGGACCACCGCCTCGTCGACGCGGGGGACTGGGAGGCCTACTACGGCAGCCCGCATGCCGGCACGTGGACCTACGGCCTGCCGGAGCTCGTCGTCGCCGAGACCTCGGCCCGCCAGCGCGACCGGCTCGCAGGCGCCCGCCGCATCGCCGTCCCCGGCTGCAACGTCACCGCCGTCACCCTGGGTCTGCAGCCGGGCGTCGCCGCCGGCCTGCTCGACACCACCGACCTCGTCGCGGTCCTCGCCGTCGGCTACTCGGGGGCGGGCAAGTCCCTCAAGCCCCACCTGCTCGCGTCCGAGGCGCTCGGTGCGGCCGTGCCGTACGCGGTCGGCGGCACGCACCGGCACATCCCGGAGATCGCCCAGAACCTGCGCAGCGCGGGCGCCACGGACGTGCGCACGTCCTTCACGCCCGTCCTCGTGCCGACCTCGCGCGGCATCCTCGCGACCGCCACCGCGCGGCTCGCACCGGGCGTCGAGGCCTCCGACGACGAGCTGCGCGCGGCGTGGCGCGCGGCGTACGCCGACGAGCCGTTCGTGCACGTCCTGCCCGACGGCCGCTGGCCCACGACGGCGGCGACGACGGGTGCGAACACCGCGCTCGTCCAGGTCGCCCTCGACGCCCGCGCCGGCCGGGTCGTGACCGTCACCGCCATCGACAACCTCGTCAAGGGCACCGCGGGTGGCGCGGTGCAGTCCCTCAACATCGCGCTCGGCCTGCCCGAGACGCTCGGCCTCCCGCGGAACGGAGTCGCCCCGTGACCGACCACCTCGGCCCCGCCCTCGAGGGCACCTCGCCCGGCACCTCGCCCGGCGTGACGGCCGCCGCGGGCTTCCGGGCCTCGGGTGTGACCGCCGGGCTGAAGGCCTCCGGCAAGCCGGACCTCGCGCTCGTCGTCAACGACGGGCCCCGGCAGGTCGGCGCCGCGGTGTTCACCACGAACCGCGTCGTCGGCGCACCCGTGCTGTGGTCGCGCCAGGCGGTCTCGGACGGCGTCGTGTCCGCCGTCGTCCTCAACTCGGGTGGGGCGAACGTCGGCACGGGGCCGCGCGGCTTCCAGGACGCGCACGCGACGGCCGAGAAGGTCGCCGACGCGCTCGGCGTCTCCGCGGGCGACGTCCTCGTGTGCTCGACCGGGCTCATCGGCGTCCCGCTCGCGAGCGAGAAGCTGTTCGCCGGCATCGCCCCGGCCGTGGCGGCGCTCGACGCGTCCACCGGGCCGGACGCCGCCGCCGCGATCATGACGACGGACAGCGTCAGCAAGACGGCGCACGTCACCGTCACGACGCCGGACGGGACGTTCACCGTGGGCGGCATGGCCAAGGGCGCCGGCATGCTGGCGCCGGCCATGGCGACGATGCTGTCCGTGATCACGACGGACGCCGACGTGGACGCGGCGACCGCGGACGCCGCCCTGCGCGCGGCGACCGGCGCCACCTTCGACCGCGTCGACTCCGACGGGTGCATGTCCACGTCGGACACGGTGACGCTCATGGCCTCCGGCGCGAGCGGCGTCGTCCCCGCGCCCGACGTCTTCGCCGACGCCGTCCTGCGCGTGTGCGCGTCGCTCGCCCGCCAGCTCGTGGCGGACGCCGAGGGGGCGAGCCACGACATCGCGGTCCACGTGCACGGCGCGACGACCGAGGCCGCCGCCCTCGCCGTGGCCCGCGCCGTCACGCGCTCGAACCTCTTCAAGGCGGCGATGTTCGGCAACGACCCGAACTGGGGCCGCATCATCGCCCAGGTGGGCACGGTGCCCGAGGATGTCGCGCCGTTCGACCCCACCGCGCTCGACGTCGCGATCAACGGCCTGCAGATCTGCCGGGCGGGCGGCGCGCACGAGGACCCGGCGCAGCTCGACCTCGCCGCGGCGCGCGAGATCCACGTCGAGGTCGACCTGCACGCCGGGGACGCCTCGGCGACGGTCTGGACCAACGACCTCACGCACGACTACGTCCACGAGAACAGCGCGTACTCCACATGACGACACCCGAGCTCCCGCCCGTGCCGGAGGACTTCTACTTCGACACCCGCACCGACCTGCGTCCGGACCAGAAGGCCGAGGTCCTCATCCAGGCGCTGCCCTGGCTCGAGCAGTTCGCCGGCGCGCTCGTCGTCGTGAAGTACGGCGGCAACGCGATGGTCGACGAGACGCTCAAGCGCGCGTTCGCCGAGGACATGGTGTTCCTGCGCCGGGTGGGCCTGCGGCCGGTCGTGGTGCACGGTGGCGGCCCGCAGATCAACGCGATGCTCGACCGCCTCGGCATCGAGAGCGAGTTCCGCGGCGGCCTGCGCGTGACGACGCCGGAGGCCATGGAGGTCGTCCGGATGGTCCTGACGGGCCAGGTGTCGCGCGAGCTCGTCGGCCTGCTCAACGCGCACGGCCCGCACGCGGTCGGCCTGTCCGGCGAGGACGGCGGGCTCTTCCAGGCGCGCCGGCGCACGGCGGTCGTCGACGGGCAGGAGGTCGACGTCGGCCTCGTCGGCGACGTCGTCCAGGTGAACCCCGGCGCGGTGCTCGACCTGCTCGACTCGGGGCGCATCCCCGTGGTGTCCACGGTCGCGCCCGACGTCGACGACCCCACGCAGGTGCTGAACGTCAACGCGGACACCGCCGCGGCGGCCCTCGCGGTCGCGCTGGGGGCGCGCAAGCTCATCGTCCTCACCGACGTCGAGGGCCTGTACACCGACTGGCCGGACCGCGAGAGCCTGGTCCGCCGCATCCGCGCCGCCGACCTGGCGGCGCTGCTGCCCCGGCTCGACGCCGGCATGCGCCCCAAGATGGAGGCCTGCTGGCGCGCCGTCGAGGGCGGCGTGCCGCGTGCGCACGTCATCGACGGGCGGCAGGCGCACTCGATCCTCGTCGAGGTCTTCACCTCCGACGGCGTCGGCACGATGGTGCTGCCGGACGTCGACCCCGCCGACAACCCCTCGACGGTGCCCGTGCCCCGGGTCCGTGCCGCGCAGGAGGACACCCCGTGACCGAGCCCACCACCCCTGCGGCGCCGTCGTCGCCGTCCGCGCCGCGCCACCGCGCGGAGGCGCCCGACGACGCCCTGCCGATGCCCGCCGCGGCCGGCTCGGTCGCCGAGTGGACCGACCGCTACACGCACGCCCTCATGGACACGTTCGGTCCGCCGCAGCGCGTCCTCGTGCGCGGCGAGGGCCCGTACGTCTGGGACGCGGACGGCAGGCGGTACCTCGACCTGCTGGGCGGGATCGCGGTCAACGCGCTCGGGCACGCGCACCCGACGCTCACGGCTGCGGTCAGCGCCCAGCTCGGCACGCTCGGGCACATCTCGAACTTCTTCGCGAGCCCCACGCAGATCGCCCTGGCGGAGCGCCTGCTCGCGCTCGCGGCCGCCCCCGAGGGCTCGCGCGTGTTCCTCACGAACTCCGGCACGGAGGCGAACGAGGCCGCGTTCAAGCTGCTGCGCCGCCACTCCGCCGGCCGCCGCCCGCGCGTGCTCGCGCTCGAGGGCGGCTTCCACGGCCGGTCCATGGGCGCCCTCGCCCTCACGTCCAAGGCCGCGTACCGCGAGCCGTTCGAGCCGCTGCCGGGCGGCGTCGAGTTCCTCCCGTTCGGGGACACCGCCGCGCTCGAGGCCGCCTTCGCCGACGGAGGCGACCAGGTGGCGGGCCTCGTGCTCGAGCCGGTCCAGGGGGAGGCGGGCGTGCGTCCGCTCCCGCCGGGCTACCTGGCCCTCGCGCGCGAGCTGACGTCCCGGCACGGGGCGCTGCTGGTGCTCGACGAGGTGCAGACCGGCATGGGACGCACGGGCCGCTGGTTCGCCCACCAGCACCCGCACCTCGGCGGCGGCGTCGTCCCGGACGTCGTCACGGTCGCCAAGGGCCTCGGCGGCGGGTTCCCGGTGGGTGGGCTGATCGCGTTCGGCCCCCAGGTGGCCTCGCTGCTCGGTCGCGGCCAGCACGGGACGACGTTCGGCGGCAACCCCGTCGCCGCCGCGGCCGCGCTCGCGACGATCGGCGTCGTCGAGCGCGACGGCCTCCTGGCGCACGTGACCGCGCTGGGCGCGCGCCTGCGCGAGCGTCTCGCCGCGACGGGCAACCCCCTGGTGCGCGAGGTGCGCGGGGAGGGACTGCTCATCGCGGTCGAGCTGGCGGCGCCGGTGGCGGCGCGGGTCGCGACCGACGCGCTCGAGGCCGGCCTGATCGTCAACCCCTGCACGCCCACGACGCTGCGCATCGCACCGCCGTACGTCCTGACCGACGAGCAGGCGCAGCCGTTCGTCGACCTCGTCGCCGCGCTGCCGGCCGACCTGGCGAAGGAGGCCTCCGCGTGACCCGCCACTTCCTGCGCGACGACGACCTGGACCCGCAGGAGCAGGCGGCCGTCCTCGAGCTCGCCCTCGCCTTCCGTGACGACCGCTTCCTCCGCACGCCGCTCGCCGGCCCGCGGACCGTCGCGGTCATCTTCGACAAGCCGACGCTGCGCACGCAGGTGAGCTTCATGACGGGCGTCGCCGAGCTCGGCGGCTTCCCGCTCACGGTCGACGGGTCGCTCGCGCGCATCGGTGTGCGCGAGTCGATCGCCGACACGGCGCGGGTCCTCGGCCGCCAGGTCGCCGCCGTCGTCTGGCGTACGCACGCCCAGACCCGTCTCGAGGAGATGGCCGCGCTCGCGGGCGTCCCGGTCGTCAACGCGCTGACGGACGAGTTCCACCCGTGCCAGGTGCTCGCCGACCTGACGACGGTCGCGCAGCACCGCGGCGGCGTCGCGTCACTGCCCGGCACGACGCTCGCCTACGTGGGCGACGGCGCGAACAACATGGCCCACTCGTACCTGCTCGGCGGTGCGACGGCCGGCCTGCACGTGCGCGTCGGCACGCCCGCGGACGCGCTGCCGGACCCCGGGGTCGTCGCGGCCGCCCAGGCCGTCGCGGCGCGCACCGGGGGCTCGGTGCAGGTCCTGCACGACCGGGACGCCGCGGTCGCGGGCGCCGACGTCGTCGCCACCGACACCTGGGTCTCCATGGGCCAGGAGGACGAGGCGGGGGAGCGGGCCGGGCGCTTCACGGCGTTCCGCCTCGACACGGACGCGCTGGCGCTGGCGGCGCCCGGCGCGCTGGTGCTGCACTGCCTGCCCGCCTACCGCGGCAAGGAGATCACCGCCGAGGTGCTCGACGGCCCCCAGTCGGTCGTCTGGGACGAGGCGGAGAACCGCCTGCACGCGCAGAAGGCGCTGCTGACGTTCCTGCTGGAGCAGCGGTGAGCACGCCGGCGGGGGCGATCCCCTCGACGAAGGCCGCGCGGCACGCGCTCATCACCCACCTGCTCTCGCGCGGGTCGGTGCACTCGCAGGGGGAGCTCGCGGAGCTGCTCGCGGGCGAGGGCGTGCACGTGACGCAGGCGACCCTGTCGCGCGACCTGGTCGAGCTGCGCGCCGTGAAGATCCGCACCCCCTCGGGCGCGCTGGCGTACGCCGTCCCGCAGGAGGGCGGCGACCGCACGCCCACCACGAGCGACACGGAGATGCTCGCCGCGCGCCTGGCCCGGCTGTGCGCGGAGCTCCTGGTCACGGCCGAGGCGTCCGGCAACCTCGTGGTGCTGCGCACGCCGCCCGGGGCGGCCCAGTTCCTCGCCTCCGCCATCGACCACTCGGTCCTGCCGCACGTGCTCGGCACGATCGCGGGCGACGACACCGTGCTCGTCATCGCGCGCGCTGCCGACGGCGGCGAGGCCGTCGCCGCCCGCTTCCTCGCCCTCGCCGGCGAGGGCTGAGACCCGGTTGTGCATATCTCCGCGCGGGCATGTATGTTCATGCATGCACACGCTGCTGAGAACGGAGAGAACCTGACATGACCGATCGCGTCGTCCTCGCGTACTCCGGGGGCCTGGACACCTCGGTGGCCATCGGCTGGATCGCGGAGGCCACCGGTGCCGAGGTGATCGCCGTCGCGGTCGACGTCGGTCAGGGCGGGGAGGACCTCGAGGTCATCCGCCGCCGCGCGCTCGACTGCGGCGCCGTCGAGGCCTACGTCGCCGACGCGCGCGACGAGTTCGCCGAGGAGTACTGCATGCCGGCGCTCAAGGCGAACGGCCTGTACCTCGACCGGTACCCGCTCGTCTCGGCGCTGTCGCGCCCGGTGATCGTCAAGCACCTCGTGCGCGCCGCGCGCCAGTTCGGCGCGACGACCGTCGCGCACGGCTGCACCGGCAAGGGCAACGACCAGGTGCGCTTCGAGGTCGGCATCACCTCGCTCGCACCGGACCTCACGTGCCTCGCGCCCGTCCGCGACCTCGCGCTGACCCGCGACAAGGCGATCGAGTTCGCCGAGAAGCACCAGCTCCCGATCGCGACGACCAAGCACAACCCGTTCTCCATCGACCAGAACGTGTGGGGCCGCGCGGTCGAGACCGGCTTCCTCGAGGACATCTGGAACGGCCCGACCAAGGACGTCTACACCTACACCGACGACCCGACGTTCCCGCCGGTCGCCGACGAGGTCGTCATCACGTTCGAGCAGGGCGTCCCGGTCGCCCTCGACGGCGTCCCGGTCACGCCGCTGCAGGCGATCCAGGAGATGAACCGCCGTGCGGGCGCGCAGGGCGTCGGCCGGATCGACATCGTCGAGGACCGCCTGGTCGGCATCAAGTCGCGCGAGGTCTACGAGGCGCCCGGCGCGATCGCCCTCATCGCGGCGCACCAGGAGCTCGAGAACGTGACGGTCGAGCGCGAGCAGGCCCGCTTCAAGCGCGGCGTCGAGCAGCGGTGGACCGAGCTGGTCTACGACGGCCAGTGGTTCAGCCCGCTCAAGCGCTCGCTCGACGTCTTCGTCGACGACACGCAGCGGTACGTGTCGGGCGACGTGCGCCTCGTGCTGCACGGCGGCCGCGCCACGGTGACGGGACGCCGCTCCGACGCGAGCCTCTACGACTTCAACCTGGCGACCTACGACACGGGCGACACGTTCGACCAGTCCGCGGCGAAGGGCTTCATCGAGATCTACGGCCTGAGCTCGAAGCTCGCCGCCGCGCGGGACGTCAAGTTCGGCAACGCGCCGGACCTGGGCACGCAGGGCGGGCTCGCCGGTGCCTGAGCAGCCCACGACCGGTGACGGGCCGCTCGCGCTGTGGGGCGGGCGCTTCGCGTCCGGCCCCGCGGCGGCCCTCACCGAGCTGTCCCGCTCGACGCACTTCGACTGGCGGCTCGCCGACGACGACATCACCGGCTCCGTCGCGCACGCGCACGTGCTGCACGCCGCGGGCCTGCTCACGGACGCCGAGGTCGCCGGCATGGAGGACGCGCTCGAGCGTCTGCGCGCCGACGTCGCCTCCGGCGCGTTCGCGCCGACCCCAAACGACGAGGACGTGCACACGGCGCTCGAGCGCGGGCTGATCGAGCGTGCCGGCGCGGAGCTCGGCGGCAAGCTGCGCGCGGGCCGCTCGCGCAACGACCAGATCGCCACGCTCGTGCGCATGTACCTGCGCCGGCAGGCGCGCGTGCTGTCGGGCATGGTGCTCGACGTCGTCGACGCCCTCGTGGCCCAGGCCGAGGCCGCCGGCGACGCGCCCCTGCCGGGGCGCACGCACCTGCAGCACGCCCAGCCGGTGCTGCTCGCGCACCACCTGCTCGCGCACGCGTGGCCGCTGCTGCGCGACGTCGAGCGCTGGGCCGACTGGGACCGCCGCGCGGCGGTGTCGCCGTACGGCTCGGGTGCGCTCGCCGGGTCGTCGCTCGGCCTCGACCCGGCGGCCGTCGCGGCCGAGCTGGGCTTCGACGCGCCGGTGGAGAACTCGATCGACGGGACGGCGTCGCGCGACGTCGTCGCGGAGTTCGCCTTCGTGGCCGCGATGGTCGCCGTCGACCTCTCGCGGATCGCCGAGGAGGTCGTCCTGTGGGCGACCAAGGAGTTCGGGTTCGTGCGCCTGCACGACGCGTACTCGACCGGGTCGAGCATCATGCCGCAGAAGAAGAACCCGGACGTGGCCGAGCTCGCGCGCGGCAAGGCCGGCCGGCTCGTGGGCGACCTCACCGGGCTGCTCACCACCCTCAAGGGGCTGCCGCTCGCGTACAACCGCGACCTGCAGGAGGACAAGGAGCCGGTCTTCGACCAGGTCGACCAGCTCACGGTCCTGCTGCCGGCGTTCGCCGGCATGGTCGCCACCCTCACGTTCGACACGGACCGGATGGCCGCGCTCGCGCCGCAGGGCTTCTCGCTCGCGACCGACGTCGCCGAGTGGCTGGTGCGCGAGGGCGTGCCGTTCCGCGTGGCGCACGAGGTCGCCGGCGCGTGCGTGCGCGCGTGCGAGGAGCACGAGCCGCCGCTCGAGCTGTGGGACCTCACGGACGAGCAGCTGCAGGCGATCTCGCCGCACCTGACGCCGGGCGTCCGGGCGGTGCTGTCCGTCGAGGGCTCGCTCGCGTCGCGCTCCGCGCACGGCGGCACGGCGCCCGTCCGCGTCGCGGAGCAGCTCGAGCGCGCCCGTGCGCTCGCGGCACGGCTGCGGGCCTCGCGCGCGGCCTGATGACGGCGGCGCGCGACGCCGGCGCGGTCCTCGACGTGCTCGTCGACCGCGTCCTGGCGGGACCGCGCCGGCTCGGCCCGGTCCGGCTGGTGTGCGTCGACGGCCCGGCGGGCTCGGGCAAGACGACGACGGCCGGCCGGCTCGCCGCGGCCGTCGCCGCGCGCGGGCACGCCGCGGACGTGCTGCACCTCGACGACCTGTACGACGGCTGGCGCGGGCTCGAGTGCTCGCTGTGGCCGCGCCTCGCGGCGCAGGTGCTCGAGCCCCTGCGCCGCGGCCTGCCCGGTCGCTACCAGCGGTTCGACTGGCCGAGCGGCCGGTTCGCCGAGTGGGTCGACCTGCCGGTGCCCGACGTCCTGGTGCTCGAGGGCTGCGGCTCGGCGCGGCGCGCGGCCGACCCCGCGGCCACGCTGCGGGTGTGGGTCGAGGCGCCCGACGACCTGCGCCTCGCACGGGGGCTCGCGCGCGACGGCGAGGCCGCACGCGAGCACTGGCTGACGTGGATGGCCGACGAGCGGGCGCACTTCGCGCGGGAGCGGACACGCGTGCGGGCCGACGTCCGCCTCGACGCCTTTGGCATGATGACGGCGTGACCGCCCAGGAGCCGACGCCGCGCCGCGGGGACGACGGCCCCGTGCCCGACGTCCCCGGGGCCGGTCCCGTGCCCGCGCGCACCTGGTTCGCGCGGGACGTGCTCGCGGTGGCACGCGACCTGCTCGGCGGGTTCGTGACGACCCGGTCCCCCGAGGGCACCGTGACGGTGCGGCTGACCGAGGTCGAGGCGTACGGCGCGCAGGACGACCCCGGCTCGCACGCCTTCCGCGGCCGCACGCCGCGCAACGCGGCGATGTTCGCCGAGCCCGGACGTCTCTACGTCTACCGCCACCTCGGTCTGCACCACTGCGTCAACGTCGTGACACAGCCCGCGGGGAGCGCGTCGGCCGTGCTGCTGCGTGCCGGCGAGGTCGTCGAGGGGGCCGACCTGGCGTGGGCGCGGCGCACCCGCTCCGGCGTCGTCGACAGCGCGCGTCAGCTCGCGCGCGGTCCGGCGCGGCTCGCCGTGTGCCTCGGGCTGGACCTGACCGCGAACGGTGCGGACGTCACGGAGCCCGGCGGCGCCGTCGTGGTCCGCCGCCGCGACGCGGCGACGGCGCTGCCGGCCGTCGCGACCGGACCGCGGGTGGGGGTGGCCGGACCGGGCGGAGACGCGGGCGCGCACCCCTGGCGGCTGTGGCTGACGAACGAGCCGACCGTGTCGGCCTACCGCCCGGCGTATCGGTCGCCGGCGTCGGCAGACGCCCCGCGCGGGGCGACGACGTCGGCCTGAGGACGGTGCCGCCGGCACCGCGACCGCCATCGCAACGACACTGACCCCGGGCCGCCGAGGCGCCCGCGAGGAGGAGACCGACGTGAGCAACATCCTCGACGAGCTCGAGTGGCGCGGGCTCGTCGCGCAGACCACCGACCGCGACGCGCTGGCGCAGGCGCTGGCCGACGGACCGGTCACCTTCTACACCGGCTTCGACCCGACCGCGCCGAGCCTGCACCACGGCCACCTCGTGCAGCTCGTGCTCATGCGCCACCTGCAGCTCGCGGGGCACCGGCCGCTCGCGCTCGTCGGGGGCGCCACGGGGCTCATCGGCGACCCGCGGATGTCGGGCGAGCGCGTGCTCAACACCCCGGAGACCGTGGCGGAGTGGGTCGGGCGCCTGCGCGCCCAGATCGAGCGCTTCCTCGACTTCGAGGGGCCGGACGCCGCGGTCATGGTGAACAACCTCGACTGGACGGGCGGGATGTCGGCCATCGACTTCCTGCGGGACGTCGGCAAGCACTACCGGCTGGGCACCATGCTGGCGAAGGACACCGTGGCACGGCGCCTCGCCAGCGAGGAGGGCATCTCCTTCACCGAGTTCAGCTACCAGATCCTGCAGGGCCTCGACTACCGCGAGCTGTTCCGCCGGCACGGCTGCACGCTGCAGACGGGTGGCAACGACCAGTGGGGGAACCTGCTGTCGGGCGTCGACCTCATCCGCAAGACCGAGCGGACCGCGGTGCACGCGCTGACGACGCCGCTCATCACCAAGGCGGACGGCACGAAGTTCGGCAAGTCCGAGGGCGGTGCCGTGTGGCTCGCGCCGGACATGATGACGCCGTACGCCTTCTACCAGTTCTGGCTCAACACCGACGACGCGGACGTCGTCCGCTACCTGAAGGTGTTCACCTTCCGCACCCGTGAGGAGATCGCGGAGCTTGAGGAGGCGGTGGCGGCGCGGCCCGCGGCGCGTGAGGCGCAGCGCACGCTCGCCTACGACGTCACGGCGCTCGTCCACGGCGCGGCCGCGACCGACGCCGTCGTCGCCGCGAGCCAGGCGCTGTTCGGCCGGGGCTCGCTCGAGGACCTGGACGCGGCGACCCTCGCGGCTGCGGTCGCGGAGCTGCCGACGGCCCGCGGCGCGGCCGGCGACCCCGTCGTCGACCTGCTCGCGGCGACCGGTGTCGTGGCGAGCAAGGCCGCCGCCCGGCGCGCGATCGCCGAGGGGGGTGCCTCCGTGAACAACGTGCGGGTGGCGGACGAGGACGCGGTGCTCGCACCCGGGGACCTCCTGCACGGGCGGTGGGCGCTGCTGCGCCGGGGCAAGCGGACGCTCGCGGTGGTCGACGCCGGCGCCTGACGACGGCACCCGGTGCCCGTCCCCGGTGGGGGGCGGGCACCGGGAGCCGCGGTGGGCCACCGTGCGGACCGGCCGAGGGGCCGGTCGCGACGACCGGCACGCGGTCCCGCGGCCGGCACGTGCGCGACGACAGGCACGCGGCCCACGGCACGCACGTGCGCGACGACCGGCGGCGCGCGGCGATCCGCCGGGGCGGGGCGACGCGGTGGCGCCGGCGGTGACCACGCTCACGCGGGCACGAAGGGAATGGTCCTGCCCGCCTGCGGGTTGCACAGCGAGCGGCCGGGGGCGCCGCGCAGCCCGCGACCTGGTGACCGTGGTCACCGGCGGCAGGGTTTGCGTGGGGGGCTGGGTTCGCGTAATGTTCTCTAGGCCCGCCCGGCAGGGAGGCACGGACACCGTGATGGTGGCCGGTCCCGCGGAGCAGGGCACAACCCCGGTTCGGATCACCCAGGCGCTGTGCGCGTCGGGGTGTGAGGTGCGGGTGGGTCGGTTCTTGCGTGTGCTGGTCGTTTCGGCGGTCGGGGTTTGGAATGGCCTGGTAGCGTGGAAATCGTTGCTGGAGAGGGAATTGTGTCGGCCGTTACGGCGGTCGGGGCGAGGAATTCTTCTGGTACGGTGGAAACACAACGGCGGTCCTGCTGGAAACGGTCACCTCGGTGGTCGGGGAAAGCGTAAGGGTCTGCTAGGGTGGATGAGCCTCCTGCGGGAAGCCCGAGAGGGTGGATCGAGGATGAGCGTCTGTTCCTTGAGAACTCAACAGTGTGCCAAGTAGTCGATGCCATTTGTTTGGTGTCGAGCCCAGATCTTGATCCGCGTCCCCGTGGTGATGGTCTGGGGTAGAGACCAGTTTCGGCCCTGCTTCGTGTGGGGTTTCTTTGTGTGTCTGTTGCCTGCCGGGTTCGCCTGGTGGGTGGCGTGTGACATTTACGGAGAGTTTGATTCTGGCTCAGGACGAACGCTGGCGGCGTGCTTAACACATGCAAGTCGAACGGTGAAGGTCAGCTTGCTGACCGGATCAGTGGCGAACGGGTGAGTAACACGTGAGCAACCTGCCCTCCACTCTGGGATAAGCCTTGGAAACGAGGTCTAATACTGGATACGAGGCGCCCGGGCATCTGGAGCGTCTGGAAAGATTTATCGGTGGGGGATGGGCTCGCGGCCTATCAGCTTGTTGGTGGGGTGATGGCCTACCAAGGCGACGACGGGTAGCCGGCCTGAGAGGGCGACCGGCCACACTGGGACTGAGACACGGCCCAGACTCCTACGGGAGGCAGCAGTGGGGAATATTGCACAATGGGCGCAAGCCTGATGCAGCGACGCCGCGTGAGGGATGACGGCCTTCGGGTTGTAAACCTCTTTCAGCAGGGAAGAAGCGCAAGTGACGGTACCTGCAGAAGAAGCGCCGGCTAACTACGTGCCAGCAGCCGCGGTAATACGTAGGGCGCAAGCGTTGTCCGGAATTATTGGGCGTAAAGAGCTCGTAGGCGGTTTGTCGCGTCTGCTGTGAAAACCTCAGGCTCAACCTGGGGCTTGCAGTGGGTACGGGCAGACTAGAGTGCGGTAGGGGTGACTGGAATTCCTGGTGTAGCGGTGGAATGCGCAGATATCAGGAGGAACACCGATGGCGAAGGCAGGTCACTGGGCCGCAACTGACGCTGAGGAGCGAAAGCATGGGGAGCGAACAGGATTAGATACCCTGGTAGTCCATGCCGTAAACGTTGGGCACTAGGTGTGGGGTCCATTCCACGGATTCCGTGCCGCAGCAAACGCATTAAGTGCCCCGCCTGGGGAGTACGGCCGCAAGGCTAAAACTCAAAGAAATTGACGGGGGCCCGCACAAGCGGCGGAGCATGCG
The DNA here is from genome assembly GCF_009720485.1 of Cellulomonas sp. JZ18. Classification (NCBI taxonomy): domain Bacteria; kingdom Bacillati; phylum Actinomycetota; class Actinomycetes; order Micrococcales; family Cellulomonadaceae; genus Cellulomonas; species Cellulomonas sp. JZ18. The sequence continues at coordinate 2,275,967 of NZ_CP045245.1, read as the reverse complement.
GATTAATTCGATGCAACGCGAAGAACCTTACCAAGGCTTGACATGCACCGGTAACACTCAGAGATGGGTGCCCCGCAAGGTCGGTGCACAGGTGGTGCATGGTTGTCGTCAGCTCGTGTCGTGAGATGTTGGGTTAAGTCCCGCAACGAGCGCAACCCTCGTCCCATGTTGCCAGCGGGTTATGCCGGGGACTCATGGGAGACTGCCGGGGTCAACTCGGAGGAAGGTGGGGATGACGTCAAATCATCATGCCCCTTATGTCTTGGGCTTCACGCATGCTACAATGGCCGGTACAAAGGGCTGCGATACCGCGAGGTGGAGCGAATCCCAAAAAGCCGGTCTCAGTTCGGATTGGGGTCTGCAACTCGACCCCATGAAGTCGGAGTCGCTAGTAATCGCAGATCAGCAACGCTGCGGTGAATACGTTCCCGGGCCTTGTACACACCGCCCGTCAAGTCATGAAAGTCGGTAACACCCGAAGCCGGTGGCCCAACCTCTTTGAGGGGGGAGCCGTCGAAGGTGGGACTGGCGATTAGGACTAAGTCGTAACAAGGTAGCCGTACCGGAAGGTGCGGCTGGATCACCTCCTTTCTAAGGAGCATCTGGCACGTGCCTGCGCCTGTCATGGGTGTGGGTGGGTGTCCAGGCCCATGCCTCCACCGCCAGTGTGTGGGGGGTGGTGCTCGAGGGTGGAACGTCGACTACGGCCGGCTTCGCGCTGGCAGATGGCCTAGTACGCCTCGTCGTGCTGCTGGGGAGCTTGCTTCCTGGGGGTGTGGTGGGGGAGGGAACGGTTGGTCTGCTGGTGGTGGGGTCGGCCTGGCACGCTGTTGGGTCCTGAGGGAACAGCCCGCTTGTCGGGGTGTTGCTTCGGGGTCGCGAAGGTCTGCTGCTGCGGGTCCTGGTCCTGGTGTTGTGCCGGGGTGGGGGTCGGGTGGTGGGCTGGGTGGGCCTTCGGGTCTGTCGGTGGGTGTCGAACCGCCTGTGCACGCCAGTGGTGTGTGGGGGTAGGCGTGCCTGGTGCCGGCGGGGTCCGGTGGTTGCTTGAGAACTGCACAGTGGACGCGAGCATCTTTGAATGATCTTTGTGGTCAAGTTTATAAGGGCACAGGGTGGATGCCTTGGCACCAGGAGCCGAAGAAGGACGTAGTAGCCTGCGATAAGCCTCGGGGAGTTGGCAAACGAACCGTGATCCGAGGATGTCCGAATGGGGAAACCCCGCCACAGTCATGTGTGGTGACCCGCACCTGAATATATAGGGTGCGTGGAGGGAACGCCGGGAAGTGAAACATCTCAGTACCGGCAGGAAGAGATATTCCGTGAGTAGTGGCGAGCGAAAGCGGATCAGGCCAAACCGTGCGTGTGTTCAAGCCGGCAGGCGTTGCACGTGCGGGGTTGTGGGACCCGTCAGCTGATACTGCCGTGTCAGCAGGGAGTCAGAAAGTCGCGTCATAGTCGAAGGGCATTGAAAGGCCCGGCACAGAGGGTGGTACCCCCGTAGACGAAATGGCGTGGCCTCCCGATGGGGATCCCAAGTAGCTCCGGGCCCGAGAAACCCGGAGTGAATCTGCACAGACCACTGTGTAAGCCTAAATACTACCTGGTGACCGATAGCGGACAAGTACCGTGAGGGAAAGGTGAAAAGTACCCCGGGAGGGGAGTGAAATAGTACCTGAAACCGTGTGCCTACAATCCGTCGGAGCCTCCTTAGCAGGGGTGACGGCGTGCCTTTTGAAGAATGAGCCTGCGAGTTAGTGGTACGTGGCGAGGTTAACCCGTGTGGGGAAGCCGTAGCGAAAGCGAGTCCGAACAGGGCGTGTCAGTCGCGTGCTCTAGACCCGAAGCGAAGTGATCTAGCCATGGGCAGGGTGAAGCGCGGGTAAGACCGCGTGGAGGCCCGAACCCACCAGGGTTGAAAACCTGGGGGATGACCTGTGGTTAGGGGTGAAAGGCCAATCAAACTTCGTGATAGCTGGTTCTCCCCGAAATGCATTTAGGTGCAGCGTCACGTGTTTCTTGCCGGAGGTAGAGCTACTGGATAGCCGATGGGCCCCACCAGGTTACTGACGTTAGCCAAACTCCGAATGCCGGTAAGCCAGAGCGTGGCAGTGAGACTGCGGGGGATAAGCTCCGTAGTCGAGAGGGAAACAGCCCAGACCACCAGCTAAGGCCCCTAAGCGTGTGCTAAGTGGGAAAGGATGTGGAGTTGCACAGACAACCAGGAGGTTGGCTTAGAAGCAGCCACCCTTGAAAGAGTGCGTAATAGCTCACTGGTCAAGTGATTCCGCGCCGACAATGTAGCGGGGCTCAAGCACACCGCCGAAGCTGTGGCATTCACACATCGTGACAAGCCTTCGTGGTTCAGTCGTGTGGATGGGTAGGGGAGCGTCGTGTGGGCGGTGAAGCCGCGGGGGAACCCAGTGGTGGAGCCCACACGAGTGAGAATGCAGGCATGAGTAGCGAAAGACGGGTGAGAAACCCGTCCGCCGAATGACCAAGGGTTCCAGGGCCAGGCTAATCCGCCCTGGGTAAGTCGGGACCTAAGGCGAGGCCGACAGGCGTAGTCGATGGACAACGGGTTGATATTCCCGTACCGGCGAAGAACCGCCCATACCGAGCCCGGTGATGCTGACCGTCCGAGCCGGTGCACCGTCCCTTCGGGGACACCGCACCGGGGAGCACGGGACCCGAACCGGTAGTAGGTAAGCGTGTTAACAGGGGTGACGCAGGAAGGTAGCCCAGCGTGGCGATGGTAGTCCACGTCCAAGGCCGTAGGGCGAGGTGCAGGCAAATCCGCACCTCACGTAGCCTGAGAACCGACGGGTACCGCGTATGCGGGAAATGGGTGATCCTATGCTGCCAAGAAAAGCCTCGACGCGAGGTTCTAGCCGCCCGTACCCCAAACCGACTCAGGTGGTCAGGTAGAGAATACCAAGGCGATCGAGAGAATCGTGGTTAAGGAACTCGGCAAAATGCCCCCGTAACTTCGGGAGAAGGGGGGCCTCAAGCGTGTACCGGTTCGCCCGGGAAGCGTGGAGGGCCGCAGAGACCAGGGAGAAGCGACTGTTTACTAAAAACACAGGTCCGTGCGAAGTCGCAAGACGATGTATACGGACTGACGCCTGCCCGGTGCTGGAAGGTTAAGAGGACGGGTCAGCACGCAAGTGCGAAGCTCAGAATTTAAGCCCCAGTAAACGGCGGTGGTAACTATAACCATCCTAAGGTAGCGAAATTCCTTGTCGGGTAAGTTCCGACCTGCACGAATGGCGTAACGACTTCTCCGCTGTCTCAACCGCGAACTCGGCGAAATTGCACTACGAGTAAAGATGCTCGTTACGCGCAGCAGGACGGAAAGACCCCGGGACCTTTACTATAGCTTGGTATTGGTGTTCGGTGCGGCTTGTGTAGGATAGGTGGGAGACTGTGAAGCCGGCACGCCAGTGTCGGTGGAGTCATCGTTGAAATACCACTCTGGTCGCTCTGGACATCTAACCTCGGTCCGTGATCCGGATCAGGGACAGTGCCTGGTGGGTAGTTTAACTGGGGCGGTTGCCTCCTAAAATGTAACGGAGGCGCTCAAAGGTTCCCTCAGCCTGGTTGGCAATCAGGTGGCGAGTGCAAGTGCACAAGGGAGCTTGACTGTGAGACTGACAGGTCGAGCAGGGACGAAAGTCGGAACTAGTGATCCGGCGGTGGCTTGTGGAAGCGCCGTCGCTCAACGGATAAAAGGTACCCCGGGGATAACAGGCTGATCTTGCCCAAGAGTCCATATCGACGGCATGGTTTGGCACCTCGATGTCGGCTCGTCGCATCCTGGGGCTGGAGTAGGTCCCAAGGGTTGGGCTGTTCGCCCATTAAAGCGGTACGCGAGCTGGGTTTAGAACGTCGTGAGACAGTTCGGTCCCTATCCGCTGCGCGCGCAGGAAACTTGAGAAGGGCTGTCCCTAGTACGAGAGGACCGGGACGGACGAACCTCTGGTGTGCCAGTTGTTCCGCCAGGAGCACGGCTGGTTGGCTACGTTCGGAAGGGATAACCGCTGAAAGCATCTAAGCGGGAAGCCTGCTTCAAGATGAGGTTTCCACGCCCTTCGGGGTGAGAGGCTCCCAGATAGACCACTGGGTAGATAGGCCGGATGTGGAAGGCAGGACCAACGACTGCCGCAGCTGACCGGTACTAATAAGCCGACAACTTGACACACTTCATTCTTTGCTACGCGTCCACTGTGCGGTTCCCGAGAAATCAACGGGTCCACGACCTGCTTGACAATCTCGACCGTGTTACGGCGGTCATAGCGAAGGGGAAACGCCCGGTCCCATTCCGAACCCGGAAGCTAAGCCCTTCAGCGCCGATGGTACTGCACTCGCCAGGGTGTGGGAGAGTAGGACGCCGCCGGACAACCATTCCACGAAGGCCCACCCGACACCGGGTGGGCCTTCGTGCATTCCCGGCACATACGCACCGCTCTTGGGACCGGGCCATGGCCGGTCGGCGCGTGCAGCACGACGGCGACCTGCAGCGGCCGCGGGCGTCCGCGTCCGGTACGTGCGGGGTCAGCGCCGGCGCTCGTGCACACCCCACCGCGCGCCCGGACTGGCGCGCAGCGACCCGGATCACGTCCGGCTCGTGATGGGCCGGCGGTCCTGCCGGTCGCGGTAATGAGACCATGGGCGCCGACGTACGACGAGGAGCACAACATGAACAGCGACGGCTCGCCCGACGAGCGACGTCCCCGCCGCAACGACCAGGGCGGCAGCGCACGAGGGCCCCGCGGTGGAGCTGCGGGGGCCGGCGACGGCTCCCGCGGGACGCGCGGCGGAGCGGCCGCGCGCGGTGGGACCGGGTCGACCGGGTCGTGGCGCGGCGGTGACGCTCGCGGCGGCTCCGCCACGGGCCGCGGCACCGGCGGGGCCTCGGGGCGGGGGCGCGGGGACCGCTGGAACGACCGGCCGCGCGTCGAGGACGGCGGGTCGCGTCGGGACGACGTGCGTCGAGCGCCTGCGGGCCCCCGCGCGGGAAGCGGTTCGGCGCGCGATGCGGAGGCGTGGCGTCCCGGTCCGGGCCGTCCCGCCGACGGCGGTCGGCGCGGGCGCGAGCTCGATGCCGGGGTGCGCGATCAGCGTCGCGACGAGCAGCGCGGACGTGGCGAGGGCGGCACAGGACGCACGGCGGGTGCCGCCGCGGCGGGGCGTGGTCGTGCTCCGGGCGGTTCGGGTCCGTGGCGCAGCGACGACCGCGGCCCGCGGCCCGCGGGTGCAGGCGGGCGGCCGCGGGTGGCGGGGCGCCGTGGGGACGACCCCCGTGAGCGCGACGTGCGCGGCGGCTCCGGGGCGTCGGGACGCACCTGGGAGCCCCGACGTGGGGACGGCGGCGGACGTGACGACCGCGGTCGCGGTGACGCTGCGGGACGGGGGCGTCCGCCCCGTGCGTGGGACGGACCGCGGCGCGACGAGGGCGGCCGGGGCGCCGGCCCGGGCCGACGTCCTGCGGCGGACGGGCCGCGTGGTGACGTGCGTGCGCACACCCGCGGCGCGTCGACGTCCGGGCCGCGCGACGCCCGCGGGCCGGACGACAGGACCCCACGCACGGACCGCGGGCCGGGCGGTGGCGTCCGGCGCGAGGACGCGTGGCAGGGGGACCGCCGAGGCGATGCCGCGAGCGGCGGACGCCACGAGGTGCGCGACCGCGGTGCGCGCCGCGGGTACGAGGAGCGACCCGGCCACGACGAGCGGCGTGGTCGCGGTGACGGTCCCCCGCGCGGGGCCGCCGGGGCGCGCCGCGTCGCGGGCGCCGACCGTGGTCCCCGTGGGGCGGACCGGCACGAGCCGGAGCGCGTGCGCGTGCCCGAGCCGGAGCTCCCCGAGGAGGTGACGTTCGCCCAGCTCGACCGCGAGGTGCGCGGACGTCTGCGCACGCTGAGCAAGGAGAACGCGCAGCGCGTCGGCAGGCACCTGGTGATGGTCGGGCGGCTGCTCGACGTGGACCCCGAGCTCGCCTACGAGCACGCGGCCGCGGCGGTGCGCCGCGCCGGACGCGTCGACGTGGTGCGTGAGGCGGCGGGGCTCGCCGCGTACCGGACAGGGCGCTACGCGGAGGCGCTGCGCGAGCTGCGCACGGTCCGTCGTCTCAACGGCTCGTCGGAGCACCTCGCCGTCATGGCGGACGCCGAGCGCGGGCTCGGGCGCCCGGAGCGCGCGGTCGCCCTCGCCCAGGAGCCGGAGGCCGAGACCCTGCCGGCTGCTGTCCGGGTCGAGCTCGCGATGGTCGTCAGCGGTGCGCGCCTGGAGATGGGGCAGCCCGAGGCGGCGGTCGCCGCGCTGTCCACCGACGTCGTGCGGCGGGCGAGCGGGCTGCTCGCCGTGCGCGTCGCGCAGGCTCGTGCGACGGCTCTCGAGGCCGCCGGGAGGCACGCCGAGGCGGAGGCGGAGCTCGCCCCGTACACGCAGGAGCAGCTCGACGAGGCCGCCGGCGCCGTCGAGCCGGAGGAGGAGGTCGTGGTGTACGACCTCCTCGAGGACGTCGAGGACGTCGAGGACGTCGAGGACGTCGAGGACGTCGAGGCGACCGGTGCCGAGGACGTCAGCTCGCCGTCCGCTGCCGACGGCGCACAGGACGAGCCGGACGGGTCCGGGCGCGGCGAGACGCCGCAGGGCGAGGCGGCGTCGGACGAGGCGCCGCAGGGCGAGACGCCGCAGGACGAGACTGACCAGGACGTCGAGGGCGTCCAGGACGAGGAGGCACGGTGACGGGAGCGGGGCTGCTGGAGTCGCAGGAGCCGCTCGCCGAGCGCTACGACCTCGCGCTCGTCGACCTGGACGGCGTGGCCTACCGGGGCCACGAGCCGATCGACGGCGCCGCGGAGGGGCTCGACCGGGCGCGCGGGGCCGGCATGCGCGTCGTGTTCGTCACCAACAACGCCTCGCGCGAGCCCGAGCAGGTGGCCGAGCAGCTCGTGGGCCTCGGCATCCCGACGGCCCCGCACGAGGTGATGACCGCGGCGCAGGCCGCCGCCGAGCTGCTCGCGACACGCGTGCCCGCCGGGGCGCGCGTGCTGGTCGTGGGCGGCGCGGGCCTCCTGACGGCGGTGCGGGCCAAGGGCTACGAGGTCGTGACGTCGGCGGACGACGACCCGGCGGCGGTCGTGCAGGGGTTCGCGCCCGAGCTCGGCTGGGCGCAGCTCGCGGAGGCGGCCTACGCCGTCCAGCGCGGCGCGTGGCACGTGGCGTCGAACCTCGACCTCAGCCTCCCGACGGCCCGCGGGTTCGCCCCCGGCAACGGGTCGCTCGTGGGTGCGGTGCGCGCCGCGACGGGGGTCCAGCCGGCGAGCGCGGGCAAGCCGTCGCCGACGATGTACCGCCTGGCGGTGGAGCGGGCCGGCGCCCGTGCGCCGCTCGTCGTCGGGGACCGGCTCGACACGGACCTCGCCGGTGCGAGGTCCGGGGACATCCCCGGCCTGCACGTCCTGACGGGGGTCAGCAGCGCCCGCGACGACGTGCTCGCCCTGCCCGGCGAGCGCCCGCACTTCGTCGGCGCCGACCTGCGTGCGCTCCTCGAGCCGCACCCCGCACCGGTCCGCCGGGACGGGTGGTGGGTGTGCCGGGGCGCGGCCGCACGGGTGGCCGACGGCGCGCTGGACCTGCGGCCCGACGCGGCCGGGGGCGTCGGTGCCCGGCTCGACCTGGTGCGTGCGGCCTGCGCCGCGGCGTGGGACGCGGCCGACGGGGGTGCGCCGCTCGACCCGGCCGTCGTGCCGGAGCTCTGACCGCGGACGCGGCGCCCGGGCGGCACGTCACGCCTGTGGGTCGCGCCCGCCGCCGCGGGCCGACGCCGGGTAGCGTGGGGACGCCCCGCGCCCGGCGCGCCGGTGCGGCACGTCCGCACGGCGCCGGCCCGACGCCGTGCGCCGCCCGGTGCGGCCGCCGGACGACCGCGACGAAGGAGGACCGCACGTGAGCGAGAGCGCCAGCACCGCAGCGGGCACGCCGTCGCCCGCGGCCGTGTCTGCGGCCGTGCCTTCGGCCGTGCCCGCGGCACCCACGCCGTCGGACCTCCTGACCGCGGCCACGGGGGACGACGCGGTGGACGAGGCGCTCGGGCGGCTGCGTGAGGTGCAGACGCTGGACCTGCGCGCACAGCTCGCGACGTTCGAGGCGGTGCACGAGGCGCTGCAGGACCGGCTCGCGGACGCCGAGGGATGACCGCGACGATGACGGCACGCCTCGACACCGAGCTGGTCCGCCGTGGGCTGGCCCGGTCCCGCACCCAGGCCGCCCGGTTCGTCGCGGACGGCCGGGTGCAGGTCGACGGAACCTGCGTGCGGCGGCCCGCCGCGCCCGTGGACGACGGGCAGGACGTCACGGTCGCGCCCGACCCGGCCGACGCGGGGTGGGCGTCCCGGGCGGCCCTCAAGCTCGCGGACGCGCTCGGCGCCTGGCCGCACCTGGAGGTCCGCGGACGGGTGTGCCTGGACGCGGGGGCCAGCACCGGTGGCTTCACCGACGTGCTCCTGCGCCGCGGTGCCGGGCGCGTGGTCGCGGTCGACGTGGGCCACGGGCAGATGGTGCCGTGGTTGCGCGAGGACCCCCGCGTCGACGTGCGCGAGGGCGTCAACGTGCGTGACCTGGGCGCCGGCGACGTCGTCCCGGTGCCCGACCTGGTGGTCGGTGACCTGTCGTTCATCTCGCTGCGGCTCGTGCTCGCCCCGCTCGTGGCGGTGGCGGCCCCGGGCGCCGACCTGGTGCTGCTCGTCAAGCCGCAGTTCGAGGTGGGCCGCGAGCGCCTGGGCGCGCACGGCGTCGTGCGGGACCCGGACCTGTGGCGTGCGGCGGTGCTGGACGTGTGCGAGGCGGCGCAGCGGCTCGGCGCCGCGGTGCACGCGGTGCGTCCCAGCACGGTGCCGGGCACGCACGGCAACGTCGAGTTCGTGGTGCACCTGACGGCACCGGGTGGCGCGCCGGCGCCCCTCGCGCCGGTCCCGTCGGTCGACGTCGTCGCCGCGGTCGACGCGGCGGTGCGCGCCGCGGTCGACGGCACGACCCCGCGGCGGGAGGGCGTGCGGTGACGCGCCGCGCGCTGGTCGTCCGCCACAGCGGGCGACCCGAGGCGGTCGCGGCCGCGGACTCGGTGGTGCGCGCCCTCGCGCACGCCGACGTCGAGGCGGTGGAGGCGTCGGAGGACGTCACGGCGGACGAGCTGCCCCCGTTCGAGCTCGCGGTCGTGCTCGGCGGCGACGGGACGATCCTGCGCGCCGCGGAGCTCACGCGCGGCACGGACGTGGCGCTGCTCGGCGTGAACCTCGGGCACGTCGGGTTCCTCGCCGAGATCGAGCCCGCGGACGTCGCGACGGCCGTGGCGCGGCTGACCGCCGGCGACCACGACGTGGAGGAGCGGGACACCGTCGACGTGCGCGTCGTGCACGCCGACGGCCGGGTCGAGACGGGGTGGGCGCTGAACGAGGCGGCCGTGGAGAAGACCGACCCGGCGCGGATGATCGAGGTCGTCGTCGAGGTCGACGGCCGTCCGCTCTCGTCGTTCGGCTGCGACGGCCTCGTCGCCGCCACCGCGACGGGCTCGACGGCGCACGCCTTCTCCGCCGGCGGGCCGGTGCTGTGGCCGGACGTCGCCGGGACCGTGCTCGTGCCGCTGGCCGCGCACTCGCTGTTCGCACGGCCGCTCGTCGTCGGGCCCGGCAGCGTGCTGGCCGTGGAGCTCATCGGCCGCTCGTCGTCGGCGGCGGTGGTGACGTGCGACGGGCGGCGCCAGCTCGAGCTGGACCGCGGCGCGCGGCTCGAGGTGCGCGTGAGCGACCAGCCCGTGCGGTTCGCACGCCTCAACCCGGCGCCCTTCACGACGCGCCTGGTGCAGAAGTTCGACCTGCCGGTCGTCGGCTGGCGGGGTGCCCGCGAGGACGGTGGACGGTGATCGAGGAGATCCGGATCGACGACCTCGGCGTCATCGGTCGCGCGCACGTGCGGCTCGGCCCGGGGCTGACCGTGCTGACCGGGGAGACCGGTGCCGGCAAGACGATGGTGCTGACGGCCCTGTCGCTGCTGCTGGGCGGCCGGGCGGACCCGGCGACCGTCCGGACGGGCGCCCGGTCCGCGGCCGTGGAGGGCCGGGTCGTGCTGGGCGACGGGGCCGCCGCCCTGGAGCGTGCGCGCGAGGCCGGCGCCGAGGTCGACGAGGACGGGAGCCTCGTGGTGCTCCGCACGGTGACGGCGGCCACCGACGACGCCCCCGGGCGCTCGCGCGCGTACCTCGGGGGACGCTCGGTCCCGCAGGGTGTGCTCGCCGAGATCGCCGAGGAGCTCGTCACCGTGCACGGGCAGGCGGACCAGGTGCGTCTGCGCTCCCCGGCGCGTCAGCGCGCCGCCCTCGACGCGTTCGCCGGGGCGGCGCACCAGGCCGTGCTCGCCGACCACCGCAGGACGTGGGCCGAGCGCGCCCGGGTGCAGACGGAGCTGGACGACCTCGTCACCCGCGCGCAGGAGCGCGCCCGTGAGGCGGAGCTGCTCCGGCTCGGCCTCGCCGAGGTCGAGCGCGTCGACCCGCAGCCGGACGAGGACGTGCAGCTCGCGGCGGAGGCGGAGCGGCTCGGCAACGCCGAGGACCTGCGGGCCGCGGCCGCCGGGGCGCACGCCGCGCTGGTCGGGGACGACGACTCGGCGGGGGAAGCGGTCGCCGCGACCGTGCTCGTCGAGGACGCGCGACGCCGTCTCGAGCAGGTGGGCGCGCACGACGGCGCCCTGGCGTCGCTCGCGACGCGCGTCGCGGAGGCCGGCTACCTGCTGGCCGACGTCGCGGCGGAGCTGGCGGCCTACGTCCAGGACCTGCAGGCCGACCCGGCGCGCCTCGACGCGGTGCAGCGCCGTCGCGCCGAGCTCGCGACGCTCACGCGCTCGTACGGCGAGGACGTGGGTGCGGTGCTGCGCTGGGCGCAGGAGTCGTCCGCCCGGCTGCTGGACCTGGAGGGGGCGAGGAGCGGATCGCGGCCCTGCACGAGCGGCGCGACGCGCTCGACGCGCGCCTGCAGGAGCTGGCCGCCGCCATCACCGCCGCCCGGACCGCGGCCGCCGGAGCGCTGTCGGAGGCGGTGAGCGAGGAGCTCGGCGGGCTGGCGATGGCCGGGGCCCGGCTGGTCGTGGACGTGCGGCCGGCCGAGGAGCACGCCGCGCACGGGGCGGACCAGGTCGAGATGCTGCTCGTCCCGCACGCGGGTGCGCCCGCACGGCCGCTCGGCAAGGGCGCCTCCGGGGGTGAGCTCTCGCGCGTGATGCTCGCGCTCGAGGTGGCGCTCGCCACAGCCGAGGGCTCCGTGGCACCCGGCACGTTCGTCTTCGACGAGGTCGACGCCGGCGTGGGAGGACGGGCCGCGACGGAGATCGGACGTCGCCTCGCGCGGCTCGCCGCCGGGACGCAGGTGCTCGTGGTGACCCACCTGGCGCAGGTGGCCGCGTTCGCGGACCGGCACCTGGTCGTGACGAAGTCGACCGCGGACGGCGTGGACGTCGTCACGGAGTCCGACGTGCGCGAGGTCGACGGCGAGGAGCGGGTGCGCGAGCTCGCGCGGATGCTCTCCGGGCAGGACTCCGACACGGCACGTGCCCACGCGTCGGAGCTGCTGGCCCGGTCCGTGGGACGATGACCCCACGATGAGAGTCTCCCTGCGCAGGCGGACGAGCGCGCCCGACACCGGTGAGGTGGTCGGGCCGGCGCGCGTCGACCGCCGCACCAAGTCCCTGACCAAGCGCCTGCGTCCCGGCGACGTGGCCGTGATCGACCACCTGGACCTCGACCGCGTGTCGGCCGAGGCCCTCGTGCGGTGCCAGCCCGCCGCGGTGCTCAACGCGGCCCCGTCGACGTCCGGTCGGTACCCGAACCTCGGTCCCGAGATCCTCGTCTCCGCGGGCATCCCGCTCGTGGACGACCTCGGGGCCGACGTGATGGCGGTCGCGGAGGGACGCACGCTGCGTGTCGTCGACGGCGCGGTCTACGACGGGGAGGCGCTCGTCGCCGAGGGCGTCGCGCAGACGCCCGAGTCCGTGGCCGCGACGATGGAGGAGGCGCGCGCCGGTCTGTCGGTGCAGCTCGAGTCCTTCGCGGCGAACACGATGGACTACCTGCGCCGTGAGCGGGAGCTGCTGCTCGACGGCGTCGGCGTGCCCGACGTGGACACGCGGCTCGAGGGGCGCCAGGTCCTCATCGTCGTCCGCGGCTACCACTACAAGGAGGACCTCGTCACGCTGCGCCCGTACATCCGGGAGTACCGTCCGGTGCTCATCGGCGTGGACGGCGGCGCGGACGCGATCCTCGAGGCGGGCTGGCGGCCCGACATGATCGTCGGCGACATGGACTCCGTCTCCGACCGTGCCCTGCAGTGCGGCGCCGAGATCGTCGTGCACGCCTACCGGGACGGTCGTGCACCGGGCCTCGCACGGGTCGAGCAGCTCGGGGTGCCGCACGTCGTCTTCCCCGCGACGGGCACGAGCGAGGACGTCGCGATGCTGCTCGCGGACGACAAGGGCGCCGAGCTCATCGTCGCGGTGGGGACGCACGCGACCCTGGTCGAGTTCCTCGACAAGGGCCGGGCGGGCATGGCGAGCACGTTCCTGACGCGGCTGCGCGTGGGCGGCAAGCTCGTCGACGCCAAGGGCGTGTCGCGCCTGTACCAGCACCGCATCTCGAACGTGCAGCTCACGCTGCTGGTCCTCGCCGGCCTGCTGGCGCTCGGCGTGGCGCTCGCGTCCACGGCCGCGGGTCAGACGCTGATCGGCCTGCTGGGCGCGCGCCTCGACGACGTCGTCTCCTGGTTCGGCTCGCTCGTCGGCGGCTCGCCGTGACCGGGCCGGCCCGCGCCGCCGCGCGACCGGCGACGCCCTGGCGGCACGCCGCCGCGCTGCCCCTCCTCCTGCTTCCCGCCCCCTGCGCCGCACGCCGCGGCGCGACCGACCGAGAGCCCACCCCGTGATCGACTTCCGGTACCACGTCGTCTCCCTCATCTCCGTCTTCCTCGCGCTGGCCGTCGGCATCGCGCTGGGCGCGGGACCGCTCAAGGAGACGATCGGCGACACCCTGACCGGCCAGGTCGAGCAGCTGCGCGCCGAGAAGGAGGACCTGCGCGCCCAGCTGGACGCCGCCGGCACCGACGAGGCGGCGGCCGAGGCCGTCGTGTCCGCGTCCGCCGAGCGCCTGCTCGGCGGGTCGCTCACCGACCGCCGCGTCGCGCTCGTGCTGCTCGACGAGGTGCCGGAGGACCAGGTCACGGCCCTCGGCGAGCGGATCGGCCAGGCGGGCGCGAGCGTGGCGGCGACGGTCCGGCTGACGGACGCGTGGACGGACCCGGCGCTGCGGACCTACCGGCAGGCGCTCGCCGGCACGCTCGTGTCGTACCTCGACGCCGCGCCGCCGGCCGACGCGGGCACCGAGACGGAGCTCGCCGACGCGCTGGTGCAGGGGCTGACGGGCGCCGACGCGTCCGCGCCCGACCAGGTGTCGGAGAACGCCGCGACGCTCGTCGAGCTCCTGTCGTCCGGTGACAACCCGCTCATCGCGGTGACGGGCGAGGTCGCGGGGCCGGCGGACGCGGTCGTCGTCGTCGCCGGCCCGCCCGCGGACCCGGCGCAGGCCTCCCCGAGCCCGGACGCGGCGGCCGCCGGGCGCGACGCGGAGCTCGCGGTCCTCGACGCCGCGCAGCGGCTGTCGCAGGGGGCGGTGCTGGCGGACGGCCCGCGCACGCCGGAGTCGCTCACGTCGGCCGTGCTGGCCGACGGTGAGCGCACCGAGCGGCTGACGACGGTCTCGCGCACCGACGACGTCACGGGCCAGGTCGTCGTGCCGCTGGCGCTCGCGGCACGCATCGCCGGCGAGAACGGCCACTACGGCTACGGGGACGACCTCGAGCCGCTGCCGCCGGTCGTCCAGCTGCCCCCGGTCGACCGGACGCCGGCCGCGGACGGGACCGGTGCGACGGACGCCGGCACGGACCCGGCCGCGGGCGCCGGCGCGGAGGGCCAGGGGTGAGCGTCGCGCGTCGACTCGCCGCCGGGGCCGTCGCGGCCGCCACCACCGCGGTCGTGCGGGGCGTGCTCGACCTGAGCCCGCCCGGGGGCCCGCAGGTGTGGACCCGGACCAACCACCGCGGTGAGCCGGTCAGCATGCTCGAGGGCCCCGCCACCGCGGCGGGGCTGCTCGCGGGTGCGGTCGTGGGCGCGTCGTCCCCGCGGAGCGCGCTGGCGGCGGCGGTCGCCGTGACGGGTGCGGGGGCGTTCGGCCTCGTCGACGACCTGCGCGAGGACACCTCGACGCGCACGAAGGGTCTGCGGGGACACCTGGGCGCGCTCGCGCACGGCACGGTCACGACCGGCGGGCTCAAGGTCCTCGGCATCGGCGCGAGCGCGCTGGCCGCCGCGGCGCTCGCGGCACCGGCGGGCGGGCACCCGTCGCACCCGGTGGCGCGCGCCGCGGACACGCTCGCGTCCGGCGCGCTCGTCGCCGGCACCGCGAACCTGCTCAACCTGCTCGACCTGCGCCCGGGGCGGGCCCTCAAGGCGGCGGCCCTCGCGGCCGCACCGCTCGCGCTGGCGGGCGGCGCGGGCGCCGGCGCGGCCGCGGCCGTCCTCGGCGCCGGGGGAGCGGCCGTCGAGCAGGACCTCGCGGAAGCCGACATGCTCGGCGACGGCGGGGCGAACGCCCTCGGCGCGGCCCTCGGCACCGCCGTCGTGCTGGCGGCACCGCGCCCGGTGCGGCTCGCGGCGCTGGCGGGCGTGGTCGCGCTGACCCTCGCGAGCGAGCGCGTCAGCTTCACGCGGGTCATCGAGCGCACACCCGTGCTGCGGGAGATCGACGCGTGGGGCCGCCGACCGGCGGCCCCGGCTGCCCGTGGCCGCCACGCCGCGCCCGCGGACGACAGCGGCGCATGAGCCGCGGCGCACGGCGGGCCGTCCAGGGGCTCCTCGGCGCGGCGGCCCTCATCACGGTCGTCACCGTGCTGTCCCGGGTGCTCGGCCTGGGGCGCTTCCTGGTCCAGGCGGCCACGGTCGGCGGGCACGAGATCGGTGACGCGTACAACGCGGCGAACACCCTGCCGAACATCCTCTTCGAGGCCGCGGCCGGTGGTGCGCTGGCCGGTGCCGTCGTGCCGATGCTCGCGGCGCCCCTCGCCCGCGGCGACCGTGCGCGGGTCGAGCGGATCGCGTCGGCCGCGCTCGGGTGGGCGCTCCTCGTGCTCGTGCCGCTCGGCGTCCTGCTCGCCGTGCTCGCCGAGCCGCTCGCGGTCCTCGTCGCCGGGGACGACGCACCGGTCGACCTCGTGCGGTTCTTCGTGCTCGTCTTCGCCGTCCAGGTGCCGCTGTACGGGGTCACCGTGCTGCTGTACGGCGTGCTCCAGGCGCACCGCCGGTTCTTCTGGCCGGCGTTCGCCCCGGTGCTCAACTCGGTCGTCGTCATCACCGTGTACGGGGTGTACGGCGCACTGGCCGACGGCGAGGTGAGCGACCCGGGGCGGCTGCCGCCCGGCGCCCTCGAGGTCCTGGCGTGGGGGACGACGGCCGGCGTGGCGGCGATGTGCCTGCCGATGCTCGTCCCGGTGCGCCGCCTCGGGCTGCGTCTGCGCCCCACCCTGCGGTTCGGCGAGGACGCCGGGCCGCGGTTCCGCGCGCTCGCGCTCGCGGGCGTGGGGTCCGTGGCGGCGCAGCAGCTCGCGGTGCTGGTCGTCCTGCTCCTGGCGGGGAACTTCGCACCGGGCGGCGGTGAGGGCTACACCGCGTTCGTGTACGCGCAGCAGGTGTACCTGCTGCCGTACGCGGTGCTCGTGGTGCCCCTCGCGACCTCGACCTTCACGCGGGTGGCGGAGCACGCGGCGAGCGGCGACCGCGCCGCCTTCGGACGGCTCGCGGCCGTGACGACGCGCGGTGTGGTGGCCGCGGCCGCGCTCGGCGCCGCCGCCGTGCTGGCCGGTGCGCCGGCGGTCGCGGCCCTGTTCGGCGCGTTCGACAGGGGCGGCGGCGGGGTGGCCACCGGGCTCCTGGACGCGCTCGTGCCGCTCGCGCCCGGCGTCGTGGGCCTGGGCGTCCTGTTCCACGTGTCACGCTGCCTGTACGCCCTGGAGCGGTCGCGCTCCGCCGTGGCGGTCAACGCGTTCGGGTGGGGCGTCGTGACGGTGTCCGCGCTGCTCCTCGTCGTGCTCGCGCGGCGCGCCGACCTGGGCGTCCTGGCGGCGCTCGGTGCGGCGACCACGCTCGGCATGGTCGCCGGCGCCGTCGCGGCCCTCGTCGCGCTGCGCCGCGCCGCGGGCCGGGACGCCCTCGCCGGCCTGGCGCGCACGGTCCTCGTCGCCGGGGGTGCGGGCGCCCTCGGTGCGGTCTCCGGGCGGTGGGTCGCCGACTCCGTCCTGCTGCTGGCCGGCGACGGGCCCCTGTCGGCCACGGGAGCGGCGGCCGGCGGTGCCGTGACGGCGGCCCTGGTCGTCGCCGCCGGGGCCGCGCTGCTCGACCGGCGCACGCTCGTCGGGATCGCCCGCGCCGAGCGCCCGTCCGACCCGCGCGAGGCGGCGCACGAGACCGGCGCCGCCGTCGTGCCCGTCGACGCCGTGCTGCCCACGCCGGCCCCCGCGGAGGCCGCGCTCGCACCGCACACGCCGCGCGACGACCGCACGCCGCACGACGACCGCGGCGTGCAGGGTGACCCCGCCCCGCAGGACGGACGCCCCCCGCACGAGCTCCCGCCGCGCGACGCGCGACCGGGGGAGGCGGCGGGCGGGGACGGTGACCGCCCGGCCGGCTCCCGGGGTACCGCGCCGCGCTGAGGTGCGCGCCGCGCTGGGACCGCACCACGGCGGCGGGCGGTGCGTGCGGTAGGGTGGAAGCCCGTGACAGAGCGCGCGTACCGACTCTCCGGGCGGTCGGACATCTCGACCCGGCACATCTTCGTCACGGGGGGCGTCGCCTCCTCGCTCGGGAAGGGCCTGACGGCGAGCAGCCTCGGCCGCCTCCTCCGCTCGCGCGGCCTGCGGGTCACGATGCAGAAGCTCGACCCGTACCTCAACGTGGACCCGGGCACGATGAACCCGTTCCAGCACGGTGAGGTCTTCGTCACGGAGGACGGCGCGGAGACAGACCTCGACGTCGGCCACTACGAGCGGTTCCTCGACGTCGACCTCGTCGGCTCGGCGAACGTCACGACGGGGCAGGTCTACTCGCACGTGATCGCGAAGGAGCGGCGCGGCGAGTACCTCGGCGACACCGTCCAGGTCATCCCGCACATCACGGACGAGATCAAGGCCCGCATGCGCTCCCAGGCGGGTGAGGACGTCGACGTGATCATCACGGAGATCGGCGGCACCGTCGGCGACATCGAGTCGCAGCCGTTCCTCGAGGCGGCGCGCCAGGTCCGGCACGACCTGGGCCGCGACAACTGCTTCTTCCTGCACGTGTCGCTCGTGCCGTACATCGGCCCGTCGGGCGAGCTCAAGACGAAGCCGACGCAGCACTCGGTGGCGGCCCTGCGCAGCATCGGCATCCAGCCCGACGCGATCGTGCTGCGCGCCGACCGCGAGGTGCCCGAGTCGACCAAGCGCAAGATCGCGCTGATGTGCGACGTCGACGTGCAGGGCGTGGTCACCGCGAAGGACGCGCCGAGCATCTACGACATCCCGCGCGTGCTGCACACCGAGGGCCTCGACGCGTACGTCGTGCAGCGCCTCGGGCTGCCCTTCCGGGACGTCGACTGGAGCGGCTGGGAGGACCTCCTGCGCCGCGTGCACGAGCCCGCGCACCAGGTCGAGATCGCGCTCGTCGGCAAGTACATCGACCTGCCCGACGCGTACCTGTCGGTCACCGAGGCGCTGCGCGCCGGCGGCTTCCACCACGACGCGAAGGTCACCATCCGCTGGGTGCCCTCCGACGAGTGCCAGACGCCCGAGGGCGCGCAGGAGGCGCTCGGGGGCGTCGACGCGGTGCTGGTGCCCGGCGGCTTCGGCGTGCGCGGCATCGAGGGCAAGCTCGGCGCGCTGCGCTGGGCGCGCGAGCAGAAGGTGCCCACGCTCGGCCTGTGCCTCGGCCTGCAGTGCATGGTCATCGAGTACGCACGCACGGTCCTCGGCCTCGAGGACGCGTCGTCGACCGAGTTCGACCCGGACACCGCGCACCCGGTCATCGCGACGATGGAGGAGCAGCTCGCGATCGTCGGCGGCAAGGGCGACCTGGGCGGCACGATGCGGCTCGGCGCGTACGACGCGCGCCTGACGCCGGGGTCGGTGGTCGCGGAGGCGTACGGCGCCGAGCAGGTCTCCGAGCGGCACCGCCACCGCTACGAGGTCAACAACGCGTACCGCGACAAGCTCGAGGACGCGGGCCTGGTCATCTCCGGCGTGTCGCCCGACACGTCCCTCGTCGAGTTCGTGGAGCTGCCCCGCGAGGAGCACCCGTACTACGTCGCGACCCAGGCGCACCCGGAGTTCAAGTCCCGTCCGACCCGAGCGCACCCCCTGTTCGCCGGGCTCGTCGGCGCGGCGCTCGCGCAGCGGGCGGGGGCGTGAGCGCGCCCGACCCCGCCACGCTCGTCGACGTCCCGCAGGAGCGTGCGGTCACCGCGCGCGAGACGGTCTTCGCGGGCCGCATCTGGGACGTCGTGCGGGACACCGTCGAGCTGGGCGACGGCCCCGCGGTGCGCGAGTACGTCGCGCACCCGGGGGCCGTGGCGGTGCTCGCCATGGACGACGAGGACCGCGTGCTCCTGCAGTCGCAGTACCGCCACCCGGTGCGGCAGGTGCTGTGGGAGCCGCCCGCGGGGCTGCTCGACGTCGCGGGCGAGGAGCGGGTCGTCGCCGCGGCGCGCGAGCTCGCGGAGGAGGCCGACCTCGAGGCGGGCCGCTGGTGGCGGCTCGCGGAGTTCTTCAGCACGCCGGGCGGCAACGACGAGCGGATCACCGTGTTCCTGGCCCGCGACCTGCGTCCGGTGCCCGCGCAGCGGCGCTACGAGCGCGGCGAGGAGGAGGCGGACCTCGTGCCCGCCTGGGTCCCGCTGGACGACGCCGTGACGGCGGTGCTCGAGGGCCGGCTGCGCTGCCCCACGACCGTGACGGGCGTGCTCGCGGCGGCCGCCGCCCGTGCCCAGGGCTGGCGCACCCTCACCGAGGTGCACCTGCCCTGAGCGCCGGCCGTACGCGGCGGCAGGACGAGGACGGCCGCTCCCCGGTGGGGGAGCGGCCGTCCGTGCGTCGGGGCCCGCGGCCCGTTTCCGCGCCCGCGGGGGCGGGCCAGGCGGCGACGGGTCAGGTGGCGGCGGGTCCGACGGGGGCGACCGCCTCTGCGGGTGCACCGACCGCGGGACGCACGCGCAGCGTGCCGAGGAAGAGCGCGAGGACCGCGGTGAGCACCGCTGCGCCCAGCATGTGCAGGTTCACCAGGGCGATCGGCAGCCCCGTGAACAGCTGCACGTAGCCGACACCGCCCTGGGCGAGCGTGACGACGAGCAGCACCAGGCCGGAGCGCCGCGCGCGGGCGAGGGCCGCCGCGTCCGCGTCGCCGTGGTCCGGCACGATGCCCCGCGCCGGCTGGGCGCCGCCGTCCGCACCCGTGTACGTCGGCGTGCCGGCCGCGCCGCGCACCCGGGCCAGGCGCACGAGCACGACGACGAGCAGCGCGACGAACGCCCACACGGACAGCGCGTGGACGCGGGCCATGGCGTACGGGTCGACGGCGAAGCGGTAGCCGACCTCCTCGTCGCCGGAGTGCGGGCCCGCACCGGTGACGACGACGCCGAGGACGAGCACGACCGCACCCACGGCGCCCAGGACCACGGCGAGCGCGCGCGTGCCCGCGTCGGCGACGCGCACGGGGGCGCCGTCGCCCTCGCGGGTCCGCACGAGCAGCCACGCCGAGACCGCGACGAGCGCCATCGAGATGAGGAAGTGCGACCCGACCACCGCCGGGTGCAGGTGCACGAGCACGGTGATGCCGCCGATGACCGCCTGCAGCACGACGCCCGCGATCGGCGCCCAGGCCCACGCGCGGTAGGCGGCCGGGCGGCGCCGGTCGAGCCCGGCGAGCAGGGCGACGGCCGCCGCGACGACGACGAGCACGCCGGTGAGGGTGCGGTTGCCGAACTCGACGACGGTGTGGATCGACATCGCCTCGTGGAAGACGGGGGCGAACTGCCCGGGCTCGCACTGCGGCCACGTCGAGCAGCCGAGCCCGGAGCCCGTGAGCCGCACCGCCCCGCCCGTCACCACGATGACGACCTGGGCCACGAGGTTCGCCACGACGGCGGGGACCGTCCAGCGCGGCCGCAGCCGCTCCAGCAGGTTCGGCGACGGCGGTGCGACGGGAGGCGTGGCGGAGGTCGTGCTCACGCGTCCAGGGTAGGCGCCGTCTTGAGCACCCCCGGCACGGCGAGGCAGGCGTCACACCGGCGGCGGGACGCGCGCGCACCCCCGGCGGGGCGACGGGCGGGACGACGGGCGTCAGTGCCAGCGGAAGACGCGCGCGGCGAGCGTGCCGAGCACGGCCGTCCAGCCGGCGAGGACGAGCGCGGGCACGAGCGGCAGGGCGCCCTCGAGGAGCGTGCCGCGCAGCACGTCGCCGAGCGCCCCCGACGGCAGCCACGCGGCGACCGCCGCGACGGGAGCGGGCAGGTCGGCGGCCGGGACGATCACGCCCCCGCCGAGCGCGAGGACGAGGAGCAGGAGGTTCGCGAGCGCGAGCACCGCCTCGGCGCGCAGGGTGCCGGCGACGAGCAGCGCCAGGGCGGTGAACGCGGCCGTGCCCAGCACGACCCCGACCAGCGCGAGCGCGACGCCGGCGCCGGGCGGCCGCCACCCGAGCGCTGCGGCCGACCCGCCGACGAGCACGACCTGCACCACCTGCACGGCCAGGACGCCGAGCACCTTGCCGGCGAGCAGCCCGCCGCGTCCGAGCGGCGTGGTCGCCATGAGCCGCAGCACGCCGTTGCGCCGGTCGAACGCGGTCGCGATGGCCTGGGACGTGAAGGACGACGTCATGACGGCGAGTGCGAGCACCCCGGGGGTGAGGAAGTCGACGCGCGACGCGCCGGCCGTGTCGAACTCCACGAACGTGCCGCGCACGAGGCCGACGAGCGCGAGCACGGGGATCACCACGGTGACGAGCAGCTGCTCCCCGTTACGCAGGATCGTGCGGGTCTCGAACCCGGCCTGGGCGAGCACGCGCCGGACCGCGGGAGCCGCCTCGGCCGCGGGGCGGCGGGTGCCGGGGTGCTCATCGCAGGCTCCGTCCGGTGAGGTCGAGGAAGACGTCCTCGAGCGTGCGCGGCCCGAGGTCGAGGCGCGTCGCGAGCACGTCGCGGTCGGCGAGCCACGCGGTCACCGCGGCGAGGGTGCGCGGGCCCACGTCACCGGTGACGGCGAGCACCGTGGCGGAGCGCTGCTCGACCACGAGCGCGTCGCCGAGCGCGTGCCGCAGGTCGCCGGCGTCGACCGGGAGCGCGGTGCGCACGACGAGCGTCGCGCCGGGTGAGCGGCCGCTCGCGCCGCCGTCCCCGGCGAGCAGCGCGGCCACGGTCCCCTCGGCGATGACGCGGCCGTGGTCCACGACGACCACGTGGTCGGCGAGGTCCTCGGCCTCCTCCATGAGGTGGGTCGTGAGGATCACCGCGACGCCCTCGTCGCGCAGCTCGCGCACGAGCTCCCACACGGCCCGTCGCGACTGCGGGTCCATGCCGGCGCTGGGCTCGTCGAGGAAGACGACGCGCGGACGTCCGACGACCGCGACGGCCAGCGCCAGGCGCTGCCGCTGCCCGCCGGACAGGCGGCGGACGGTGGTCCGCGCGAACGCGCCGAGGCCGAGGCGCTCGGCGAGCACGTCGGTGCTCACGGGGTCGGCGTACATCCGGGCGACGTGGTCGAGCATCTCGCGCGCCCGCACCGCGGTCGGCAGCCCGCCGTCCTGGAGCATCACCCCGACGCGCGGCCGCAGCGCGGCCCCGTCGGCGACGGGGTCGAGGCCGAGCACGTGCACGCGGCCCGCGTCCGGCGTGCGCAGGCCCTCGCAGCACTCGACGGTGGTCGTCTTGCCCGCGCCGTTCGGCCCGAGCACGGCGGTCACGCGGCCGGCCTCGGCGCTGAGGTCGAGGCCGTCGACCACGGTCCGGCCGTCGTAGCGCTTGACGAGCCCGCGGACCTCGACGGCGGGGGAGTGCGGCACGGTGGGCGAGTCTAGGTGCTGGCGGCGGCCCCCCGGGGCGCGTCGTCGCGACGCCGTGGCCGGTGCGGCACGCGCGCCCGCATCGTCCGGGATGTCCCCCAGATGGACGACCCGCGCGCGGCGCGCCCGCACGCCTCTAGGGTGACGCGGCGGCGCGCGGGTGCCGTGCCGCCGGATCCGACGACGACGGGAGAGCCCGTGGCCACCTACCGCATCGACCCCGACACGCTGCGGGAGGTGCCCGGCGACGTGACGGCGGTGTGGGCGCACGTCGAGCAGCTGGAGGCGCGCGGCCCCGACGGCGACGGCGAGCGGGTCGTGTGGCTGCGCATCCTCGGTGCGCTCGGGTCCGCGCTGGCGCTCGGCTGGAGCGACGTCGCGCGCCGGGGCGGCCCGCCGACGCTGGAGGCGGCGGCCGTGACGGTCCCGCGGACGGTGCCGCCCGCCGCGTACCGACCGCTGCTGCGGGTCGCGCACGTGCTGCACTGGCAGCGCCGGCACGCGGACGCCGACACGGTGGTCGACCTGGTCCGCGCCGCCGCGTCCGCCCGCGCCGAGGCGGCGGTCCAGGAGGAGGTGCGCCGCGACTGCGCGGCCGTGCTGGCGTTCGCCGACCAGCACCAGGGCAAGGTCCGCTACGACGAGGGGCGCTACGCGGAGGCCGCCGCCCTGTTCGCGGCGGCGCTCGCGCGCCGCGAGCGCGAGCAGGCACCCTCGGACCAGGTCGTCTCGAGCCGGCAGGCGCTCGACGCGGCCCGGCGGCGCCAGGCGGGGGTCGCGCCCACGCTCGTGTGAGGTGCGGCTCACGAAGGTGGGCCTTGCTTGCGGGGATGGATTTCGGCAACAAGGATGTTGCCGATATCAGGAGCGCGCGTGCCGACGTGCGCCCGTCCCGTCGGACGCGAACGCGACCGGCGCCGGCCGACCCCGTGGAGGTGCGCGTGAGCAGCATGCTGCCCGTGGTCGTGCCCGCGGCGCCCGGCGAGCTCGACGCCGGCACCCGGCGCCGCGTGCTGCAGCTCGTCGCGAGCGACGGGCCCGTCAGCGCGGCCGACCTCGCGTCCGCCCTGGACCTCACCGCCGCCGGCGTGCGTCGTCACCTCGCCGCGCTCGAGCAGGCCGGCCAGGTCGTCGTGCACGAGAGCCACGGCGGGGCGCGCGGCCGCGGCCGTCCCGCGCGTCGCTACGTCGTGACCGGGGACGGGCAGGCGACGCTGTCGCAGCGCTACGCCGAGATCGCCGCCGAGGCCCTGCGGTTCCTCGCCGACGCCGCCGGGCCGGAGGCGGTCGAGCGCTTCGCCGAGCAGCGCGTGCGCGAGCTCGAGACGCGTCACGCGGCCGCCGTCGCCGCGGCCGGCGAGGACGTCGGCGCCCGGGCGCACGCCCTCGCCGACGCGCTCGCGCGGGACGGGTACGCCGCGTCGGCCCGTCCGGTGCCGGGCGCCGCCGTCGTCCAGCTGTGCCAGGGCCACTGCCCGGTGCAGGACGTCGCCGCCGAGTTCCCGCAGCTGTGCGAGGCCGAGACGCGCGCGTTCGGGCGCCTGCTCGGCGTGCACGTGCAGCGGCTGTCGACCCTGACGACCGGTGGGCACGTGTGCACCACGAGCGTGCCCACCCGCACGACCCCGACCGGCGGACGGTGACCCCGCCCGCGACACCAGCCCCCGCCCCCCCATCCCGGACAGCACCCCCCGAACCCGCACGTGCACTCGACGGAAGGACCGACACCATGAGCGCACCCACGGACGAGACGGCCACCCGGCCGGCGGCGACCGAGCCGCTGAGCCAGGACGAGGCCATCGCCTCCCTCGGCAACTACACCTACGGCTGGCACGACCCGGACGTGGCCGGCGCGAGCGCGCGTCGCGGCCTGTCCGAGGACGTCGTGCGCGACATCTCCCGGCTCAAGAACGAGCCCGAGTGGATGCTGAAGACGCGCCTGAAGGCGCTGCGCATGTTCGACAAGAAGCCGATGCCCTGGTGGGGCGCGGACCTGTCGGGCATCGACTTCGACAACATCAAGTACTTCGTGCGCTCGACCGAGAAGCAGGCCACCAGCTGGGAGGACCTGCCCGAGGACATCAAGAACACGTACGACCGCCTCGGCATCCCGGAGGCGGAGAAGCAGCGCCTCGTCGCGGGCGTCGCCGCGCAGTACGAGTCCGAGGTCGTGTACCACCAGATCCAGGAGTCGCTCGAGGAGCAGGGCGTCATCTTCCTCGACACCGACACGGGCCTGCGCGAGCACCCGGAGATCTTCGAGCAGTACTTCGGCTCGGTCGTCCCCCCGGGCGACAACAAGTTCGCGTCGCTGAACACGGCCACGTGGTCCGGCGGCTCCTTCGTCTACGTGCCGCCGGGCGTGCACGTCGAGATCCCGCTGCAGGCCTACTTCCGCATCAACACGGAGAACATGGGCCAGTTCGAGCGGACGCTGATCATCGCCGACGAGGGCTCCTACGTGCACTACGTCGAGGGCTGCACGGCGCCGATCTACCAGTCGGACTCGCTGCACTCGGCCGTCGTCGAGATCGTCGTGAAGAAGAACGCCCGCGTGCGCTACACGACCATCCAGAACTGGTCGAACAACGTCTACAACCTCGTGACCAAGCGCGCCACGGTCGCCGAGGGCGGGACGATGGAGTGGGTCGACGGCAACATCGGCTCCAAGGTCACCATGAAGTACCCGGCGATCTACCTCATGGGCGAGCACGCGCGCGGCGAGACGCTGTCGATCGCGTTCGCGGGTGAGGGCCAGCACCAGGACGCCGGCTCGAAGATGGTCCACGCGGCCCCGCACACGTCGAGCTCGATCGTGTCGAAGTCGGTCGCGCGCGGCGGTGGCCGCACGTCGTACCGCGGTCTCGTGCAGATCCTCGAGGGCGCCTCGCACTCCGCGTCCAACGTGCTGTGCGATGCCCTGCTGGTCGACCAGATCTCGCGCTCGGACACGTACCCGTACGTCGACGTCCGCGAGGACGACGTGTCGATGGGCCACGAGGCGACCGTCTCGCGCGTCAGCGAGGACCAGCTGTTCTACCTGATGTCCCGGGGCATGGCCGAGACCGAGGCCATGGCGATGATCGTGCGCGGGTTCGTCGAGCCCATCGCGCGCGAGCTGCCCATGGAGTACGCGCTCGAGCTCAACCGCCTCATCGAGCTGCAGATGGAAGGATCCGTCGGCTGATGACGACCACCACGAACGAGGGCGCCGGCGTCGGCCTCTCGACCGACCACTCGCGCGCCGTCGCCGACGGTGCCCACAGCCACGGCGTGGGCACCGTCCCGGAGTCGTCGCGCGCCGCGCGCCGGACGAGCTTCGACGTCGCCGACTTCCCGGTCCCCACGGGCCGGGAGGAGGAGTGGCGGTTCGCGCCCGTCGACCGGTTCGCGCCGCTGTTCGGCGCGGCGACGGACGGCGTCCTGTCCGGTCACGGCGTCCTGACGACGGTCGTCGAGGCGCCCGAGGCGCGCGTCGAGATCGTCGAGCGCGACGACGCCCGCCTGGGCACCGCGGGCCGCCCCGGCGACCGCACGGCCGCGACCTCGTGGGCGTCCTTCGAGCGCTCGACGGTCGTGACGCTGCCCCGCGAGTCGGTCTCGTCGAAGGTCACGTCCGTGGTCGTCGAGGGGTCGGCGAGCGAGGGGATCGCCGCCGAGCCGACGGCGACGCACCTGCTCGTGCACGCCGAGCCGCTCTCGCAGGGCGTCGTCGTCATCGACCACGTGGGCCACGCGAACCTCACCGAGACGGTCGAGATCGTCGCGGAGGACGGCGCGCACCTCACGGTCGTGTCCGTGCAGGACTGGGCCGAGGGCACCGTGCACGCGTCCAGCCACCGCCTGCGCGTCGGCCGCGACGCGTCCGTCAAGCACATCGTGGTCACGCTCGGCGGCGACGTCGTGCGCGTCACGCCCGACGCCGAGTTCGTCGGCGAGGGCGCGTCCGTCACGATGCTGGGCGCGTACTTCGCGGACGCGGAGCAGCACCAGGAGCACCGTCTGTTCGTCGACCACGCGGTGCCCAGCTGCACCTCGCGCGTGACGTACAAGGGCGCGCTGCAGGGCGCCGGCGCGCACACCGTGTGGGTGGGCGACGTCCTCATCCGCGCGGCGGCCGAGGGCACCGACACCTACGAGCTCAACCGCAACCTCGTCCTCACGGACGGCGCCCGGGCGGACTCGGTCCCGAACCTGGAGATCGAGACGGGTGTCATCGAGGGCGCCGGCCACGCGAGCGCGACCGGCCGCTTCGACGACGAGCAGCTCTTCTACCTGCGCGCCCGGGGCATCCCCGAGGCCGACGCGCGCCGCCTGGTCGTGCGCGGGTTCTTCGCCGAGCTCATCCACGAGATCGGCGTGCCCGAGGTCGAGGAGCGCCTCATCGCCTCGATCGAGGCCGAGCTCGAGAAGTCGATGAGCGAGATCCTCGGCACCCCGCGGGTCGAGGAGTCCGTGGCGGTGGCGCCGGCGGACGAGGCATGACCGCTCAGCTGGCCTGCATGACCGACGACGTGCCCGTCGCCGGGACGCTGCGCGTCGAGCTCGAGGGCGAGACGGGACCCGTCGAGGTCGCCGTCGTGCGCGACGAGGCCGGCGAGTGGCACGCCATCAGCGACGTGTGCTCGCACGGCGCCGTCTCCCTCTCCGAGGGCGAGGTCGAGGACTGCACGGTCGAGTGCTGGCTGCACGGGTCGCGGTTCGACCTGCGCAGCGGCAAGCCGCTGTCGCCGCCGGCCGTCCGTCCCGTCCCCGTCTACCCCGTGACCGTCGACGGCGAGCGCGTGCTCGTCGACGTCGACGCCCCGCTCTGAACCCCGAGGAGTACCCCGAGATGTCCACCCTGGAGATCCGCGACCTGCACGTCAGCGTCGAGACCAAGGAAGGCGCCAAGCCGATCCTGCGCGGCGTCGACCTCACCGTGAACAGCGGCGAGACCCACGCGATCATGGGCCCCAACGGGTCCGGCAAGTCCACGCTGGCGTACTCGCTCGCCGGCCACCCGAAGTACGAGATCACCTCCGGCACCGTCCTGCTCGACGGCGAGGACGTGCTCGAGATGAGCGTCGACGAGCGCGCCCGCGCGGGCATGTTCCTGGCGATGCAGTACCCGGTCGAGGTGCCGGGCGTGTCGGTGTCGAACTTCCTGCGCACCGCCAAGACCGCCATCGACGGCGAGGCCCCGCCGCTGCGCACGTGGGTCAAGGACGTGCGCGGCGCCATGGACGCGCTGCGCATGGACTCCTCGTTCGCGGAGCGCTCGGTCAACGAGGGCTTCTCGGGCGGTGAGAAGAAGCGCCACGAGATCCTGCAGATGGAGCTCCTCAAGCCGCGCTTCGCGATCCTCGACGAGACCGACTCCGGCCTCGACGTCGACGCGCTGCGGATCGTCTCGGAGGGCGTGAACCGCGTCCGCCAGTCGACCGACGTCGGCGTGCTGCTCATCACGCACTACACGCGCATCCTGCGCTACATCAAGCCCGACTTCGTGCACGTCTTCGTCGACGGCAAGATCGCCGAGGAGGGCGGCCCGGAGCTGGCCGAGCGCCTCGAGAACGAGGGCTACGACCGGTTCCTCACGTCCGCCACGGCCTGAGCCGGCGCGAGCACCTGAGCACCGCCCGCCGGGACGCGACCACGGTCGCGTCCCGGCGGCGCCCCGGCACCCGGGGCTCCCGGACGGCCGCCGCCGCCCGGACCACCGTCCGGAGGGACACCCCATGACCAGCACGCTCGAGCCGGTCGCCGCACCCGACGGCCGGCTGTCCGCCACCGAGCTCGCCGCGGTCCGCGCCGACTTCCCGCTGCTCGCGCGCACGCTCCGCGACGAGCGTCCGCTGGTGTACCTCGACTCCGGGGCGACGTCGCAGAAGCCGGACGTCGTCCTCGACGCCGAGCAGGACTTCTACCTGCAGCGCAACGCCGCCGTGCACCGCGGCGCGCACCAGCTCGCGGAGGAGGCGACCGAGGCGTTCGAGGACGCCCGCGCGCGCGTCGCCGGGTTCGTCGGCGCCACGCCCGGCGAGCTCGTGTGGACGTCCAACGCGACGGCCGCGCTGAACCTCGTCGCGTACGCGATGTCGAACGCGTCGCTCGGGCGCGGGGGAGAGGCCGCCCGCCGGTTCGCGCTCGGCGAGGGCGACGAGATCGTCGTCACCGAGCTCGAGCACCACGCGAACCTCGTGCCGTGGCAGGAGCTCGCCGCCCGTACGGGCGCGACGCTGCGCTGGATCGGCGTCACGGACGACGGGCGGCTGCGCGTCGACGAGCTCGACACGGTCGTCACCGAGCGGACGAAGGTGCTGGCCTTCTCGCACGCCTCCAACGTGACGGGGGCCGTCACGCCGGTCGAGCGGTTCGTCGCCCGGGCCCGCGAGGTCGGTGCGCTCACGGTGCTCGACGCGTGCCAGTCGGTCCCGCACATGCCGGTCGACCTCGCCGCCCTCGGCGTGGACCTCGCCGCGTTCTCCGGGCACAAGATGTACGGGCCCACGGGCGTCGGCGCGCTGTACGGGCGGCGCGAGCTGCTCGAGGCGATGCCCCCGGTCACGACCGGCGGCTCCATGGTCGAGGTCGTCACGATGGAGACCACGACGTACGCGCCGCCGCCGCAGCGGTTCGAGGCCGGCACGCAGATGGTGTCGCAGGCCGTCGCGCTCGGCGCCGCCGCGCAGTACCTCGGCGACCTCGGCATGGCCGCGGTGCACGCGCACGAGACCGAGATGGCCGGGCTGCTGCTCGACGCCGTCGCGTCCGTGCCGGGCGTGCGCGTCATCGGCCCCACCGACACCACCGACCGCCTCGCCAACGTCGCGTTCGTCGTCGACGGCGTGCACGCGCACGACGTCGGCCAGGTGCTCGACGACGCGGGCGTCGCCGTGCGCGTCGGCCACCACTGCGCGCAGCCGCTGCACCGCCGCTTCGGCGTCGCCGCGACCACCCGTGCGTCCGCCGGCGTGTACACGACCGCCGAGGACGTCGCGGCGTTCCGGGAAGCACTGGCGGGGGTCCGGACGTTCTTCGGTCTGGAGGGAGCGTGATGAGCACCGGATCGATGGAGCAGCTGTACCAGCAGGTCATCCTGGACCACGCCAAGTTCCCGCACGGGCGGGGGCTGGGCGCCGCGGGCGACGCCGCCGCGGTGACGGGGGAGTCGCACCAGGTGAACCCGACGTGCGGTGACGAGGTGACCCTGCAGGTCGACCTCGACGACGCCGGCGTCGTGCGCGACGTGCGCTGGGAGGGGCAGGGCTGCAGCATCTCGCAGGCCTCCGTCTCGGTGCTGCACGACCTCGTCGTCGACAAGGACCTCGCGGGCGTCGACGAGCTCGCCGCCACGTTCCGCGCGCTCATGCAGTCCAAGGGCGCCGGTCTCGACGACGAGCACGCCGAGGACCTGCTCGGCGACGCCACCGCCTTCACGGGCGTCGGGCGGTTCTCGGCACGCGTGAAGTGCGCGCTGCTCGGGTGGACCGCCCTGTCCGACGCCCTCATCACGTCCGGCGCACGCGCCCGGGAGGACGCATGACCACCGAAGAGACCACCAGCCCCGCGCCGGCGACGGCGCCCGACGCCGCCCCGGTGGCTGCGGCCGCCGCACCCGCGTCCGCGCCGGCGAACGTCGCCGACGTCGAGGAGGCGCTGCGCGACGTCGTCGACCCCGAGCTCGGCATCAACGTCGTCGACCTCGGCCTCGTCTACGGCGTCGCGATCGACGGCGACAACACCGCGGTCATCGACATGACGCTGACGTCGGCAGCCTGCCCGCTCACCGACGTCATCGAGGACCAGTCGGCCCAGGCGCTCGACGGGATCGTCGACGGCTTCCGCATCAACTGGGTGTGGATGCCGCCGTGGGGCCCCGAGAAGATCACCGACGACGGTCGTGAGCAGATGCGGGCCCTCGGGTTCAACATCTGACGCACCGCGTGCCACGACGGCCCGGTCCCCGCGCGGGGGCCGGGCCGTCGGCGCACCCGGGGTCGGTGCGCGGGTGCAGCCGTGAGAGCGTGCCGCCGTCAGAGCGTGTCGACGGCGAACGTGTCGCACGCCTCCAGCGAGCCCTGCTCGTAGCCGATCGTGAACCAGCGCTGGCGCTGCTCGCTCGAGCCGTGCGTCCACGTGTCGGGGTTCACGGCACCGCCCGACTGCTGCTGGATGTGGTCGTCGCCGACCGCGGCGGCGGCGTCGAGCGCGCTCGCCAGCTGCTCGCGTGTGATCGGCTCGAGGAACGTGACGCCGGTGTCCGGGTCGACCCGCTGCGTCGCGTCACGTGCCCACATGCCCGCGTAGCAGTCCGCCTGGAGCTCGACGCGGACCGAGTCGGACTCGGCGCCGCCGCCGCTGCGGTCGGCGGAGGCGAACACGCCCGTGAGGTTCTGCACGTGGTGGCCGTACTCGTGGGCGTACACGTACATCTCGGCGAGCGGCCCGCCCTGCGCGCCGAACTGCGACTGCAGCACCTGGAAGAAGCCGAGGTCGAGGTAGATCGTCTGGTCCGCCGGGCAGTAGAACGGGCCCGTCGACGCCGAGGCGGCACCGCACCCGGTCGGTGCGCCGCCCTCGAACGCCTCACCCGGCGGCTGCGTCCACTGCGCGCCCGCGGCGGGCAGCGTCTGGGACCAGTAGGCGTCCAGCGCCTGCAGCGTGGCGGAGAACCGGCACGTCGGGTCCGCGTTCGCCTCCTCGGCGGTGCACCCCCCGACCTCCGACACGGTGCCGCCCTGGCCGCCGTCCGCCGCGCCGCCGAGGAGCGGCGAGACGTCCTGGCCGGTGAACAGGTAGATCGCGAGGGCGATGACGCCGACGAGACCGCCGCCGCCGACCGCCGCGGTCCGCCCGCCCGTGCGCCGACGCACGCGCCCACCCTCGAACCGACCACCCTCGCTGAACGTCACGCGGTCACGCTAGACCGGGCGCGACGTGCGCGCCCGGCGAGCGGGTGCGGTCCTGGTCGGCCGTCCAGGACCGGTGGCCGGACGCCTGCCCCAGCGCGCGGAGAGAGGCACCACCACGCCGCGACGACGACGAGCGCGTCGTCCGTCAGTCGTCTCCGAGTCCCCGTGCGGCGAGCGCGTCACCGGTCGAGCGGGCGTGCCCCACCATCCGCACGGCCGCGGGCACGACGAGCGCGCGCGGGTCGCGCTCGAGCCCGCGGGCGCGCGCCGCGTCGCGCGTCTCGGTCACCGTGTGCACGAGCACGGGAACGGTGCGCAGGAAGAGCCCGACGGCGAGGCCCACGGTCGCCGGCGGGAGCCCGACGTGGCGCAGGGGCCGCGCCGTGCGGGCGACGGCGGCGAGCAGGTCGTCGGCGCGCGTGGTCGCGGTCACCAGGCTGCCGGCGAGGACGAGCACGAGCAGGTCGACCGCGGCCTCGACGCCCCGCGCCGGGTCGCCGACCCACGTCTGGTAGGCACCGAGCACGACGGCCGTGAGCACGACGGGCAGCAGGCCGCGGGTCGCGCGGTGCCACGGGACGCGTGCGAGCGCGGTGAGCGCGACGACGGCGGCGAGCCCGACGAGCGCGGCGACCACGCCGCGCACGAGCACGACCGCGAGGCTCCCGGCGGCGAGACCGAGCAGCTTCACGCCGACCGGCGCGCGGTGCAGGAGGGTGCGCCCGGGGTGGTACAGCCCCAGCGGGCCCGCCCAGGGGGCGCGGACCGGACGCCCCGCGCCGACCCGTCGACGCCGGGCCTCGGGCGCGCGCGCCGGCGGCTCGCCCCGGCGCGAGGTGCTCAGGCTCACGCCGGTCCCCGCCGGAGCGACGCGGCACCCGCCGCTCCGGCCGCGGTGCTCGTCCCGGTCATGAGCGTGCGGTACCGGGCGAGGGCCGGGCCGGGCGGGCCGTCCGCGACGACGACGCCCTGATCCACCACGAGCACCCGGTCGGCGCGCGCGGCCGCCTCCAGGTCGTGCGTGACGACGACGACCTGCTGGTCGAGCGACTGCAGCAGGTCGTCGACCCGCGTGCGCCACCGCAGGTCGAGCAGCGTCGTCGGCTCGTCGCACACGAGCACGGCCGGCTCGGTCGCGAGCACGGCGGCGAGCGCGAGCAGCTGCCGCTGCCCGCCGGACAGGGAGTGCACGGGCACGTGCGCGCGCTCGGCGAGCCCGAACCGCTCGAGCACCTCCAGCGCCCGCGCGGTGCGCGTGGCCGCGTCGGGCACCGCGCGCCGCAGCGAGAGCGCCACGTCCTCGACGGGCGTCGGCATGACGATCTGCGCGTCGGGGTCGGTGAAGACGAAGCCGACGCGCCGACGCACCGCCGCGCCGTCCGACGCGGTGTCGAGCCCGTCGACGAGCACCCGCCCGGCCGACGGCAGCACGAGCCCGTTGAGCAGCCGGGCGAGCGTGGACTTGCCCGACCCGTTCGCCCCCACCACGGCGACGCGCCGCTCCGCGAGCTCCAGGGACACGGGGCCGAGCAGCCGCACCAGCCGGTCCGGGCCGCCGTCGGGGTCGGACGTCCAGGCCGTGACCTCGACGTCCTCGAGCGTGATCACGGCCGCGGCGCTCGAGCCCGTGCATCGGGGCGCAGGTCGGGGTACGCGCGCAGCACGGCGACGGTCACGGCGCCGGCGAGCAGGTTCTTCACGACGTCGCCGGGCCAGTAGACGACGTCGATGACGAACGCGGCGGGCAGGTCGACCCCGAGCCGCCACATCAGACCGGCGATGCCGGCCGGGTGCACCGTGAGGAACGACGCGCCGAGCCCCGCGGCGGCGAGCGTCGCCCACCGCCAGCGCAGCGGGGCACGCAGCGCGACCCGGGAGAGCAGACCCGCCACGGCCGCGGCCAGCGGGAACGACAGCAGGTAGCCGACCGACGGCTTGCCCAGCACCCCGAGCCCGCCCGTCAGCTCGGCGAACACCGGAACGCCGGCGAGACCGACGACGAGGTAGAGCGCCACGGCGAGGAAGCCGCGCAGCGGCCCCAGCACGAGCCCGGCGAGGATCACGCCGAACGTCTGCAGCGTGATCGGCACGCCGGACCCCGTGGGGATCGGCGGGACCAGCGCGCACGCGGCGACGAACGCCGCGAACGTCGCCACGAGGGCGACGTCCGTGGCCGGGCGCCGGCCCGGAGGCGGGGCGGGCAGGGCGCGGTCCTCGCCGGCGCGCGCGGGGCGCGTCGCCTCGTCGGTGGTCGTGTCGTCGAAAGCGCTGGACATGGCTCGCCCTCCGCGGGAAGTGTCGGGTCCTGGCCGGACGGCGGTGTCCCGGACCGCGCCGCGTCGTCCCGGTGCGTCCGACCGGTGCCGGCCGCAGCCCCTGGGCCGCTGGTCACGCTAGCGGCTCGGTAGACTGCTGGGCGTTTGTGCCGGGCTCCAGATCCCTCCCGGCGTCGTCGGAGGAAACCACCAGTGATCACCGCCTCGGCCGTCGAGCTGCGCGTCGGCGCACGCGTCCTGCTCGAACCCACGACCTTCCGCATCGCCTCGGGCGACCGGATCGGTCTCGTCGGCCGCAACGGCGCCGGCAAGACCACCCTGACCAAGACCCTCGCGGGGGAGAGCCAGCCCACGGGCGGCACCGTCTCCCGCAGCGGGGACGTCGGCTACCTGCCGCAGGACCCCGCCTCGGGCGACCTCACCCAGCTGTCCATGGACCGCGTGCTCTCGGCGCGCGGCCTCGACGCCGTGCTCGCCGCGATGCGCGAGACCGAGGGCGCGATGGCGTCCACGGACGACGCGACGCGCGAGCGCGCGATGGAGCGCTACACCAAGCTCGAGGCGCGGTTCACCGCCGCCGGCGGGTACGCGGCGGAGTCCGAGGCGCACCGCATCACCGCGGCCCTCGGCCTCGACGACCGGGTGCTCGGCCAGGAGCTCGGCACCCTGTCCGGTGGTCAGCGCCGGCGCGTCGAGCTCGCGCGCATCCTCTTCTCGGGCGCGGAGACCCTCCTGCTGGACGAGCCGACGAACCACCTCGACGCCGACTCGATCGTCTGGCTGCGCGACTACCTGAAGAACTACCCGGGCGGCTTCCTCGTCATCAGCCACGACGTCGAGCTGCTGCGCGCCACGGTGACGAAGGTCTTCCACCTCGACGCCAACCGCTCGCAGCTCGACCAGTACAACCTGGGCTGGGACGCGTACCTGCTGCAGCGCGAGACGGACGAGAAGCGCCGCCGCCGGGAGCGTGCCAACGCCGAGAAGAAGGCCGCCGCGCTGCTCGCGCAGGCCGACAAGATGCGCGCCAAGGCGACCAAGGCCGTCGCGGCGCAGAACATGGCGCGCCGCGCCGAGCGCATGCTGTCGGGCCTGGAGGAGGTGCGCGTCTCCGACAAGGTCGCGAGGCTGCGGTTCCCCGACCCGGCACCGAGCGGCCGCACGCCGATCACGGCCGAGGGGCTGTCGAAGTCGTACGGCTCGCAGGAGGTCTTCACCGACGTCAGCCTCGCGATCGACCGCGGCAGCAAGGTCGTCGTCCTCGGTCTCAACGGCGCCGGCAAGACGACGCTGCTGCGGATGCTCGCCGGTCTGGAGAAGCCGGACACCGGCGAGGTGAAGCCGGGGCACGGGCTCAAGCTGGGCTACTACGCCCAGGAGCACGAGACGCTGGACCTGAGCCGCACCGTGGTCGAGAACCTGCGCACGGCCGCCCCCGACCTCACCGACACCCAGGTGCGCTCGGTGCTCGGGTCGTTCCTGTTCTCCGGGGACGACGCCGACAAGCCGGCGCGCGTGCTGTCCGGCGGGGAGAAGACCCGGCTCGCGCTCGCGGCCCTCGTCGTCTCCAGCGCGAACGTGCTGCTGCTCGACGAGCCGACGAACAACCTGGACCCCGCCTCGCGCGAGGAGATCCTGGCGGCGCTGCGCGGGTACAAGGGCGCGGTCGTGCTCGTGAGCCACGACGAGGGCGCGGTCGCGGCGCTCGAGCCCGAGCGGGTGCTGCTGCTGCCGGACGGCGACGAGGACCTGTGGGGCCCGGACTACCTCGACCTCATCGCGCTCGCCTGAGCGCGCCGGTCTGACCGCTCAGCGGCCGTCGGCGAGCTGGGCGTCGATCTCGGCGTCCTCGTCCCGCTCGTCGCGGCCGGGCGCCCGGCGCCGGCGCGCCGGCGAGGGAGGTGCGACGCCGGTGCGCGCAGCGCCGTCCGGCGCGTCCGCGGGCGGCGCGTCGCGCCACTCCCGGCGCGCGGCGACGGTGAACGCGACCAGACCGCCGAGCGCGAACACCCACCACTGGAACGCGTAGGACAGGTGCGAGCCGGGGTCGGTGCTCGGCGCGGGGAGCGGCCCGAGCTCCGTGTCGGCCGCGGGGACCTCGCCGACCAGCCCGCCGTAGGCGGCGTAGGGCTGCGCGTCCGCCGGCACCCCCGCGCCGCCTGCCGCCACCACCTGCGCGGGCGCGATGGAGTGCACCTGCCCCGCCGGGGCGTCCCGCTCGCTCGGCTGCTCCCCGGGGCGCAGGCGCACGGTGACCTCGACGTCGCCGGCGGGCGGCGGCGGCACGTCCACGCCGGACGAGCCGTCCTCACCCGTCGGCACCCAGCCGCGGTCGACCACGAGGACGCGTCCGGCGTCGACCGGCGGGCCGAACGTTCCCGGCGCGGCGTCCGTCACGAGCAGCGGCACCAGCACGTGGTACGCGGGCGTGCCGTCGACGGGCCGGTTGCGCAGCAGCACGGTCGCGTCGCCCAGCCAGCGACCGGTGACGACCACCCGCCGCCAGGCGTCGTCGTCCGGCAGCGGCGCCGACGGGTCGGGCACGACCTGCGCGAGGTCGACCGGTGCGGCGGCGTAGTTCGCCTCGACCACCGCGATCGCCTCGGACCGCGCGACGTGCCGGTGCCACTGCCAGCGCCCGAGGAACGTGCAGACCACCGCGACGGCGACCGCCAGCGCCAGCAGCCCGAGCGCCCGCCGTCGCACGTCCGCCCGCGTGCCCGCCGACGGGACGTGCAGCGCCTCGGGCGACGGGTCGGCGGCGACGGGCGCGGCGGCCGTCGCCGGCGTCACGGCACCGACCGCTCGAGCTCGGCGACGGGGACGACGTCCTTGAGGAAGCCCCGCACCTGCAGGTACTCCCCGAGGTGCGTGCGGTGCTCGTCGCACGCGAGCCACACCTTGCGCCGCTCGGGCGTGTGCAGGCGCGGGTTGTTCCACAGCACGCCCCAGGCCGCGTCCGCGCGGCACCCGCGCGCGCTGCAGACCAGCTCGTCGACGGCGTCGGGCGTGCTCATCACGACCCTCCCAGCTCGCCGCCGCCGCGGGGCGCCGCCCCGAGCTCGCGCGGCGTCATGTAGACGTCGCCCTCGACGCGGCGCTCGCGGCCCGCGTTCGCGAGCAGCACCGCGACGTAGGGGAGCACCACGGCGGCCGCCATGAGGACGATGGGCACGACCACGGGCACGTGCGCCCACAGCAGGCCCGCCGCGAGGAAGCAGACGACCCGGATGCCCATCTGCCACAGGTAGCGGCGCTGGCGACGCGCGAGGTCGTCGGCCAGCGGCTCGGGGGCGCTGGTGATGCGGTGCACCTCCTCGCCGGGGAGGTCGCGCCGCCGTCGGGTGCTCACACCCCATGGTAGGCGCCCCCCGTCGTTGTGGGCGTCCCACAACGACGGGCCCGCAACTCGTGCGCGGCCGCACCCCCTGGCGTCGCGGGGGCGTCGGCTAGCGTCGTGACCCGTGCCTGCGACGACACCCGAGCCCACGACCGCCCCCGGCCCCGACGCCCCCGGCCCCGACGCGCCCGCCCGCGCGCCGCGCAGCGTCCTCGTGACGGGGGCCAACCGCGGCATCGGCCGGGCGATCGCCGAGCGGTTCCTCGCGGCCGGTGACGCGGTCGCGACGATCGTCCGCTCGGGCGGCGCGCCCGAGGGCGTGCTCGAGGTGCGGGCCGACGTGCGCGACACGGCCGCGGTCGACGCCGCGTTCACCGAGGTCGAGAAGGCGCAGGGCCCCGTCGAGGTCGTCGTCGCCAACGCCGGCGTGACGCGCGACCAGCTGCTGCTGCGCATGACCGACGAGGAGTTCGAGGACGTCCTCGACGTCAACCTCACGGGCTCGTTCCGCGTCGTGCGGCGTGCGAGCAAGGGCATGATCCGGCTGCGTCGCGGCCGCATCGTGCTCATCTCCTCGGTCGTCGGCCTGTACGGCTCGCCCGGCCAGGTCAACTACGCGGCGTCGAAGTCGGCGCTGGTCGGCATGGCGCGCTCCATCACGCGCGAGCTGGGCGGGCGCAACATCACCGCGAACGTCGTCGCCCCCGGCTTCATCGACACGGACATGACGAAGGCGCTGCCGCAGGACCGCCAGGACGCCTACCTCGCGTCCATCCCCGCGGGCCGGTTCGGCCAGGCCGAGGAGGTCGCGCGCGTCGTGGAGTTCCTCGCCTCGGACGCCGCGGCCTACGTCTCCGGCGCGGTCGTGCCGGTCGACGGCGGCCTCGGCATGGGCCACTGACGCCCGTCCCGCGCGCGCCGCACCCCGCACTCTCTCCCCGCACCACCCACGGAAGGCATCCCATGGCACTGCTCGAGGGCAAGACGCTCCTGGTCACCGGCGTCCTCACGGACGGCTCGATCGCGTTCCACGTCGCGCGGCTCGCGCAGGAGCAGGGCGCGCAGGTGGTGCTGTCGTCGTTCGGCCGCCAGCTGCGCCTGACCCAGGCGATCGCCCGTCGCCTGCCGCAGCCGGCCCCCGTCGTCGAGCTCGACGTGACGTCGGCCGACGACCTCGCCGCGCTCGCGGACCGGGTGCGCGAGCACGCCGACCACCTCGACGGTGTCGTGCACTCCATCGGCTTCGCCCCGCAGTCCGTGATGGGCGGCAACTTCCTCGCCGGCGAGTGGGACGACGTCGCCACGGCGGTCCAGATCAGCGCGTACTCGCTCAAGTCGCTCGCCGTGGCGGCGCTGCCGCTCATGGGCCCGGGCGGCTCGGTCGTCGGCCTGACCTTCGACGCCCGGTACGCGTGGCCCGTCTACGACTGGATGGGTGTCGCGAAGGCGGCGTTCGAGTCGACGGCGCGCTACCTGGCCCGCGACCTGGGGCCGAAGGGCATCCGCGTGAACCTCGTCTCGGCGGGCCCGATCCGCACGACGGCCGCGAAGTCGATCCCCGGTTTCGAGTCGATGGAGGGCGGCTGGCCCGAGCGCGCGCCGCTCGGGTGGGACGTCACGAACCCGGAGCCGACCGCCCGCGCGGTCGCCGCCCTGCTGTCGGACTGGTTCCCGGCGACGACGGGCGAGATCGTGCACGTCGACGGCGGCGTGCACGCCATGGGTCTGTGACCGCGGACGTCGTGCACGTCACCTCCGGCGCCCGCCCGCACGACGGCGCGGGCGCCGGCGACGGTGGGACGCTGGTCCGGTGACCGCCCACCGACTCGTGCTCCTGCGCCACGCGAAGGCGGAGCCCGCCGGCAGCCTGCCCGACCACGAGCGGCCGCTGGCGCTGCCGGGCCGGCGTCAGGCCTCGGCCGCGGGTGCCGCGCTCGCGGCGGCGGGCCTCGCGCCGGCGCACGTGCTGTGCTCGTCCGCGTTGCGCACCCGCCAGACCTGGGAGCTGGTGCGCACGGCGCTCGCCGCGGCGGGCGCGCAGGACCCCGCGCTGGTGGTCACGGACGCGCTGTACGACGCGACGTCCGGCGACCTGGCCGAGCTCGTCCGGCAGGCGCCGGAGGACGCGGGGACGGTGCTCGTCGTCGGGCACGAGCCCACGACGTCGCACGCCGCGGTCACCCTCGCCGGGCCCGGCTCGGACGACGAGGTCGTCGCGCGGGTGCGGCGCGGGGTGCCCACCGCGAGCTGGTCCGTGCTCGAGCTCGACGGCCCGTGGGACGCGACCGCGCCCGGCGCGCTGCGCCTCGTGCGGCTGGCCACCGGGGACTGAGGCGACCGCCCGGCCTGTCCGCGCACGACGGCGGGGGAGGCCGCGCCGGGCGTCAGCCCGCGAAGGGCGGCACGGCGAGCACCGCGTCGAGGCGGCCGTCCAGCGCGACGTCCGCGGCCTGTGCCACGACGGGCTTCGCGTTGAACGCGATGCCGGTGGCCGCGGTGGCGATCATGTCGAGGTCGTTCGCGCCGTCGCCGATCGCGACGGTGCGGTCCAGGGGCAGGCCCAGCTCGTCGGCCCAGGCCGTGAGCGTCGCCGCCTTCGCCGCCCGGTCGACGACCGGTCCGTCGACCCGCCCGGTCAGGTGCCCGTCGCGGACCTCGAGGCGGTTGGCGTGCACGCGCGTGATGCCCAGACCGGCCGCGAGCGGCCGCACGACCTCCAGGAACCCGCCGGACACGAGCCCCACGGGCCAGCCCCGCCGGCCGAGCTCCGCGACGAGCTCGACCGCACCGGGTGTGAGCTCCACCTCGGCCAGCACGTCGTCGAACACCGAGACCGGCAGGCCCGCGAGCGTCGCGACGCGCTCGCGCAGCGACTGCCCGAAGTCGATCTCGCCCCGCATCGCCCGCTCGGTGATCGCGGCGACCAGCGGCAGGGACCCGGCGCGCGCGGCGAGCATCTCGACGACCTCGCCCGTGATCAGCGTGGAGTCGACGTCCATGACGACGAGCCGCCGGGTGTCCGTCGTGACGTCGGCGCGCGCAGGGGTGCTGTCCACGCCCGGCAGGGTAGTGCGGCGCCGGGCGCGGACGCGCGCGCGTCCGTCAGTCGGTGATGACGGTGCCCTTCGGCACGACGGTGATGCCGCTCTCCGTCACGGTGAACCCCCGGGCGCGGTCGTGGTCGTGGTCGAGGCCGATGCGGGCGCGCTCGGGGACGACGACGTTCTTGTCGAGGATCGCGCGGTGCACCTGCGCGTACCGGGAGACCTCGACGTTGTCCATGAGCACCGAGTCGGTGACCTGGGCCCACGAGTGCAGCCGCACGCCGGGGGAGAGCACCGAGGACGACACCGTGGCGCCGGACACCAGCACGCCGGGCGACACGATCGAGTCCGCGGCGTGACCGAGCCGTCCCGCGCCCGCGTGCACGAACTTCGCCGGCGGCAGGCCCGTGTAGCCGGTGTAGACGGGCCACGCCTCGTTGTAGAGGTTGAAGACCGGCTCGATCGAGATGAGGTCGTGGTTCGCCTCGTAGTACGAGTCGATCGTCCCGACGTCCCGCCAGTAGTCGCGGTCGCGGTCGGTGGACCCCGGGACGTCGTTGCGGATGAAGTCGTAGACCCCGGCCGTCCCGCGCTCGACGAACCACGGCACGATGTCGCCGCCCATGTCGTGGCGCGAGTTCACGTTCTGCGCGTCCGCGGTCACGGCGCGCACGAGCGCGTCCGCGTTCGCGACGTAGTTGCCCATCGACGCGAGGATCTCCGTGGGGGAGCCCGGCACCGGCGTCGGGTCCGACGGCTTCTCCCGGAACGCCGCGATGCGTGACGGGTCGTCCGCGTGCGTCTCGATGACGCCGAACTGGTCCGCCATCTCGATCGGCTGGCGGATGCCGGCCACCGTCAGCTCGGCGCCCGACTCGACGTGGGCGTCGACCATCTGCGAGAAGTCCATGCGGTAGACGTGGTCGGCGCCCACCACGACCACGATGTCGGGGCGCTCGTCGTCGATGATGTTGAGGCACTGGTAGATCGCGTCGGCGCTGCCGAGGTACCAGTGCTTGCCGACCCGCTGCTGCGCCGGGACCGCGGCGACGTAGTTGCCCAGCAGCGGCGACATGCGCCACGTGCGCGACACGTGGCGGTCGAGGCTGTGGGACTTGTACTGCGTCAGCACGATCACGTGCAGGTAGTGGGAGTTGATGACGTTCGACAGGGCGAAGTCGATCAGTCGGTAGATCCCGCCGAAGGGCACCGCGGGCTTGGCGCGGTGCGTCGTGAGCGGCATGAGCCGCTTCCCCTCCCCCCCGGCGAGGACGATGGCGAGGACACGCGGCGCTGGCATGGACCCAACCTAGGGCCGCCGGCCCCTCGCAGCGAGGCGACGCGTCGTGCGCGCTAGCGTGTCGTCCAGGACCGGCTGACCAGGCCGGTCACCACCTGGAGGCACCCCGTGCGCGTCGACCTGCTGACCCGCGAGTACCCGCCGCACGTCTACGGCGGGGCCGGCGTCCACGTCGCCGGGCTCACGGCCGTCCTGCGCGACCTGGTGGACGTGCGCGTGCACGCCTTCGACGAGCCGGTGGCCGAGCCCGGGACGCACGGGTACGCCGTGCCCGACGCCCTGCAGGGTGCGAACGCCGCCCTCGCCACCATGGGCGTGGACCTGGCCATGGTCGACGGCATCGGCCGCGACGACGCGGGTGGCGGCACCGACCTCGTGCACTCGCACACCTGGTACGCGAACCTCGCCGGGCACCTCGCGTCCCTGCTGTACGGCGTGCCGCACGTCGTCACGGCGCACAGCCTCGAGCCGCTGCGTCCGTGGAAGGCCGAGCAGCTCGGCGGCGGGTACGCGCTGTCGTCGTGGGTGGAGCGGACGGCGTACGAGGCCGCGGCGGGCGTCATCGCCGTGAGCGCGGGCATGCGCGACGACATCCTGCGCGCCTACCCCGCGGTCGACCCCGACCGCGTGCACGTCGTGCACAACGGCATCGACCTGGACGGCTGGCGCCGTCCCGAGGGCGACGAGGCCACCGCGCGCGCCCGCGCCGTGGTCGAGGGACTCGGCATCGACCCGGACCGTCCCGCGGTCGTGTTCGTCGGCCGCATCACCCGTCAGAAGGGCCTGCCGTACCTGCTGCGGGCCGCCGAGGCGCTGCCCGCGGACGTGCAGCTCGTGCTGTGCGCGGGCGCCCCCGACACCCCGGAGATCATGGCCGAGGTCACGGGCCTGGTCGAGGGCCTGCAGAGCCGGCGCGGCGGGGTCGTGTGGATCGAGCGCATGCTCCCGCGCGACGAGCTCGTGGCGGTCCTCGCGCACGGCACCGTGTTCGTGTGCCCGTCCGTGTACGAGCCGCTCGGCATCGTCAACCTGGAGGCGATGGCCGTCGGGCTGCCGGTCGTCGGCACCGCCACGGGCGGCATCCCCGAGGTCGTCGAGGACGGGGTCACCGGGTGGCTCGTGCCGATCGAGCAGGTGCAGGACGGCACGGGCACGCCGGTGGACCCGGACCGGTTCGTGGCCGACCTGGGC
Organism: Cellulomonas sp. JZ18; assembly: GCF_009720485.1. NCBI lineage: Bacteria > Bacillati > Actinomycetota > Actinomycetes > Micrococcales > Cellulomonadaceae > Cellulomonas > Cellulomonas sp. JZ18. The sequence goes on along the minus strand of NZ_CP045245.1, from coordinate 2,233,746 downwards.
GCCGCGCTCGCGGGCGCGGTCGCGGACCGGGAGCGCGCCGCGGCGTTCGGGGTCGCCTCCCGCCGGCGCGTCGAGGAGCACTTCTCCTGGCGGGCGATCGGCGAGCGGACGCTCGAGGTGTACCGGACGGTCCTGAGCGCCTGAACCGGGCCCACGGGGCCGACCCGGCGCCGGCGGTCAGCCGCGGTCGAGCCGCGTCGCGGCGGCCGCCATCGCGCGGCGTGCCACCCGGTCGACCTCGCGCAGCGCCGTCGCGCGCTGGTCGGCCTGCCAGAGGTTCACCGCGCCGCCGTCGTCCCGCGCGGCCAGCCGCACGATGGCGCGCAGCCGGGCCGCGCTGGTCAGGACGCGCAGCCGCTGCCCCTCGACCCGGTCCGGCAGGCGCGACGGCGTGAGCGCCCCGTCCCGCACGCGGGCGATCTCGTCGGCGGCGTCGGCGCTCCAGCGCGCGACGTCGAGGCCCACGAGCGCCTCGGTCGCCTGGCGCAGCCCGTCCCGCAGCGCACGCTCGGCCTCCTCGAGCGAGCCGACCTGCGCGTGCGCCGCGGGCCGCCAGTCGGCGACACCGACGACCGTCCACCGCACGAGGTGCCCGGGCTCGAGGTCCGAGCCGAAGCGCTCGACCCGGGGCACCACGACCGTCGTGGTGTCCCCGCGCGCGACGAGCAGGCACTCGCCGGCCTCGGTGGCCTCACCGGACGCCGGCGGCGGCACGGCGACGGGCTCCCCGGGCACGGGCAGGGCGACCCCGACCTCGGTCGCGGCGGCCGAGTCGGTCAGCCACTGCACGAGCGGCACGACGTCGTCGTCGCCGCGCCGCACCACGTGCGGCTCGTCCTCGCCCTGCACGGCCAGCGTCGCGCGGCGCGGGTCGCCGGGGGCGGACAGCCACAGGGCGAGCAGGACGGAGCGGGGGAGCTCGAGTGCCGGTGCCACGCGCCCACGGTAGGACGGGCACGGCCCTGCCGAGGCGCGGCGGGGCCGTGCCCTGCGTCACCGCCCGGGACGTCCCGGGCGTCAGGACGCGCGCGCGGCGAGCTCCTCGCGCACGAGCGTCGACAGCGTCCGCCCGTCCGCACCCCGCCCGGCGCGCGCGGAGACCTCCTTCATGACGCGTCCCATGTCCCGCGGGCCCGCCGCGCCGAGCTCGTCGACGACCGTGCGCACGAGGGCGGCCAGCTCCTCACCGGTCGGGGCGGCCGGCAGGTACGCCGCGATGAGGTCGGCCTCCGCGGTCTCCGTCGCGGCCCGGTCCTCGGCCCCGGCGTCGGCGTAGATCTGCGCGGACTCCCGGCGCTTCTTCACCTCGCGCGCCAGCACGGCGAGGACGTCGTCCTCGGCGAGCTCGCGCGCGGCGGGACCCGCCTTGGCCTCGGCGCGCACGGCGGCGATCGCCTGGCGCAGCGTGTTCGTGCGGACGGTGTCGCGGGCCTTCATGGACGCCGTGAGGTCGGCGTCGAGGCGCTCCAGGGTGCTCATGCCCACCAGGGTGCCCGCCCGGTGCGCCGTGCGTCGCCCCGATACCCGGGCGGGCAGCGGGGCGACGCCGGGCGCCTCAGCCGATCGCGTGGACCGGTGCGGACAGCGGCGTGCCCGACCCGTCGCGGCGCGGGTCGGGGTCCGGCAGCGGCACGGGCTGCCCGCCGGAGCCGGTGGCGCGGGCCGGTGCCGGCCCGACGTGCGCGAGGATCAGCGCGTCCTCGCCCTTGAGGAAGCGGTGGGCGCGCACGCCGCCCGTGGCCCGGCCCTTGGCCGGGTACACCGCGAACGGCGTGACCTTCACGGTGCCGGTCTGCGTGCCGGGCAGCGCCGACGAGGCGCCGGCGACGGTGACGACCACGGGGTCGACGTCCTCGGGGCGGACCACGTCGAACGACACGACACGGGCGCCGGCGCCGAGCTTCATGCCCGCCATGCCGCCCGCGGGCCGGCCCTGGGGACGCACGGACGCCGCGGCGAAGTGCAGCAGCGACGCGTCGGACGCGACGAGCACGAGCTCGTCCTCGTCGCGCGCCGGCGCGGCACCGACCACCTCGTCGCCGTCCTTGAGGCCGATCACCTCCCACGCGTCCCGGTTGCCCGGCGCGTCGCCCGGCGCCACGCGCTTGACCACGCCCTGCACGGTCGCCAGCGCGAGCGGCGGCGCGTCCGCGGCCAGCGGGACCAGCGCGACGACGCGCTCGTCCTTCTCGAGCGTCACCGCCTCGCCCACGGGCAGCCCGCCCGACAGCGTCGGCGGACCGTCGGTGGGAGGCAGGGCGGGCAGGTCGAGCACGGGCACGCGCACGACGCGGCCGCGGTTGGTGAGCGCCCCGACCTCGGCGCGCGCGGTCGTCGCGACGGCGGACGCGACGACGTCGTGCCGGCTGCGGTGCGTGCCGTCGCCGCGCACCGGCTCCGTCTCGTCGCCCGTGCGCGCGAGCAGCCCGGTCGCCGAGAGCAGCGCCCAGCACGGGGTGTCGGCGATCTCGAGGGGCGCCGCCGCCTTGCCGCGGCCCGTCGGCGCGGCCGCGGCACCGGCGACGCTCGCGCCCCCGGCGTGCTCGAGCAGGATCGTGCGGCGCGGGGTGCCGAACGTCGCGGCGACCTCCGCCATCTCGTCCGACACGAGCCCGCGCAGCAGCGCGTCGTCGGCGAGCAGCGCCTGCAGCCGGGCGATCTCCTCGGTCAGCTCGGCCTGCTCGCGCTCGAGCTCGAGCCGCGAGAACCGGGTGAGGCGGCGCAGCCGCAGCTCGAGGATGTACTCGGCCTGCGGCTCCGACAGGTCGAAGACCGTGCGCAGGCGCGTGCGCGCCTCGTCGGAGTCCTCGGAGGTGCGGATGACCTGGATGACCTCGTCGATGTCGAGGATCGCCACGAGCAGGCCCTCGACGAGGTGCAGGCGCTCCTGCCGCTTGCGCAGGCGGTAGCGGGACCGGCGCCGCACGACGTCGATCCGGTGGTCGACCCACACCTGCAGCAGCTCGCGCAGGCCGAGCGTGCGCGGCTGGCCGTCGACGAGCGCGACGTTGTTGATGGAGAACGACTCCTCCATCGGCGTGTAGCGGTAGAGCTGCTCGAGCACCGCCTCCGGGTGGAAGCCCGTCTTCACCTCGATGACGAGGCGCAGCCCGTGCTGACGGTCGGTGAGGTCGACCGCGTCCGCGATGCCCGAGAGCTTCTTGGACTGCACGCCCTCCTTGATCTTCTCGATGACCTTCTCGGGCCCGACCGTGTACGGCAGCTCCGTGACGACGATGCCCTTGCGCTTCGGGGTGACGTTCTCGATGCGGGCCGTCGCGCGCGTGCGGAACGCGCCGCGGCCCGTGCGGTACGCGTCACGCACGCCGTCGAGCCCGACGACCTTGCCGCCCGTGGGCAGGTCCGGCCCCGGGACGAACCGCATGAGGTCCTCGAGCGTGGCGTCCGGGTGCAGCACCAGGTGCCGGGCGGCCGCGACGACCTCGACGAGGTTGTGCGGGGCCATGTTCGTCGCCATGCCGACCGCGATGCCCGTCGCGCCGTTGACGAGCAGGTTCGGGATCGCCGCCGGCAGCACCGCCGGCTGGGTCAGCTTGCTGTCGTAGTTCGGGACCAGGTCGACGACGTCCTCGTCGAGACCCTGCGTCATCGCGACCGCCGCCGGCGCCATGCGCGCCTCGGTGTACCGGGACGCGGCCGGCCCGTCGTCGAGGGAGCCGAAGTTGCCGTGCCCGTCGACGAGCGGCAGCCGCAGCGAGAACGGCTGCGCGAGGCGGACCATCGCGTCGTAGATGGGCGCGTCGCCGTGCGGGTGCAGCTTGCCCATCACCTCGCCGACCACGCGCGCCGACTTCACGTACGGGCGGTCGGGGCGCAGGCCCATGTCCGCCATCTGGTAGACGATGCGCCGCTGCACGGGCTTGAGGCCGTCGCGCGCGTCCGGCAGCGCCCGGGAGTAGATGACCGAGTAGGCGTACTCGAGGAACGACCCCTCCATCTCGGTCGCGACGTCGATGTCGACGATCTTCTCGACGAGGTCCTCGGGCGGCAGGTCGGGGGTCGCGGGACGACGCGCCATGGGGTGGTCTGCTCCTCGGGGTGCGGGTGCGCGGCGGGTGCCGCCGCGCCCATTGTCCCGCGTCGCGGGCCGTGTCCCGCCACGGCGCGCCCGCGCCGCGCGCGACGAGCGCCCCCGTGCGCGCGGCGGCGCCCCCGCTAGCCTGGCGGGCATGGCCGACGACGTCCCCCGTGCGCCGCGCGGCACGCCCGCCGAGCCCGGCGCCCCTGCGTACCCGGCGGCGTGGGAGGCCGACGTGGTGCTGCACGACGGCTCCACGACGCGGCTGCGCCCGATCCACCCCGAGGACGCGGACGCGCTGCAGGCGTTCCACGTGGCGCAGTCCGAGCGGTCGACGTTCCTGCGCTTCTTCGCGGCGCTCGAGCGGCTGCCGGAGCGGGACCTGCGGCGCCTCGTCACGGTCGACCACGTCGACCGCGTCGCGCTCGTGGCCGTCACCACGGGCACCACCGGCACCCCGGGTACCACGGGTACCGCGGGACCCGGGCAGGGCGGGGGCCGGGACGACGGGGCGGGGGTGGAGCCGGACGAGCGGATCATCGGCGTCGCGCGCTACGACCGCATCGACGGCGAGACCGCCGAGGTCGCCTTCAACATCGCCGACGCGCACCAGGGCAAGGGCCTCGCGTCGGTGCTGCTCGAGCACCTGGCCGCCGCCGCACGCGAGCGGGGTGTGCGCCGGTTCGTCGCCGAGGTCCTCCCGCAGAACGGACGCATGATCGGCGTCTTCCGCGACGCCGGGTACGAGGTGCGGCAGCGCACCGAGGACGGCGTCGTGCAGGTCACGTTCGACATCGACCCCACGGAGCGCTCGCTCGCCGTCATGGCGGACCGGGAGCACCGCGCCGAGGCGCGGTCGATGCGCGCGCTGCTCGCCGCCCGGTCCGTCCTGCTCGTCGGCCCCGGCCCGGAGCCCGAGCGCGCGCTGCACGCCGCGCACGCGACCCGGGTGCTGACGGGGCTCGCACCGGCTGCCCGCGAGGGCGCGGTCCGGGTGCACGCGGTCGGCGTCGGGCTCGCGACGGGCGAGCACGACGGCGTGCAGGTGCACGACCGGATCGACGACGTGCCCGCCCCCGTGGAGCTCGCCGTGGTCGTGCTCCCGCCCGAGCAGGTGCTCGACGCCGCGCGCCGGCTGGGGGCGCTCGGCGTGCGTGGGCTCGTCCTGCTGTCGTCGGGCTTCGCCGAGGCGGGGCCGGAGGGCCTCGCGCGGCTGCGCCTGCTGCTCGGCGTCGTGCACGGCGCCGGCATGCGCCTCGTCGGCCCGGCCTCCTTCGGGATCGTCAGCCACCGGGACGGGACGACGCTCGACGTGTCCCTCGCCGAGCAGCCGCCCCGTCCGGGCCGCATCGGCCTGTTCTGCCAGTCCGCGCCGCTCGCGGTGCCGCTGCTGGCCGCGGTGGAGCGTCGCGGCCTCGGGCTCGCGCAGTTCGTCTCCGCCGGGCACCGCGCGGACGTCTCCGGCAACGACCTCATGCAGTTCTGGGGCGAGGACGAGGGCACCGACGTCGTCGCGCTGTACCTGGAGTCCATCGGCAACCCCCGCAAGTTCTCCCGCGTCGCCCGCCGCCTCGCGGCGCACAAGCCGGTCGTCGCCGTCACCGCGGGCCGGTCCGGCCAGGTCGTGCCCCCGGGCCACGCCGTGCGGCCCACGCGCGCCCCGCGCCGCACGCTCGAGGAGGTCATGCGCCTGTCCGGGGTGATCCGCGTCGAGAACCAGCACCAGCTCCTCGACGTGGTCCAGGTGCTGGCGCACCAGCCGCTGCCGGCCGGCCGGCGCACGTCGATCCTCGCGAGCTCGGCCAGCGTCGCCGCGCTCGTCGCCGAGGCCGCCGCGGCGGCGGGTCTCGTCGTGACCGGACGCGTCGAGCTGCTCGTCGAGGACGCCCCCGTGCACGAGGCGCGCGCGACCATCGAGCGCCTCTACGCCGACCCGCACACCGACGTCGTCGTGGCCGTGCGCCTGCCCACCCTCGGCACGCCGGACCCGGCCGTCGCGCAGGAGCTCGCGCGGGCGGCCGCCGCCAGCGGCCGCACGACGGTGGCGTGCATGGTCGGTCTGCACGGCATCACCGACGACCTCACGGCCCCCGACGCCGCGGGACGCCTGCGGACCGTCCCCGCGTACAGCGCGCCCGAGGACGCCGTGCTCGCGCTCGGCCACGCGGCCCGCTACGCCGCGTGGCGCGGCACCGACCGCGGCCGCCCGGTGCGCCCGGACGGAGTCGACACGCGCGCCGCCGAGCGGCTCGTCGACGCGCGGCTCGCCGCCGGGCACGCGACCGACGGCAGCCCGGTGCCGTTGTCGCCGGCCGACGTCGCCGAGCTGCTCGGCACGGTCGGCGTGCACGTCTGGCCGTCGGTGCGCGTCCACGACGCCGACGAGGCCGTCGCCGCCGCGCACCGGCTCGGCTGGCCCGTCGCCGTCAAGACGACCGTGCCCGCGCTGCGCCACCGGGCCGACCTGGGTGGTGTGCGGCTCGACGTCGCCGACGAGGCGGAGCTGCGCTCGGACGTCGCCGGGATCCTCGCGCTCGCCGCCGGGCAGGACCCCGGACCCGGCGTCCCGCCGCTGGAGGTGCAGGCGATGGCACCGCACGGCGTGCCCTGCGTGGTGCGCTCCGCCGAGGACCCGCTGTTCGGGCCCGTGCTCAGCTTCGGGCTGTCCGGGGACGCGACGGACCTGCTCGGGGACGTCGCCTACGGCGTGCCGCCGCTCACGGACGTCGACGTCGCGGAGATCGTCCGGACGCCGCGCGCCGCACCGCGCCTGTTCGGGTACCGGGGCCTGCCCCGGCTCGACGTCGCCGCCCTGGAGGACCTCGTCGCCCGCGTGTCGGTGCTGGCGGACGCGCTGCCGGACCTGCGCGCGCTCGAGCTGGCGCCCGTCGTCGTCTCGCCCGCGGGCGTCGCGGTGCTCGGCGCCTCCGCGTCCGTCGCGCCGGCCGACCGGGCCGACGCGCTGCGCCGGCTGGCCCGGACGTGAGGGGTCGGCGTCGCAGGTGGGAGGATGGGCACGTGCCCGCACCGTCGACGACCCTCCAGCACGACCTGCACCGCGCCGGCTACTACCCGGAGCTCGTCGGTGACGTCCTCGACCTCGCGCTCGCGGGGAGGACGTCGTCGCGCACCTGGTGCACCCCGAGACGACCTTCGACGCGAACGAGGTCCGCCGGCACGTCACCGTGCTGGTGCTGACCCCGACGCGCCTGGTCGTCGCGCACGTCGACGACCACCCGGCCGACTCCGAGCACCCCTCGGCGAGCGCGTCCGCCACCACCGAGGCGGTGCCGCTCGCGGAGCTCCGCTCCGTCGCGATCACGCACGTGGTGCCGAACCCGCAGGAGCACCGCTCGGGCGCGGGGGCGACCGAGCTCACGCTCGCCATCGGGTGGGGCGCCGTCCAGCGCGTGGACCTCGAGCCGGCCAGCTGCCCCGACCCGGCGTGCGAGGCGGACCACGGCTACACGGGCACGCTGGCACCGGACGACGTCGTCGTGCGCGTCAGCGCCGCCGCCGAGGGCCGGGACGCGGTGCGCGCCGCGACGGAGTTCGGCCGCACGCTGTCGGCCGCGTCGGCGCGCCGGTGAGCGCCGCCGCCGCGACTCCGGACGCCGAGGAGCTGCTCCTGCCGGGCGCCGGGGAGCGCTCGCTCGCGCAGGTCCTGCCCGCGGTCTGCGCCGCGCTCGGCGCGGACGTGCCCAGGGGCGCGGCGGCACGGGACGCCCTGGGGCTGCCGGCCGCCGAGCGCGCGTGCGTCGTGCTCGTCGACGGGCTCGGCCACCTCAACCTCCTCGAGCGCGGCGGCCACGCCCCGTTCCTGCGCTCCCTGCTGCCCGGCTCCGCGCCCCTCGTCACGACGTTCCCGTCGACGACCGCGACCGCGCTCGGCACGTTCGGCACCGGCGCGGCACCCGGCGCGACGGGGATGCTCGGCTACACCGTCCGCGTGCCGCAGACCGGTGCGCTCGGCAACCTCGTGTCCTGGACGGACCTGCCCGACGCCCGCGCCTGGCAGGCCGAGCCGACCGTCCTCGAGCGCGCCGTGGCCGCCGGCCTGGCCGTCACGAGCGTGGGCCCCGCCCGGTTCGCGGGGTCGGGGCTGACGAACGCCGTCCTGCGCGGGCCCGCCTACGTCGCGGCGGAGCAGCTGGACGCACGCGTGGACGCCACCGTGCGCGCGCTGCGCGCCCCCGGCCTGGCGTACCTGTACTGGGGTGAGGTCGACAAGGCGGGGCACCACCACGGCTGGGGCTCCTGGCAGTGGGGCGACGCGCTCTCCGAGCTCGACGCCGCGCTCGCCCGGCTCGCCCGGTCGCTGCCACGCGGCACGCTCCTCGTCGTCACGGCGGACCACGGCATGGTGGACGTCGACCCCGCCCGGCGCCGCGACCTCGCGGCCGACCCCGTGCTCGGCGCCGACGTCGCGCTGACCGCGGGGGAGCCGCGCGCGCTGCACCTGCACCTCGACCCCGGCGCCGACGCCGTCGCGGTCGCCGACCGGTGGCGCGGTGTGCTCGGGGAGGACGCGGTCGTGGCCACGCGCGAGACCGCCGTCGGCGACGGCTGGTTCGGTCCCGTGGCCGACCACGTGCGCCCCGTCGTCGGCGACGTCGTCGTCGCGATGACCGGCGCCGCGACGGTCGTCGACTCGCGCACGCAGACGCCCGCCTCGATCGCGCTGGTCGGCGTGCACGGGTCCCTCACGGCGCGGGAGATGCTCGTCCCGCTCCTGGTGCGGGCATGAGCGCGGGTCGCGGGGAGGCCTGAGGGTGGCCGAGCTCGTCTTCTTCTCCGGGACGATGGACTGCGGCAAGTCGACCCTCGCGCTGCAGATGCACCACAACCACGCTGCGCGCGGCCGCGACGGCGTGCTCTTCACGCGGCACGACCGTGCCGGCACGGCGACGATCTCGTCCCGGCTGGGTCTGCGCCGGCAGGCCGAGGAGGTGGACGACGGCACCGACTTCTGGGCCGAGGTGGTGACGCGTCGCACCCGGGGGCGTCCGGTGGACTACCTCATCGCGGACGAGGCGCAGTTCTACACCGCGGCCCAGGTCGAGCAGCTCGCACGGGTCGTCGACGAGCTGTCGGCCGACGTCTTCGCGTTCGGCATCACGACCGACTTCCGCGCGCGCCTGTTCCCGGGGTCCGCGCGGCTCGTGGAGCTCGCCGACCGCGTCGAGGTGCTGCAGGTGCGCGCGCTGTGCTGGTGCGGGGCACGTGCGACGCACAACGCGCGCACGGTCGACGGCGTCATGGTCGTCGAGGGTGAGCAGGTGGTCGTCGGTGACGTCGACGGCGCCGACCGCGCGGAGGTCGCGTACGAGGTGCTGTGCCGCCGCCACCACGTCCGGCGCATGACGGCGGCGACGGCGCGCGCGCTCGGGCCCGGCGCGCAGGACGCGCTCTTCGAGGACGAGACCGCCGGGGGCCCGGGCGGGGCGTGACCCGGCGAGCCCGGGTCCCCGCCTCCGGGCCCCGCGGTCACTCGGGCTTCGCGCCGAAGACGATCTCGTCCCAGCTCGGCACCTTCGCGCGGGTCCGCCGTGCGCGGCGCTCCGGGGCGGGCCGGTCCTGCGGGCGGTCCTGCGCGCCCGCGTCGGCGGCCGGTTCGGCGGCGGGCTCCGGCGCCGCCGCGGCGAGGGGCACGGGTGCCGGCGGCACCGGCGCGGGGTCGGGCTCGGGGACGGGCTGCTGACCGCGCGGCGGCGTGAGCACGACGGCCTCCCGCTCGGGGTCCGCGTCCACCGGGTGCGCGCCCGGCACCGACGCCTCGTCGACGCCGACGGCGGAGAAGTCGAACGCGTGCTGCGGGCCGAACCCCTCGAACTCCTCGTCGTCGGCCTCGTCGTCGAGGGGCTGGCGCACGCCGCGGCGTGAGCGCAGCTCGTCGAGCAGCACGTGCGTCGGCTCCGGCTCCTCGACCCGGGGGGCGGGCGCGTCCGCCGGTGCCATCGCGTCGATGTCGAACACCACGTCGCGCACCGCGGCGAGGTGGCGGCGCGCCACGGGCTCGTCGATCTCCGTCTCGGACAGCCAGCGGGCCTCGTCCTCGACGGCGACGACCGCGCGTGCCACGGGGTCGTACGTCCAGCGCGCCTCGCGCGGGCCGTCGGCGACGACGAACCGCGCGACGACGGTCCACGGGCCGCCGCCCTCGCGCGCGGCGTCCCACGCCAGCGACGTCAGGTCCACGCCGCGCGCCGCGAGGCGGTCCGTCACGAGGTCGCCCAGCACGGGGGCACCGGCGTCGCGGCCGACGCGCGTCCCGCGCGCCTGCTCGGCGACGTACTCGCGCTCGGCGAGCACGGGCCCCTCGTACCGGCGCACGGCCTCGACGGGCACGCCGGACGCCTCCGCCACCTCCTGCGCGGTCGCCCCGGCGCGGATGCGCGCCTGGATCTCGCGCGGGCTCAGCGTCCCCGCCTGCTCCGCCCGCAGCTGCTCCAGCTGCGGACGGTCGCGTCGCACCGCCGCGCGCAGCGGCTCGTCGATGCGCAGGCGGTAGCGCTGCCCGTCCGGCGCGACCAGGACGAGGTGCTCACCGTCCTCGTGCAGACCGACCAGCTCCAGCTCACCCATCCGACCTCCCCGGGCTCCAGGAGGAGCCTGCCACCGATCGGGCGCCCCGGCGTGCACCTCGGCCCGGTGCGCCGTCACCCGGTGCGTCACACCGGTCCCGCCCGAGGACGCGCAGGCGCTCCGGGCTGCACGCGCGGGGCCGGACGGCAGGATGGGCCCATGACCGACCCCCGCACCCTCGCCGCACCCGCCCTCGTCGACGACCTCGTGGCGGTCGCCGAGGAGGTGGCGCGCCGTGCCGGCACGCTCGCGCACGAGGGGCGCCCCGCCGACCTGGGGGTGGCGGCGACGAAGACGAGCGCGGTCGACGTGGTCACGGCCATGGACCTCGCGAGCGAGGAGCTGCTGCGCTCGCGGCTCGCCGAGCTGCGGCCCGACGACGGCGTCCTGGGGGAGGAGGGGGGCCACCGAGCCGGCACGTCCGGCGTCACGTGGGTCGTCGACCCGATCGACGGCACCGTCAACTACCTGTACGGCATCCCGGCGTGGTCGGTGAGCGTCGCGGCGGTCGTGGACGACGACGCCGCGGCGCGCGGCACCGCACCGTCGCCCGACACCTGGACCGTCCTCGCCGGCTGCGTGCACGCGCCCGCCGAGGGGCGTACCTACACCGCCGCCCGCGGCCGGGGCGCGCACGCCGACGGACGGCCCCTGCGGCTCGCACCGCCGCCGCCGCTGGAGCTGTCCCTGGTGGGCACCGGCTTCGGGTACCTCGCCGCGCGGCGGCGCGCGCAGGCCCGCGTGCTCACGGAGCTGCTGCCGCGGGTGCGCGACATCCGGCGGGCCGGCTCCGCGGCGCTCGACCTGTGCGGGGTGGCCGACGGGCGGCTCGACCTCTACTACGAGCGCGGCCTGCAGCCCTGGGACATGGCGGCGGCGTCGCTCGTGGTGCTCGAGGCGGGCGGGGCCGTGCGGGGTCTGCGCGGTGCCGCCGCCGGACCCGCGATGACCGTCGCGGGCGCCCCGGGCGGCGTCGACGCCCTGGTCGCGCTCCTCGAGGAGCTGGGCGCTGACGTGGACGACGCGACCTGACGGCGGGCCTGACGGGCCCCCCTGCGCACCCGTGACGTGCGTCCCTCGCACGGGTGACCCCGGACCCGTCGCCACCTGGTCGGCTGTGGCTCCGGTCACGCCCGTGACATGGGCGGGCGTCCGTGTTCGCGTCGGCCGGTCCGGTGGTGCACAATCCGACCGCGCGGGGGAACAAACCAGGGCTGTGAGGCATTGAGCCCCCGTACCCTGACCCCACGGCAGAAGACGGAGTGTGACGCCGCACATGGCAACCGACTACGACGCCCCGCGCAAGACCGAGGAGGACCTGAGCGAGGACTCGCTCCAGGAGCTCCAGGCCCGGCGCTCCGACAAGAACTCGGGCGTGGTGGACGAGGACGAGACGGAGGCCGCCGAGGGCTTCGAGCTGCCCGGTGCCGATCTGTCCGGCGAGGAGCTCTCCGTCCGCGTCCTTCCCCGCCAGGCCGACGAGTTCACGTGCTCCAAGTGCTTCCTGGTGCACCACCGCAGCCAGCTCGCCTACGAGCGTGACGGCCAGCCCGTCTGCTCGGAGTGCGCCGCCTGACCTGCACCGCACGCACCGACGGCCGGTCACCCCGCACGGGGTGGCCGGCCGTCGTCGTGGACGGGCGCCGCGGCGGCGCTCAGGCCGCCGTGCCGCGCAGGGCCGCCACGAGGTCGTCGGGGCGCCGCGTGGAGACGATCCAGTAGGGCGTCGGGTCCTGCGGGTCGCGGACCTCGACCCGCACGGCCGTCCCGATCCACGCGCGCAGGCACGCGTACGCGCGTGCGTCGAGCGCCGGCCCCATCTCGACCCGCAGCTCCTCACGGGTCAGCGTGCGGGGGTCGGCGAGGAGGCGGACGGGGATGCGGGCCGTGCCGGCGCGCAGCGTGCCGCGCTCGACGTGCACGACCGGTGTGGTCAGCACCGCGACCGCGAGTCCGCCCAGCACCGCGAGGACGGCCACGACGAGCGCGAGCAGGTCGTCGACCGGGAGCAGGGCGACGCCGAGCACCGCGCCGAAGGCGACGACGCCGACCCAGCCGAGCGGTCCGGGCCACAGGCGCTCGCGGAAGGCGGGACGCCCGGCGGACGGCGCGGGCGTGGCGGCGGGGTGCTCGGTCGGTGCGGGCATGGCACCAGGATCCCACCGTCGCCGGGCTGCCGCGGCGGCGGCGCGGCGGTGCGCGCGGGGCCCGGGCAGGGGGGTGGCGCGCTGCCGGGCGCGCGGTAGGGTCGGCCCCCGTGACCGAGACCGCCCGCGACCACGCGGCAGCAGCGGACGCCGGTCCGGCGGGCACCGTCGGCGCGGTTCCGGTGCTGCTGCGCCGGCTGGACCCCGACCTGCCCGTGCCGTCCTACGCGCACCCCGGCGACGCCGGCGCCGACCTCGTCGCACGCGAGGACGTCGTGCTGCCGCCGCAGGGACGGCGCACGGTGCCGACCGGCGTGGCGATCGCGCTGCCGGACGGCTACGCGGCCTTCGTGCACCCCCGCTCGGGCCTGGCGTCCCGGCACGGGGTCACGGTGCTGAACGCACCGGGCACCGTCGACGCGGGGTACCGCGGCGAGATCGCGGTCACGCTGGTCAACACGGACCCCGAGCACGCGGTGGAGCTGCGGCGCGGGGACCGGATCGCGCAGCTCGTCGTGCAGCGGGTCGAGCACGTGGCGTTCGTCGAGGTGGACGACCTGCCGGACTCGGTGCGGGGAGCGGGAGGCTTCGGCTCCAGCGGTGGCTGGGGCTCGCCCGCGCCGTCGCCCTGAGAGACGCCTGAGGGACGAACTACCGTCGTCACCGACGGCGTTGATGATGGACGAGGGCGCGCGGGCGCCGGTCGGAGGAGTGGGGATCGTGGGTCTGTTCCGTCGGGGACCGAAGAAGGACGAGGCGGCCGGCACGGCCGACCTCGCGCAGCCCTCGGAGGTCGCGGAGCCGGACGCGAGCGCGAGCGACGGCGGCGAGCCGGGGGCGGCCCAGGGCGTCGGCCCGTGGGACGCCGGTGACGCCGTGCCCGACGTCCCGCGGGTGGACCTCGGTGCGATCCTGCTGCCCGGCGTGCCGAACATGGAGGTCCGGCTCGAGATCGACAAGGCGACGAACGTCGTGTCGGCCGCCACGGTGCTGCTCGAGGGCTCGTCCCTGCAGGTGCAGGCGTTCGCCGCACCGCGCACCGAGGGCATCTGGGACGAGATCCGCGAGGAGATCGCGCGCTCGGTGACGCAGCAGGGCGGGACGGTCGACGACCTGCCGGGCCCGTTCGGCCGCGAGCTGCTGGCGCGCCTGCCCGTCCGCACGCCGGAGGGCCGCACCGGGCACCGCCCGGCGCGCTTCATCGGGTCGGACGGTCCGCGCTGGTTCCTGCGCGGCGTCCTCACCGGTAAGGCGGCCGTCGAGCCCGACGCGGCCCGTGCGCTCGAGGACCTCTTCGGTCAGATCGTCGTCGTGCGGGGCCAGGACCCGCGGCCCCCGCGCGACCTGCTCGCCCTCAAGCTTCCGGACGGCGCGCCGACGCCGCAGGCCCCGGCCGCGGCGGCCCCGCGCTTCGAGCCCCCGACGCGGGGCCCCGAGATCACGGAGATCGGATGACCCTCAAGGACCGGGTCCGCAAGGCCCTCGCCTCGCAGGCCGAGATCGAGGCCGACGAGGAGCGTGCCGACGCCCTCGCCGTGCCGGGCTGCTGCGCGGTCGACCGGCTGCAGGACCGCACGCGCGCGTCGGTGTCCGGCGTGCTCCGCTCGGTGACCCTGCGTCCCCGCGAGGGCGTGCCGGCGCTCGAGGCCGAGCTGTACGACGGGTCCGGCACGCTCGACCTCGTCTGGCTCGGGCAGCGGCAGATCGCCGGCATCGAGCCGGGGCGGCGCCTGCGCGTCGACGGCCTGGTGTGCCGCGTCGACGGGCGGCGCACGCTGTTCAACCCGCGGTACGAGCTGCGCCCGCGGCCGGGGGAGTGAGGGCGTGGACGAGACCTCGCGGGAGCGCCCCGCGGACGAGCCCGTGCTCGACGCCGTCGACGGCGTGACACCGCCGGAGGACGGCGGCGCGCGCGGCATGCGCGCCATCACCGCGGAGCAGTTCTCCGCGCTCGACGCGGTCGGCGGCGTGCGGGGTGCGGTCGAGGCGGTCGCCCCCGGCCTGCTGTTCGTCGTGGTCTACCTCCTCGCGGGGCAGCGGCTGACGCCGGCGCTCGTGGCGGCGGGCGGGGCCGCGGTGCTCGCGGTGCTGGTCCGGCTCGTGCAGCGCACCCCGCTCACGCAGGCCTTCTCCGGCGTGATCGGGGTCGCGGTGGGCGTCGTGTGGGCCTGGCGCACGGGCGACGCGGGCGACTACTTCGCCTACGGGCTGCTCGTGAACGCCGGGTACCTCGTGGGCACGCTCGTCACGATCCTCGTCGGGTGGCCGCTCGTCGGGCTCGTGGTGGGCCTGTTCCGCAACGACGGTCCGCTGACCGGCGGTCCGTGGTCGGCGGTCGTCGACTGGCGGCGCGACCCGGTGCTGCGCCGCCGCTACGCGCTCGCGACGTGGCCGTGGGTGGGGATGTTCGGTCTGCGCCTCGCCGTGCAGCTGCCCCTGTACTGGGCCGGCGAGGTGGCGTGGCTGGGTACCGCGAAGCTCGCGATGGGTCTGCCCCTGACCGCGCTCGCGCTGTGGCTCAGCTGGATGCTGGTGCGCGGGTCAGCAGACGCTGCAGCGCCTCCTCGTCCGCGTCCCGACCGGTGACGAAGAGCAGCTCGTCGCGCCCCTCGAGCGTGTCGTCCGCGCTCGGCGCGATGGGCCGCGCGTCGCGCACGATGCACGCGAGCACGGTGTCGGCCGGCCAGGCCACCTGACCCACGCGGACGCCGGCCAGCGGGGAGTCCTCGGGCAGCGTGAGCTCGAGGATGTCCGCCTTGGACTGGTGGAACGTGAAGATGCGCACGAGGTCACCGACGGCGACGGCCTCCTCGACCATCGCCGTCATGATCCGGGGCGTCGACACCGCGACGTCCACGCCCCACGCGGCGTCGAACATCCACTCGTTCTTGGGGTTGTTCACGCGCGCGACCGTGCGCGGGACGCCGAACTCGGTCTTGGCGAGCAGCGAGATGACGAGGTTCGCCTTGTCGTCGCCGGTCGCGGCCACCATCACGTCGCACTCGTCGGCGCGGACCTCGCGCAGCGTGGGCAGCTCGCACGCGTCGGCGAGGAGCCAGTCGGCCTCGGCGACCTGGGCGACCCGCATCGCGGACGGCTGTCGGTCCACCAGCGTGACCTCGTGCCCGGCCGCGAGCAGCTCCCGGGCGATGGACCGGCCGACCGAGCCGGCGCCCGCGATGACGACCCTCACGGCGTCACCGCCGGGGGAGCGGTGAGCACGCGCTCGACGGCGGGCGCGTCGTCGGCGCGCAGCAGCATGTGCACGGTGTCGTTCTCCTGGAGCACGGTCGCGGCGGTCGGCAGCACGCCGTCGCCGTAGCGGGTGAGGTAGGCGACGCGGGCGCCGGACGCGTCCTCGAGCGCGCGCACGGGCAGGCCCACCCACCCGGCGTGCACGTCGACCTGGGAGAGCTGGATCTGCCCCGAGGCGTCCCGGTACTCGTCGGTGGTGCCCATCGGCAGCATGCGGCGCAGCACCTGGTCCGCGGTCCACCGGACCGTGGCGACGGTGGGGATGCCGAGGCGCTGGTAGATCTCCGCGCGGTGCGGGTCGTAGATGCGT
Source organism: Cellulomonas sp. JZ18 (assembly GCF_009720485.1). Lineage (NCBI taxonomy): Bacteria > Bacillati > Actinomycetota > Actinomycetes > Micrococcales > Cellulomonadaceae > Cellulomonas > Cellulomonas sp. JZ18. The sequence continues at coordinate 2,217,410 of NZ_CP045245.1, read as the reverse complement.
GCGACCACGTTCTGCACCCCGAACGTCTCGCGCACGACGCGCGCGGCGAGGATGTTGGAGTTGTCGCCGTCGGAGACGGCGGCGAACGCGTACGCGTCGTCGATGCCGGCGGTGCGCAGGGTGTCGCGGTCGAAGCCGAGGCCGGTCACCTTGTTGCCGGTGAAGTCCGCGTCGAGGCGGCGGAACGCGTCGGGGAACTGGTCGATGACGGCCACGGAGTGCCCGCGGGACTCCAGGGACTGCGCCAGGGTGGCCCCCACGCGGCCGCAGCCCATGATGACGAAGTGCACAGCCGGTCACGGTATACCCGCCCGCCCCCGCGCACCCCCTCGGGGCGCGGGTCGTGTACGGAACCCCGGCGGGGCATACGATCGCTGACCGTGTCGGACCTCGCTGACGCCGCGAAGCGGCTGCTGCTCGGCCGCCCGGTCCGCAGCGACCGGCTCGGCCACACGCTCCTGCCCAAGCGCATCGCGCTGCCCGTGTTCGCCTCCGACGCGCTGTCGTCCGTCGCGTACGCACCGGACGAGATCCTCCTGACCCTCTCGATCGCCGGGCTCGCCGCGCTGACGATCTCGCCGTGGGTCGGCCTCGGCGTCGTGCTCGTCATGGTGACGGTGGTCGCCTCGTACCGGCAGAACGTGCACGCGTACCCGTCGGGCGGCGGGGACTACGAGGTCGCGTCGGTGAACCTCGGGCCGAAGGCCGGCGTGACGGTCGCGAGCGCGCTGCTCGTGGACTACGTGCTCACGGTCGCGGTGTCGATCTCCTCGGGCGCCCAGTACGCGGCCACGGCCATCCCGGCGCTGCGTGGGCACGAGACGGCGTTCGCGGTCGCGCTCGTCGTGGTGCTCACGCTCGTGAACCTGCGCGGTGTGAAGGAGTCGGGCTCGGCGTTCGCGGTCCCCGTCTACCTGTTCATGTTCGCCATGGGCTCCCTCGCCGTCGTCGGGGCGTTCCGCTACTTCACCGGCACGCTGCCCCCGGCGGAGAGCGCGGGCCTCGAGCTGACCGCCGAGGCCGGGTTCGACCAGGGGCTCATGGGCCTGGCCGGCGGGTTCCTCGTGCTGCGCGCGTTCGCGTCGGGCTGCGCGGCCCTGACGGGCGTCGAGGCGATCAGCAACGGCGTGCCCGCGTTCCGCAAGCCGAAGTCGCGCAACGCCGCGACGACGCTCCTGCTGCTCGGCTCGATCTCGATCGCGATGATCATGTCGATCCTGCTGCTCGCGCAGGCGACGGGCGTGCGGTTCGCCGAGTCGCCGGCGGAGCAGCTGCTGCGCGACGGGGTGCCCGTGGGCGAGGACTACGTCCAGGACCCCGTGATCAGCCAGCTCGCCCACTCGGTGTTCGACGGCGCCGACGTGCTGTTCGTGCTCGTCGCGGTCGTCACCGGGCTCATCCTGGTCCTCGCGGCGAACACGGCGTTCAACGGCTTCCCCGTGCTCGGCTCGATCCTCGCGCGCGACGGGTACCTGCCGCGTCAGCTGCACACACGCGGGGACCGGCTCGCGTTCTCCAACGGCATCGTGACGCTGGCCACGGCCGCCGCCGTGCTCATCTGGGCCTTCGACGCGCAGGTCACGCGCCTGATCCAGCTGTACATCGTGGGCGTGTTCGTGTCGTTCACGCTGTCGCAGCTCGGCATGGTGCGGCACTGGACGCGTGCGCTGCGCACCGAGGTCGAGCCGCGGGCCCGCGCCCGGATGGTCCGCTCGCGCGCCATCAACACCGTCGGTCTCGGCATGACGGGGACCGTGCTCGTCATCGTCCTGGCCACCAAGTTCCTGCTCGGCGCGTGGATCGCGATCCTCGCGATGCTGGTGGTGTTCGTCGCGATGCAGGGCGTGCACCGGCACTACCAGCACGTGCGCGCGGAGCTCGCGCTGGGTGACGACGCGGAGGCGGCCCGCGCGCTGCCCAGCCGCGTGCACGCGGTCGTCCTGGTCTCGCACCTGCACCGGCCGACGATGCGGGCGCTGGCGTACGCCCGCGCGTCGCGGCCGCAGGTGCTCGAGGCCGTGACGGTCGGTGTCGACCCCGAGGACGTCGCCGCCCTGCGTGCGCAGTGGGAGGCGGCGGACCTGCCCGTGCCGCTCAAGGTGCTCGACTCGCCGTTCCGCGAGATCACGCGGCCCGTGCTGACGTACGTGCGCTCGATCCGCCGCGACAGCCCCCGCGACCTCGTGGTCGTCTACATCCCGGAGTACGTCGTGGGGCACTGGTGGGAGCAGCTCCTGCACAACCAGAGCGCGCTGCGGCTCAAGAGCCGCCTGCTGTTCACCCCGGGCGTCGTCGTCGCGTCGGTGCCGTGGCAGCTGGCGTCCAGCGAGGGCCAGACGGGCCTGGAGGAGACCGTGCGAGGACCGGTGAAGCGTGTCATCTGAGAGCACGGAGGCGCTCGGCGACGTCGTCGAGCTGGAGGTCGGGCCGGTCGCCCACGGCGGCCACTGCGTGGCCCGCCACGAGGGACGCGTCGTGTTCGTGCGGCACACGCTGCCGGGCGAGCGGGTGCGCGCCCGGCTGACCGACGCGGGGGAGACGGCGAAGTTCTGGCGGGCGGACGCGGTCGAGGTGCTCGACGCCTCGCCCGACCGCGTCCCGCACGTCTGGCCCGCCGCGGGGCCGGGCGGCGTCGGCGGAGGCGAGCTGGGCCACGTGGCGCTGCCGGCCCAGCGCGCCTGGAAGGAGGCCGTGCTGGCCGAGCAGCTGCGCCGGCTCGCGCGGCTCGACCTGGCGCCGCCGGTGCTCGCCGCCCCGGGCGACGACGAGCGCGGCGGCCTCGGGTGGCGCACCCGCATCGACCTCGTCGCGGACCGCGCCGGCCGGGCGGGCATGCACCGGCACCGCTCGCACGACGTCGTCCCGCTCGACGCGATGCCGCTCGCCACGCCCGAGGTCGCCGCGCTCGGCCTCTTCGAGCGCCGGTGGCCCGCGGGGTCGCGCGTCGAGGCGGTGGCGCCCGCCGACGGATCGCCCCCGCTCGTGCTCGTCGACGGCACGCCGTTCGACCGGGGGCGCGGACGGCCGGACCCGCGGCCGAACGCGCGGACGGCGGTGCGCGAGAGCGTGGAGGTGGACGGGCGCCGCCACGAGTACCGCGTGGCGGGCGCCGGCTTCTGGCAGGTGCACCGCGAGGCCCCGGCGGTCCTGGTGCGGGAGGTGCTGCGCGGCGTGGGCGACGTCGCGGGCGCGACCGTGCTCGACCTGTACGCGGGGGCCGGGCTGTTCTCGCTCCCGCTCGCGGACGCGGTCGGAGCGGACGGCCGCGTCGTCAGCGTCGAGGGGGACGCGCGGGCGGTGCGGGACGCGCGCCGCAACGCGCACGACCGGCCGCAGGTCGAGCTGCACGCGGGCGACGTCGCCGACGCGCTGCGCGGCCGGGGCGGACCGCCCGTCGCCGCGCACGCCGACGTCGTCGTCCTCGACCCGCCGCGGACGGGCGCCGGACGCCGCGTCGTGGACGCCCTGGCCGCGCTGCGCCCCGAGCGCGTCGTCTACGTGGCCTGCGACCCGGCGGCGCTCGCGCGGGACGTCGCGCTGCTCGGGGAGCACGGCTGGACCGGCCTGGAGATCACGGGGTTCGACCTGTTCCCGCACACGCACCACCTCGAGACGGTCGCGGTCCTCCGCCGCTGAGCGGACGCCGCGCGCCGGTGCGGCGGCACGCCTACCGTGGGCCTGACGGCCCGCGGACGGGTCGGGCCGCGCACGACGGGAGGTGGGATCGTGACCGAGTCGCAGGACGCCCAGCGCCGGCTCGCCGAGGCCAGCCGCATCGCGAGGCGCGAGCTGGACAAGCAGGGCACGCCCGACTACGACCACCGGGCGCACGAGCGCGCGGTCGAGGCCGAGCGCAAGGCCGCCGAGGCGGCGCGCGCCGCCCGCGGTGCGCAGACGCGCTGAGGGGCGTCGCGCCGGTGCGCGACCACCGGAGGGGTGGCCCGCGGGCCGGGCCGCCCCTCGTCCCGTGCCGGGCGCGTCGTGCGTGCACCGGCCCCCGCTGAGCGGGTAGGGTGTATCTCGACATCAAGATATCTACGACGGGCGCCGCTGCCGGTGGCAGCGACCGCGCGTCACGAGGTCGCGCGCGCCGGTCCTAGGCTGGGCCGCGGCCGCCCCCGCCGGGCCCCCCAGACGTCGCCCGGCCACTCGCCAGCGAAGGAGCCCACGTGAGCAGCGTCGACAGCTTCGGATCGAAGGGAACGCTCGAGGTCGGTGACGACTCGTACGAGATCTTCCGACTCTCCGCGGTCCCCGGTGTGGAGCGGCTGCCGTACAGCCTGAAGATCCTCGCCGAGAACCTCCTGCGCACGGAGGACGGCGCGAACATCACCGCGGACCACGTCCGCGCGCTCGCCGGGTGGGACCCGCAGGCGCAGCCCGACACCGAGATCCAGTTCACGCCGGCGCGCGTGATCATGCAGGACTTCACGGGCGTGCCGTGCGTCGTCGACCTCGCGACGATGCGCGAGGCGGTCGCGGACCTCGGCGGCGACCCGTCCCGCATCAACCCGCTCGCCCCGGCCGAGCTCGTCATCGACCACTCGGTGCAGATCGACGTGGCTGGCCGCCGCGACGCGTTCGAGCGCAACGTCGAGCTCGAGTACGAGCGCAACCGTGAGCGCTACCAGTTCCTGCGCTGGGGCCAGACCGCGTTCGACGACTTCAAGGTCGTCCCGCCGGGCACCGGCATCGTGCACCAGGTCAACATCGAGTACCTCGCCCGTGGCGTCATGGTCCGCGACGGCCGCGCGTACCCCGACACGTGCGTCGGCACCGACTCGCACACGACGATGGTCAACGGCCTCGGCGTGCTCGGCTGGGGCGTCGGCGGCATCGAGGCCGAGGCGGCCATGCTCGGCCAGCCGGTGTCGATGCTCATCCCGCGCGTCGTCGGCTTCAAGCTCACGGGCTCGATCCCGGCCGGCGTGACGGCCACGGACGTCGTCCTGACCATCACCCAGATGCTGCGTCAGCACGGCGTGGTCGGGAAGTTCGTCGAGTTCTACGGCGAGGGCGTCGCGTCCGTGCCGCTCGCCAACCGGGCCACCATCGGCAACATGAGCCCCGAGTTCGGCTCCACGGCGGCGATCTTCCCGATCGACGGCGTGACCATGGACTACCTGCGCCTGACCGGCCGGTCCGAGCAGCAGCTCGCGCTCGTCGAGGCGTACGCCAAGGAGCAGGGCCTCTGGCACGACCCGAGCGCGGCCGGCTACGTCGAGCCCGTGTTCTCCGAGTACCTCGAGCTCGACCTGTCGACGGTCGTCCCGTCGATCGCCGGCCCGAAGCGTCCGCAGGACCGCATCGAGCTGTCGGCGGCGAAGGAGTCGTTCGCGACGTCGATCCTCGACTACGTCGACCCGCACGAGGCCGCCTCCTTCACGGGCCTGGACGAGTCGGTCGTCGAGACCTTCCCCGCGTCCGACCCGATCGCCGCGGGCGAGCACGCGGACGGCTCGGACAAGCCGGCGCGCGTCGAGGGCGGCGACGCCGCGCGTCGTCCGCACAAGCGCGTCCCCGTCACGCTCGCGGACGGCACGCAGACCGAGCTCGACCACGGCCACGTGGTCATCGCGTCGATCACGAGCTGCACCAACACGTCGAACCCGTCGGTCATGCTCGCGGCCGCGCTGCTCGCCCGGAACGCCGTCGAGAAGGGCCTCACGGCCAAGCCGTGGGTCAAGACGTCGATGGCGCCGGGCTCGCAGGTCGTGACGAACTACTACGAGAAGGCGGGCCTGTGGCCGGCCCTCGAGAAGCTCGGCTTCCACCTGGTGGGCTACGGCTGCGCGACGTGCATCGGCAACTCGGGCCCGCTGTCGGACGAGATCTCCGCCGCGGTGAACGAGCACGACCTCTCGGTCGTCTCGGTGCTCTCGGGCAACCGCAACTTCGAGGGGCGCATCAACCCCGACGTGAAGATGAACTACCTCGCGTCGCCCCCGCTCGTCATCGCGTACGCGCTGGCCGGGACGATGGACTTCGACTTCGCGAACGAGCCCCTCGGCCACACCGAGGCCGGCGAGCCGGTGTTCCTCGAGGACATCTGGCCCTCCCCGGAGCAGGTGCAGGCGACGATCGACGCGTCGATCGACCGCCAGATGTTCGAGTCGGACTACGCCGACGTGTTCGCGGGCGACGAGCGGTGGCGCTCGCTGCCGACGCCCGAGGGCGACACGTTCGCCTGGGACGCGGAGTCGACCTACGTCCGCAAGCCCCCGTACTTCGAGGGCATGGGCGCCCAGCCGGAGCCCGTCACGGACATCACCGGCGCGCGCGTGCTCGCCAAGCTCGGCGACTCGGTGACGACCGACCACATCAGCCCCGCGGGCTCCATCAAGGCCGACTCCCCGGCCGGGAAGTACCTCGCGGAGCACGGCGTCGAGCGTCGCGACTTCAACTCCTACGGCTCGCGCCGCGGGAACCACGAGGTCATGATCCGCGGCACGTTCGCGAACATCCGCCTGCGCAACCAGCTGGTGCCGGGCGTCGAGGGCGGCTTCACGGTCAACCACCTCACGGGCGAGCAGACGACGATCTACGACGCGTCGGTCGCCTACCAGGAGGCGGGCGTGCCGCTCGTCGTCCTCGGCGGCAAGGAGTACGGCTCCGGCTCGTCCCGCGACTGGGCGGCCAAGGGCACGCGCCTGCTCGGCGTGCGCGCCGTCATCACGGAGTCGTTCGAGCGCATCCACCGCTCCAACCTCATCGGGATGGGCGTCCTGCCCCTGCAGTTCCCCGAGGGCGAGACGGCCGACTCGCTCGGCCTGGACGGCACGGAGACGTTCGACATCGCCGGCGTCACCGCGCTCAACGAGGGCACGACGCCGCGCACGGTGAAGGTCACCGCGACGAAGGCCGACGGCTCGGTCGTCGAGTTCGACGCGGTCGTGCGCATCGACACCCCCGGCGAGGCGGACTACTACCGCAACGGCGGCATCCTGCAGTACGTGCTGCGCTCGCTCGTCGGCTGACGAGCACACGGCGGACGGCCCGCCGGCACCCGGACCCCCGGGCGCCGGCGGGCCGTGCCATGATCGGGTGATGGCCGACGCCACCCCCAGGACGGTCGAGGACGACGGCGACGTCGCGGCGTTCCTCGCCTCGGTGCAGGACGTCCGCCGCCGCGAGGAGGCGCGCAGGCTCCTCGCCCTGCACGAGCGTGCGACGGGGCAGCCCGCCCGCATGTGGGGCGGCTCGATCGTGGGGTTCGGCCGGTACCACTACCGGTACGCGTCGGGACGCGAGGGCGACGCCGCGGCCGCCGGCTTCTCGCCCCGCACGGCCAGCTCGACCGTCTACTTCCCGCTCGGCCTCGACGGCCTCGAGGACGACCTCGCCCGGCTCGGGCCGCACACGACGAGCGTGTCGTGCCTGTACCTCAAGCGGCTCGACGCCGTCGACCTCGCCGTGCTCGCGGCCATGGTCCGCCGGTCGTACGCGCGCGTCGTCGCGCACGTCTGGGGCTGAGGCCCACCGCGCGTCCGGCTCGCCTGTCAGCGCCCGTCCGAGGCGATCTGCACCGCCGCGTGCCGGCCGACCGCGGCCATGAGCGGGTACTCCTCGGGGTGGGCGAGCAGGACGGGGACCAGGGCCGCGGCCCAGGCGCGGGCACGGACCCACGTCGCGTCGTCCCACCCGCGCAGGGCGGTGGTGCGCGCACGGAACGCCGCGCGCCCGTCGGCGTCGAACGTGAGCCACGCCGTCGCGAGGTCGGACGCGGGGTCGCCCGCGGTGAGGTCGCCGAAGTCGATCAGCCCGGCCAGGTGGCCGTCCCGGCTGACGAGGTTGCCGGGGTGCGGGTCGCCGTGCAGCCACACGGCGGCGCCCCGCCAGGCCGGTGCGGCGAGGCCCGCGGTCCACGCGCTGCGCAGGGCGGTGCCGTGCGGCAGGTCGCTCCCGAGCCGGTCGGCGACGACCGCGTCGCGCTCGGCGAGCGGCACGCCGCGGTAGGGGTTCGGCGGCGCACCGGGCGGTGCCGGGACGTGCAGCGCCGCGAGGGCGTCCGCGAGCTCGGTGGCCCAGGCGGTCCGCGCCGCGACCTCGGTGGCGGCGACGACCTCGCCCGGCAGCCACGGCACGACGCTCCACGCCCACGGGTAGCGGGGGCCGGGGTGCCCCGCACGCACCGGAGTGGGCACGGGTACGGGCAGGTGCGGGGCCAGCACCGGCAGCCACGTCTGCTCCCGCTCCACGAGCGCCGACGACATCGCGCGGACCGGGAACCGCAGCGCCAGGTCGGCGCCGAGGCGCCAGGTGATGTTGTCCCACCCGTTCGTGCGGCCGTGCAGCGGCAGGTCGGCGAGGTCCGGGTGCTGCTCCGTCAGCAGCGCCCGCGCGAGGGCGGCGTCGACGTCGTGCTCGATCATCGGGTGGGTCGGCGGCGGGGTCACGGGGTCACGGTACGGCGGTCGTCCCACGGCCGGGTCCAGCCGAGCGCGTCGAAGATCCCCGAGAGCACGATGGCGGTGAACCCCCACACGAGCACGCCGCCGTCGAGCTCGAACGCGGGCGTCCGGCTGCGGCCGCGGGGGACGGGGTGGACCACGACGGCGCGCCGCGCGGGGTCGAGCAGGTCCGCGACGGGTGCGCGGAACACGTCGACCGCCTCGCGGTGGTCCACCGCGGCGACGCGGGACGGTCGCGTCCACCAGGCCACGACCGGGGTGACGACGTTGCTGCTGACGGGCAGCGGGATCTCCGCCAGCTCGCCGAGCACGTCGACGCCGTCCGGGTCCAGGCCCGTCTCCTCGACCGCCTCCCGCAGGGCCGCGCCCGTGGGGCCGTCGTCGCCCGGGTCGATGCCGCCCCCGGGGAACGCGACCTGGCCGGGGTGGTGCCCGAGCGTGGCCGCGCGGCGCTGCAGCAGCACGTCCAGGTCGTCCGGCACGTGCCCGTGGCCGTGCTCGTGCGCGGGGACGGAGTCGAGGACGCCGAACAGCACCAGCACCGCGGCGCGCCGGACGCGCGCGGGGTCCATGCGCAGACCGGTCGGGTCGCCGGGCCACCGCACGCCCGTCCGGACCATCCGGAGCAGCTCGTCCCGCGGCCCCGACGACCCGGCGGCGGGACCGGTGCTGTCGCGGCCGGTCGCGGTCACGCGCGCGCCCGCACCCGGTCGGCGAACGCGCCGAACGCCTTCTCCGCGGCGGGGACCAGACCGGGCAGGTGCCGTTCGCCGCCGGTCCGGATCGCCTCCACCTCGTCCTCGTCGAGATCGGCCGTCATGTCGGGCGTCGCCAGCCAGAGGTCCAGCATCGTGGCGTCCAGCTCGGGGTGGAACTGCAGCCCGACCGCGCTGCCCGCGCGGAACGCCTGCACCTCGGTCACGGCCGACGACGCGAGCAGCGTCGCGCCCGGCGGCAGGTCGACCTCGTCCGAGTGCCAGTGCAGCACCGTCGGGGACGAGCCCACCGCGCCGAGCGCCCCGACCACGGGGTCGTCCGCGACGACGTCGACCGGTGCGAACCCGACCTCGCGCGCGGTGCGCCGGTGCAGGGCCGCCCCGAGCGCGAGGGCCAGCAGCTGCGCGCCGAGGCACACCCCGAGCACCGGCACGTCGGCGTCGACCGCCGCACGCAGCAGCGCCCGCTCCGCGGCCAGGCCCGGGTGGCCGGCGACGTCGTCCGCGTCCATCGCCCCGCCCATGACGACGAGCCCCGCCAGGTCCTGCACCGCCGGCAGCCGTGGCTCCGCCTGGTGCAGCACCGTGCGGACCGTGCACGGCGTCGCGGCCAGCGCGCGGCCGATCAGCCCGGGTCCCTCGTGCGGCGCGTGCGTCAGCACGAGGACGGGACGCGGTGCGGCGCCCGGCCCCGTCACCAGCCGTCCGGCAGCGGCCGACCCTCGTCGTAGCCGGCGGCGGACTGGATGCCCACCACGGCGCGCTCGTGCAGCTCCTCGAGGGTGGTCGCGCCGACGTACGTCGCGGCCGAGCGCACGCCCGCCGTGATGTGGTCGACGAGGTCCTCCACGCCGGGGCGGCGCGGGTCGAGGTACATGCGCGAGGACGAGATGCCCTCCTCGTACAGCGCCTTGCGGGCGCGCTCGAACGCCGACCCGCCGCGCGTGCGCGCGGCGACGGCCCGCGCGGACGCCATGCCGAAGCTCTCCTTGTAGAGGCGGCCCTGGCCGTCGGTGTGCATGTCGCCCGGGGACTCGTGCGTCCCGGCGAACCAGGAGCCGATCATCACCTGGGACGCACCGGCGGCGAGCGCGAGCGCGACGTCGCGGGGGTGCCGGACGCCGCCGTCGGCCCAGACGTGCCGGCCGAGCCGACGCGCCTCCGCCGCGCACTCGAGCACCGCGGAGAACTGCGGACGGCCGACCGCCGTCATCATGCGCGTCGTGCACATCGCGCCCGGACCCACGCCGACCTTCACGATGTCGGCGCCGGCCTCGACGAGGTCGCGCACGCCCGCCGCGGTGACGACGTTGCCGGCGACCACCGGCACGTGCGGGTCGACCGAGCGGACCGCGGCCAGCGCGTCGAGCATCTTGCGCTGGTGGCCGTGCGCCGTGTCGACGACGAGGGTGTCGATGCCGGCCTCGAGCAGCTCCGCCGCCTTGGCCTTGACGTCGCCGTTGATGCCGACCGCCGCGGCGATGCGCAGCCGCCCCTCGGCGTCGAGCGCCGGGGTGTAGATGGACGAGCGCAGCGCGCCGACGCGCGTGAGCACGCCGACGAGGCGGCCGTCGCGCACGACGGGGGAGAAGCGGCGCCGCTCGTGGTGGAGCCGCTCGAACGCCTCCTCGAGCCCGCGCGTGCCGTGCTCCTCGACGACCGAGAGCTCGATCGTCGTGGGGTCCGGCGTCATGACCTGGTCGACCTGCGTGAACAGGTCGACGCCGCGGCAGTCCGCCTCGGTGACGACGCCGACCGGGCGCCGCTCCGCGTCCACCACGACCGCCGCGCCGTGCGCGCGCTTGGCGATGAGGGAGAGCGCCGTGTGGACGGTGTCGTGCGGGTCGACGACGGTCGCGGTCTCGACGACCGGGTGCCGCTCCTTGACGCTCGCCACGACGGTCGCGACGACGTCGGTGGGCGTGTCCTGCGGCAGGACCGCGATGCCGCCCCGGCGGGCGATCGTCTCGGCCATGCGGCGGCCGGCCACGGCGGTCATGTTGGCGACGACGAGCGGGATCGTCGTCCCGGTGCCGTCGACGGACGTGAGGTCGACGTCGAAGCGGGAGGTGACCTCCGAGCGGGACGGGACGAGGAAAACGTCGCCGTAGGTGAGGTCCGAGGTGGGCGTGTGGCCCGGGAGGAAGCGCATGAGGATCCCCTTTCCGACTCATGCTACCTGCTCGCCGTCGCGACCACGGGGGACGTGCTGGCACTCGCGCCCCGAGAGTGCTAAGAGAAGTGCGGGCGCCCACGGCGCCCCCAGGACCGGGCAGGTGGTCAGCTGCCCCTCGGACACGTCGTAGGAGGACGACACCCCATGACTGTCGTGGAGCTCGCGTCGGCGCCGAGCGCGCCGCAGGTCCCCACGTCCGCACCGCTGCGCGTCGCGATGGTCGCACCGCCGTGGTTCGAGCTGCCGCCCGCCGGCTACGGCGGCATCGAGTCGGTGGTCGCCGACCTCGTCGACCAGCTCGTCGCCCGCGGGCACGACGTCACGCTCGTCGGCGCCGGCCGGCACCGCACCGCCGCGCAGCGCTTCGTCCAGGTCTTCCCCGAGCCGCCGTCGGACCGGCTCGGCACCCCCGCACCCGAGGTCATCCACGCCGCCGCCGCGGCGGAGGCGCTCGACGGCCTCGACGTCGACCTCGTCCACGACCACACCCTGGCGGGCCCGCTGCTCGCGCGCGGCCGCGCCGTGCCGACCGTCGTGACGATGCACGGCCCCGTGACCGGCGAGCAGGGGGACTACCACCGCCGGCTCGGCCGGACGGTCGACCTCGTCGCGATCTCCGACGCCCAGCGCCGCCTGAACCCGGACCTGCACTGGGTGGGCCGCGTGCACAACGCGGTCGACGTCGCGTCCTTCCCCTACCGGGAGGACAAGGACGACTACGTGCTGTGGCTGGGCCGGTTCAACCCGGACAAGGGCCCGGACCTGGCGATCGACGCCGCGCGCGCGGCCGGCCGTCGCATCGTCCTCGCGGGCAAGCGGAACGAGCCGGGGGAGCGGGCGTTCTTCGACGACCGGATCGCGCCCCGCCTCGGACCCGGCGTCGAGTACGTCGGGGAGGCGGACGCCGCGCTCAAGCGCGAGCTGCTGGCCGGTGCGCGCGCGCTGGTCTTCCCCGTCTGCTGGGAGGAGCCCTTCGGCATGGTGATGATCGAGGCGATGGCGTGCGGGACGCCCGTCGTCGCGCTGCGCCGGGGCGCCGTCCCGGAGGTCGTCACGCACGGCGAGACCGGGGTGCTGCTCGACGACCCGGCCCACCTGCCCGCCGCCGTGCTGTCCGCCGACGACCTCGACCCGGCCGCGTGCCGACGCCGCGCCTTCGAGCACTTCGACCTGCCGGTCATGGCGGCGGGCTACGAGGCCGTCTACCGCGCCGCGGTCGCGCGGGCGGACGACGGCCGCACGGGCACCGCGCGGCGCCACCGCGGTCGCTCCGCCGCCCGTCCCCACCGCACCGCGCGCGCCGCCGCGGCGCGCGCGGGCCTCGGTCAGGAGGTGGGCGCGTGAGCGTCGTCCCCGTGGCCGCGACGACCGCGGCCGTCGACCAGCACGCGGCCGTGCCCGCCCGCGACGAGGTCACGCTCGTCGAGGGGGCGTCGTTCTGCGTGAGCGACCGGGCCGGCGACATCGAGCCGGACCGTCCGCAGGGGGTGTTCTACCGGGACACGCGCATCGTCTCGTCGTGGCGCCTGCTCGTCGACGACGAGCCGGTCCAGGCGCTCGCGGTGGTCCCCGGGGAGCCGTTCGGTGCGCGCTTCCTCACCCGCGCGGCGGCGCGTCCGGGCCAGGACGACGGCACGCTCGTCGTCGAGCGGCGCCGGCTCGTCGCGGACGGGATGCGCGAGGACCTGCTCGTCACGAACCACGGCACGGAGCCGGCCGGTCTGACGGTCCAGCTGCTCGTCGACGCCGACTTCGCCGACCTGTTCGACGTCAAGGACGGCCGGCCGGGGCGGCGCGGGGCGGTGCGGCGCCGGCACGACGGGGACGCCGTGACGCTCGAGGCGGGGCACGGCTCGCGCCGCCGCGGCGTGCGGGTGCACGGCCACGGCGCCCAGGCGCACCCGGGCGCGCTGTGGTGGCGCGTCGTCGTCCCGCCGCACGGCACGTGGCGGACGACCGTCGAGGTCCTGCCCTCCACGGACGAGGGCGAGGTCGACGCCTCGTTCCCCATCGACCGTCCCGTCGAGCAGTCGACCCCCTCGCGCCGCATGCGGGACTGGCGGCGCGCGCGGCCGGAGGTGCGCTGCGCCGACCCGCGCCTGCGCGAGGCGGTGCGCCGGTCGCTGCTCGACCTCGGCGCGCTGCGGATCTCCGACCCCGTCCTGCCCGGGGCCGACGTCGTCGCGGCCGGTGCGCCGTGGTTCATGGCGCTGTTCGGGCGCGACTCCCTGCTCACGAGCGCGCTCGCGCTGCCGTTCGACCCCGACCTCGCCGTCGGCACCCTGCAGACGCTCGCCGCCCACCAGGGCCGGCGCCTCGACCCGCTGAGCGAGGAGGAGCCGGGGCGCATCCTGCACGAGGTGCGCCGCGGGGACGAGCAGCGCGCGCTCGGCGGCAGCGCGGTCTACTACGGCTCGGTGGACGCGACGCCGCTGTTCGTCGTCGTGCTCGACCTGGCGGCCCGCTGGGGCGTGCCGCTCGAGGACGTCCGCGCGCTGCTGCCGGCCGCCGACGCCGCGCTGGAGTGGGTCGAGCGGTACGGGGACCGCGACGGCGACGGCTTCGTGGAGTACCAGCGCTCGACCGACCGCGGCCTGCTGCACCAGGGCTGGAAGGACTCGCACGACGCGATCTCGTTCGCCGACGGCCGGCCGGCGACGGGTCCGGTCGCGCTGGTCGAGGTGCAGGCCTACGTGCACGGCGCCTACCGGGCGCGGGCGCACCTGGCGTCGGTGCTCGGCGACGAGTCGGGTGCCCGCGCCTGGGAGCGGAAGGCCGAGCGGCTGCGGGACGCGGTGGACGAGGCGTTCTGGCTGCCGGACCGCGGGTACTACGCGCTCGCGCTCGACGGTCGCAAGGAGCGGGTCGACGCGCTCGCCTCCAACCAGGGGCACTGCCTGTGGACCGGGCTGGCCACGGGCGACCGGGCGGCCCAGGTCGCGGAGCACCTGCTCGGCCCGGCCCTGTTCACCGGCTGGGGCGTGCGCACGCTGGCGACCACGGCGGGGCGGTACAACCCGGTGAGCTACCACAACGGGTCGGTGTGGCCGCACGACAACGCGCTCGTCCTCGCGGGTCTCGTGCGCGCCGGCCTGACGGACCACGCGCACCGGCTCGCCGAGGGCCTGCTCGACGCGGCCGCCGCGTTCGGGGGACGGCTGCCGGAGCTGTTCTGCGGGTTCGACCGCGGTGACGTCCCGGTCCCGGTGCCGTACCCGACGTCGTGCTCGCCGCAGGCCTGGGCCGCCGCGAGCCCGCTCGGCCTGCTGACCGCGCTGCTGCGCCTGGACCCGTGCGTGCCGCACGGACGGCGCACCGCGGACCCCGCGCTGCCCGCCGCGTGGGGGCCGGTCGAGGTGCGCGGCCTGCCGCTCGGCGACGACCGGTGGGACGTGCGCGACGGGGACGTCGCCGAGCAGGGGGCCTGCGGCGGGCTGCTGACCGCCTGACGAGGTCCGGGCCCGCGGCGGGCGCGGCCGGTAGGGTCGCCGCATGCTCGTGGCGCTCACCGGGATCGGCCTGTCGGCCGCCGCGGGCCTCAACGCCTACGTGCCGTTCCTCGTCGTGGCGCTGCTGGCCCGCCTGACGGACGTCGTCGTGCTCCCGTCCGCGCTGACGTGGATGGAGAGCTGGTGGGCCATCGGCGTCGGCGCCGTGCTGCTGCTGACCGACGTCGTGCTGGACAAGGTGCCCCTGGTCGACACGCTCAACGACGCCGTGCAGACGGTGATCCGCCCCGCGACCGGCGGTGTCGTCGCGGCGGCCACGACGGCCGCCGAGGACCTCGAGGGCTCGACGTGGATGAGCGAGCACCCGTGGGTCCCGATCGTCGGCGGGGTGCTCGTGGCCCTGCTCGTGCACGGCGGCAAGGCCGCGGTGCGGCCGGTGGTCAACGCGACGACCGGCGGCACCGGGGGACCGGTGGCGTCGGTGGTCGAGGACGTCACGTCGGTCGGGCTGAGCCTCGTGGCGGTGTTCGTGCCGGTGCTGGTGGTCGTCGTGCTCGGGCTGCTCGTGTGGGCGTTCGTGGCCCTCGTGCGCCGTCGGCGGCGACGTCGTCGGTCCCCGGTGCCGCCGCGACCGGGGATCGCGGGCACCGGCTGAGCCGGCCCTGAGCGCGGGCGGCGCCCGCACGTCCACCTCGTCCGCGCCGCCTAGACTGGTCCGTCACTGAGGACGTCCCGTCGCCCCCGCGGCAGGGTCGCCGCACCGGGAGGAGACCTCGTGGGACTGCTGGACCGCATCACGTCGCCGCAGGACGTGCGCGCGCTGCCGGCGCAGGACCTGGACCGGCTCGCCGCCGAGATCCGCGACTTCCTGGTCGCCCAGGTCTCGCGGACGGGCGGGCACCTCGGTCCCAACCTGGGCGTCGTCGAGCTGACGATCGCTCTGCACCGCGTCTTCGAGTCGCCGCGGGACACCCTCGTCTTCGACACGGGCCACCAGGCGTACGTGCACAAGCTGCTGACCGGGCGGCGGGACTTCTCGCGCCTGCGCCGCCGCGGCGGCCTCTCGGGCTACCCGAGCCGGGCCGAGTCGGAGCACGACGTCGTGGAGAACTCCCACGCCTCGACGGCCCTGTCCTGGGCCGACGGGATCGCGAAGGCGCGCCAGCTGCGCGGCGAGGTCGACCGCCACACGGTCGCCGTCATCGGCGACGGCGCGCTCACGGGCGGCATGGCCTGGGAGGCCCTGAACAACATCGCGGCGGACGCGGACCGGCGGCTCGTCGTCGTCGTCAACGACAACGGGCGCTCGTACGCGCCGACCATCGGCGGGCTCGCGCAGCACCTCGACGCGCTGCGCACGACCCGCGGGTACGAGTCGGTGCTGTCCTGGGGCAAGTCGACGCTGCGCCGCTCGGGCCCGCCGGGACGCCTCGCGTACGAGGCCCTGCACGGGCTGAAGAAGGGCATCAAGGACGTCGTCGCGCCGCAGGGCATGTTCGAGGACCTCGGGCTGAAGTACATCGGCCCGGTCGACGGGCACGACGAGGCGGCGGTGGAGACGGCGCTGCGCCGCGCCCGTGCGTTCGGCGGCCCGGTGATCGTGCACGTCATCACGGAGAAGGGGCGCGGGTACACGCCCGCGGAGCAGGACGTCGCCGACCGGTTCCACGCGGTCGGGCAGATCCACCCCGAGACGGGGCTGCCGCTCGCCCCGTCGCGGTTCGGCTGGACCAGCGTGTTCGCCGACGAGATCGTGCGGATCGGCCGGCGCCGGCCGGACGTCGTGGCGATCACGGCGGCGATGCTGCAGCCGGTCGGGCTCGCGCCGTTCGCCGACGAGTTCCCGGACCGGGTCTTCGACGTCGGCATCGCGGAGCAGCACGCGGCGACGTCCGCGGCGGGCATGGCGTTCGCCGGCCTGCACCCGGTCGTGGCCGTGTACGCGACGTTCCTGAACCGCGCGTTCGACCAGGTCCTCATGGACGTCGCGCTGCACCGCGCGGGCGTGACGTTCGTGCTCGACCGGGCCGGGATCACCGGCGACGACGGCGCGAGCCACAACGGCATGTGGGACATGGCGATGCTCTCGGTCGTGCCCGGCCTGCGGCTCGCGGCCCCCCGGGACGAGCCGACGCTGCGGGCGGCGCTGCGCACCGCGGTCGACGTCGACGACGCGCCCACGGTGGTGCGGTACCCGAAGGGCGCGATGGGGGACACCGTCCCGGCGGTCGACGAGGTCGACGGGGTCGACGTGCTGGCGCGCCACGCGGGCGAGGGGCGGCGCGTCCTCGTCGTCGGCGTCGGGCCGATGGCGACGACCGCGCTCGCGACCGCCGACATCCTCGCCGGGCACGGGCTGGACGTCACGGTCGTCGACCCGCGCTGGGTGCTGCCCGTGCCCGAGGCGCTCGTCAAGCTCGCGGGCGAGCACGACCACGTGGTCACGCTGGAGGACGGTCTCGTCGACGGCGGCGTCGGCTCGCTGGTCGGGCAGCGCGTGCGCGAGGCGAACCTCGTGACGCCCGTCCAGGCCGTCGGCATCCCCGCCGCGTTCCTCGACCACGCCCTGCGCGACGAGCTCGTGGACGCGCTGCGCCTGCGGCCGCACGACGTCGCCGCGGACGTGCTCGCGGCGCTGGAGGCGCGGGGCTGAGCGGACGGCCGGCGCACGCCCGCCGGCCGTCGCGCGCAGCTGTGCGGCACGTCACGCCGTGCCCGCGGACCCTCCGGGGACCGGCGGGACGGAGGTCCTGAGACATCCCATCACTGCGCTCCTAGCGTCGAGGTATCGACCCCGGACGACCTCAGGAGCGTCAGATGTCCCTCACCGTGGAGCCCGTCAGCGAGACCGCCGTACCGGCGGCGTGGCACGGCTTCGTGACCGGGCCGTGGACCGACACGGTCGACGTCCGCGACTTCATCCAGCGCAACTACACGCCCTACACGGGCGACGCGAGCTTCCTCGCCGGCCCGACCGCCCGCACGACGGGGATCTGGGACAAGCTCAGCGCGATGTTCCCCGCCGAGCGCGAGAAGGGCGTCCACGACGTCGACCCGACGACGCCGTCGACGATCACGTCCCACGCGCCGGGCTACATCGACGAGGCGAACGAGCTCGTCGTCGGCCTGCAGACCGACGCGCCGCTCAAGCGCGCGATCATGCCGAACGGCGGCTGGCGCATGGTGCAGACGTCCCTGCAGACCTACGGCTACGAGGCGCCGCAGGAGATCGTCGACATCTTCACGAAGTACCGCAAGACCCACAACGACGGGGTCTTCGACGTCTACCCGCCGAACGTGCGCGCCGCCCGCAGCTCGCACATCATCACGGGCCTGCCCGACGCCTACGGTCGCGGCCGCATCATCGGCGACTACCGCCGGGTCGCGCTGTACGGGGTCGACGCGCTCATCGCGGCGAAGAAGCTCGAGAAGGCGTCGCTCGACATGGAGCGCTCGGTCGAGGACGTCATCCGGGACCGCGAGGAGCTCGCGGAGCAGATCCGCGCGCTCGGCGAGCTCAAGCAGATGGCCGCGTCCTACGGCTACGACGTCTCCGCGCCGGCGACGACCGCCCGCGAGGCCGTGCAGTGGCTGTACTTCGCGTACCTGGCGGCGGTGAAGGAGCAGAACGGCGCCGCGATGTCCCTGGGGCGCACGTCGACGTTCCTCGACGTGTACCTGCAGCGCGACCTCGACGCCGGCCTCATCACCGAGGAGCAGGCGCAGGAGCTCGTCGACGACTTCGTCATCAAGCTGCGGATCGTGCGCTTCCTGCGCACGCCGGAGTACGACCAGCTGTTCTCGGGCGACCCGACGTGGGTCACCGAGTCGATCGGTGGCATCGGCGAGGACGGGCGCCCGCTCGTCACCAGGACGTCCTTCCGCTACCTGCAGACCCTGTACAACCTGGGCCCGGCGCCCGAGCCGAACATGACGGTGTTCTGGAGCGAGCGGCTGCCCGAGGGCTTCAAGCGGTTCTGCGCGCAGGTGTCCATCGACACCTCGGCGGTGCAGTACGAGTCCGACGAGCTCATCCGCGCCTCGTGGGGCGACGACGCCGCGATCGCGTGCTGCGTCTCCCCGATGCGCGTGGGCAAGCAGATGCAGTTCTTCGGCGCCCGCGTGAACCTGGCGAAGGCGCTGCTGTACGCGATCAACGGCGGCCGTGACGAGGTCACCGGCAAGCAGGTCGCGCCGGTCGCCGCCCCGGTCGAGGGGGAGGTGCTCGACTACGACGACGTGCTGGCGAAGTTCGACCGCACCATGGACTGGCTCGCCGAGACGTACGTCGACGCGCTCAACTGCGTGCACTACATGCACGACAAGTACGCGTACGAGCGCATCGAGATGGCGCTGCACGACCGGACGGTCCTGCGGACCCTCGCGTGCGGCATCGCCGGTCTCTCGGTCGTCGCCGACGCGCTGTCGGCGATCAAGCACGCGAAGGTCCGCGCGCTGCGCACGGCCGACGGGCTGGTGACGGAGTACGCCGTCGAGGGCGACTTCCCGACCTACGGCAACGACGACGACCGCGCCGACGACATCGCGGTGTGGGTCGTCCGGCGCTTCATGGAGAAGATCCGCGCGCTGCCGACGTACCGGAACGCGCTGCACACGCAGTCGGTGCTGACGATCACGTCGAACGTCGTGTACGGCAAGGCGACCGGCTCCACGCCGGACGGGCGCAAGGCCGGCGAGCCGTTCGCGCCGGGCGCGAACCCGATGAACGGGCGCGACACCCACGGCATGCTCGCCTCGGCGCTGTCGGTCGCGAAGCTGCCGTACTCGGAGGCGCAGGACGGGATCTCCCTGACGTCGTCGATCGTGCCGTCCGGGCTGGGCCGGACGAAGGACGAGCAGGTGACGAACCTCGTGGGCCTGCTCGACGCGTACGTGCTCTCCTCCGGCTACCACATGAACGTCAACGTGCTGAACCGCGAGACGCTCCTGGACGCCATGGAGCACCCGGAGAACTACCCGCAGCTGACGATCCGCGTGTCCGGCTACGCCGTGAACTTCGTCCGCCTCACGCGCGAGCAGCAGCTCGACGTGCTGTCGCGGACCTTCCACGGCGGGGTCTGACCCGCCCCGCGGCCCCGGCCCGGTCCGCTGGCACCGGGCCGGGGCCCGCGTACCGCTCCCGCACCGCCGACCCCCGGAGGTCCCCGTGACCACGACCACCACCGAGCAGACCGGCGCCCCGGTCGTCGCGCTCGGCACGCCGCTGGTCGCCGGGTCGCACACCCGCGCGCACGGGAACGGCACGGCGGGCCTCGAGACGACCGAGGCGGAGCGGGCCGAGCGGCTGGCCGCGGTCCGCGAGGGCCGGCTGGGCTCGGTGCACTCGTGGGAGCTCGTCACGGCGGTGGACGGTCCGGGCACGCGCCTGACCGTGTTCCTGTCCGGCTGCCCGCTGCGGTGCCTCTACTGCCACAACCCCGACACGATGGAGATGCGCCGTGGCACCGACGTCGCGGCGGACGAGGTCCTGGCCAAGGTCGCCCGCTACCGCGGTGTGTTCCGCGCGACCCGCGGCGGCCTGACGATCAGCGGCGGCGAGCCGCTCATGCAGCCCGCGTTCGTGCGCCGCCTCGTCCGCGGTGCCGCGGCGATGGGCGTGCCGGTGGCGATCGACACCTCCGGCTTCCTGGGCGCGCACGCCACCGACGCGATGCTCGACGACGTCGACCTCGTCCTGCTGGACGTGAAGTCGGGCCTGCCCGAGACCTACCGCCGCGCGACCGGCCGCGAGCTGCAGCCGACCCTGGACTTCGGCCGCCGTCTCGGCGTGCGCGGCACGCGGATGTGGATCCGGTTCGTGCTCGTCCCGGGGCTCACCGACGCCCCGGAGAACGTCGCCGCCGTGGCCGACCACGTCGTGTCGTTCGGACCCGCCGTGGAGCGCGTCGAGGTGCTGCCGTTCCACCAGATGGGCCGAGACAAGTGGGTCGAGCTGGGCATGCGGTACGAGCTCGGCGACGTCGAGCCGCCGACGCGCGCGGCGACGGAGGCGGTGCGCGACGTCTTCCGCGCGCGAGGGCTGACGACGTTCTGACCGGCCGCCGCCCGGCCTCAGAACGCCGCGACCGTCTCCGGTGCGCGCTGGGGACGGGTCAGCGTGCGCACCAGCGCCGCCTGCCCGTGGCGGCGGACCGCGAGGTCGGTGAGCGTGCGCAGCACCGGCACGACCGCGCCGGCCGGGAGGTCCGGCGTCGGGAGCCCGACGCTCGAGGCGAGGTCGTCGGCGTGCACGACCATCTCGAGCAGGCGCGTGACGAGGAAGTCGTCGGTCGCCATCACGGCGCCCGTCCACGGGACGAGCACGGCGGGCCCCGCGCCGGCCAGCGCCGCGTCGAGCCGTGCCCGCGTGGCGTCCAGGCCGGCCCGGACCGCCTCGGGTCCGTCGGCCGCGGCGTCGCGCGAGCGGGTGCGCACGGCGACGTTGGAGGGGCCGTCGAGGTCCTCCTGGATCCACGCGGCCTGCGCGAAGTGCTCGTCCAGGGTGACGGCCGGCGCGTGCCCCGCGGCGGGGGCGGGTGCGGTGAGCACCTCGACCGTCCGCAGCGGCTGCAGCGTGAGGTGGTACGCGAGCGCGCCGACGCTCATGCCCGCGCACGAGGACTCGGTGCCCCACGCCGCCACGACCTCCGGCCGCGCGACGAGGTCCGCGACCACGCGGGCGGAGTCGGTGACCGCTGCGCGGTCGAGGGCGTCGGCGAAGGTCAGGGGTGGCAACGTGGTGAGCACGCCGTCACCCTGGCGCAGCGCCGTCACCCCGGGCAAGCGAGCACGCCGAGGGGGCGGACGCCGGACGGGTGCCCGCCGGCTCACGGCCGGCGGGCACCCGTCGAGGTGCGGACCGCGCTCAGCGACCCGGGACGTTCGCGACGCCGTCGGGCAGCAGGCGCCGCCCGAGGACGCGCTCGCTGTACCCCGTGCGGTCGAGGTACGGCGTGATACCGCCGAGGTGGAAGCCCCAGCCCGCGCCGAGGATCATGCACAGGTCGACCTGCTGCGGCGTGGCGACGACGCCCTCGTCGAGCATGTGCCCGATCTCCACCGTCAGGGCCGTGAGGACGGCGTCGAGCACGCCCGCCTCGTCGAGGGCGGCGCCGGCTGCGGGCGTCTCGCGCGCGGAGTCGAAGACAGCCTGGACCGCGGGGTCGACGCGCTTCGGCAGCCCCTTGGCGGGTGCCGGCCGGACGACCGTCGTGCCCTCCGCCACGAGCTTCTCGAGCCCGGGGGAGCGCGGGAACCGGTCGCCGAGGTCCTCCCGCAACGACGTCAGCACGTGCAGACCCACGGCCGGGCCGACGAGGTCGAACAGCTCGAACGGCGGCATGGGCAGGCCCAGCGGGTCGAGCGCGCGGTCCGCGACCTCGACGGGCGTGCCGTTCTCCACGGCCTCGACGATCTTGCCGAGCAGCAGGACGAGCAGCCGGTTCACGACGAACCCGGGCCGGTCGGCCACGAGCACGGCCGTCTTGCGCAGCTTCTGCGCCACGGCGAAGCCCGTCGCGAGGGCGGCGTCGGACGTGCGCTCCGCGCGCACGACCTCGACCAGCGGCATCGCGGCCACGGGGTTGAAGAAGTGCAGGCCGACGACGCGCTCCGGGTGCTGCAGGTCCGCCGCCATGCGGGTGACCGACAGCGCCGAGGTGTTCGTCGCCAGGACCGTCTGCGGCCCGACGACCTGCTCGAGCTCCGCGAACACGCGCTTCTTGAGGTCGAGCACCTCGGTGACGGCCTCGATGACGAGGTCGCAGCCGGCGAAGACGGACAGGTCCGTGGAGCCGGTGACGGAGGCCGTGATGCGCGCACCCGCGTCGGGGGTCATCCGGCCGGTCGAGACGAGCCGCTCGACCTGCTGGCGCACGGCCGCCAACCCGTGGTCGACGCGCGCCTGGTCGAGGTCGCGCATCACGACGGGCACGCCGAGGCGCTGCGCGAACAGCAGCGCGATCTGCGACGCCATGAGCCCCGCGCCGACCACGCCGACGCGCGTGACGGGCTGCGCGAGCGACGGGTCCGGAGCGCCCTCGGGCCGCTTGCCGCCCTGCACGAGACCGAACGCGTAGACGCTCGCGCGCATCTCGTCGCTCATGATGAGGTCGGCCAGCGCCTCGTCCTCGGCCGCGTAGGCCGTCTCGACGTCGGTGTCGCGCGCGGCGGCCATCAGGTCGAGCGCGCGGTACGGGGCCGGGCGCGACCGGTGGACCGTCGCGTCGAGCCGCTCGCGTGCCGCCGCCACGACCGCCTGCCACGTCGCCGCGTCGTCCAGGGGACGCCGCTCGACGACGACGGAGCCGTCGAGGACCCGAGCCGCCCACCGCACCGACTCCTCGAGGAAGTCGGCCGGGTCGAGCACGACGTCCACGAGCCCGATCTGCGCCGCCTGCGCCGCGGTGTACGGCTTGTTGGCCGCCGGGCGGGTCAGCACGACCTCGAGCGCCTTCTCGATGCCGACGAGCCGCGGCACGCGGTACGCGCCGCCCCAGCCGGGCACGAGGCCCAGCCCCGTCTCCGGCAGCGCGAGGGCCCGCACGTCGGCCGCGGCCGTGCGGTAGTCGCACGCCAGCGCGAGCTCGAGCCCGCCGCCCAGCGCCGCGCCGTTGACGAACGCGAACGTCGGCACGCCCATGTCGTTCAGCAGGCGGTACGCCGCGTGCCCGCCGCGACCGAGCTCGAGCGCCTGCTCGCGGCTCGTCACGGACGCGACCTGGGTGAGGTCCGCCCCGGCGGCGAGGTAGTACGGCTTGCCCGTGACGGCGACGGCGGCGACCTCACCGGCGGCCACGCGCTCGCGCACGGCCGTGAGCGTCGCCGTGAGCTCGGCGATGCCCTGCGGGCCGAACGTCGTCGGCTTCGTGTGGTCCAGCCCGTTGTCGACGGTGACGAGGACCAGCGTGCCGAGCCCGCCGGGCAGGCGGACGTCGCGGGCGTGCGCGTGCGTGACACGCTCGGGGCGGGGGGTGCTCGTGCTCATCGCGCGTCCTCCGTGAAGTGGGGGTTCTCCCAGACGACCGTGCCGCCCTGGCCGAGGCCGACGCACATCGTCGTCAGGCCGTACCGGACCTCGGGGCGCTCCTCGAACTGCCGCGCGAGCTGCGTCATCAGCCGCACGCCGGACGACGCGAGCGGGTGCCCGACGGCGATCGCGCCGCCGTACGGGTTCACGCGCGGGTCGTCGTCGGCGATGCCGAAGGCGTCGAGGAACGACAGCACCTGCACCGCGAACGCCTCGTTGATCTCGATGAGGCCGATGTCGTCGATCGTCAGGCCCGCCCGGGCGAGCGCCTTCTCGGTGGAGGGGACCGGCCCCAGGCCCATCACCTCGGGCTCCACGCCGGCGTACGCGAACGAGACCATGCGCATGCGGACCGGCAGGCCCAGCTCCTCGGCCACGTCCTCGGCCGCGAGCAGGCACGAGGCGGCGCCGTCGGTGAGCGGGGCCGACGTGCCCGCCGTGACGCGCCCGCCGGGGCGGAACGGTGTCGGCAGCCCCGCGATCGCCTCGACCGTGGTGCCGGGGCGCGGCGGCTCGTCGGCGGTGGCCAGGCCCCACCCGCGCTCGGGGTCGCGCAGCGCGACCGGGACGAGGTCGGGCTCGATCTGCCCGGCGGCGAGCGCCTTCGCGAACTTCTCCTGGCTCGCGACCCCGTACGCGTCGGCGCGCTCGCGCGTCAGCGCGGGGAACCGGTCGTGCAGGTTCTCGGCGGTCACGCCCATGTTGAGGGCGTCGGCGGCGACGAGCCGCTCGGCCATGAAGCGGGGGTTCGGGTCGGCGTCGAAGCCCATCGGGTGGCGGCCCATGTGCTCGACGCCGCCGGCGATGGTGACGTCCTGCGCGCCGTAGCCGATGGCCGCCGCGGTCGTGGTCACGGCCGTCATCGCACCCGCGCACATGCGGTCGATCGCGAACCCGGGGACGGTCGGCGGCAGGCCCGCCAGCATCGCGACCGTGCGGCCGAGCGTGAGGCCCTGGTCGCCCTGCTGCGTGGTCGCGGCGAGCGCGACGTCGTCCACGCGCTCGGGCGGCAGCTGCGGGTGCCGGCGCAGCAGCTCGCGGACGGTCCTCACCGCGAGGTCGTCGGCGCGGGTGTGCGCGTACAGGCCGTCCTTGCGGGCGCGGCCGAAGGGGGTGCGGACGCCGTCGACGAAGACGACGCGGCGTGCGGCGGGTGGGGACGAGGTCGTCATCGATCCTCCTGGGACGGCGGTGTCCGGGCGCCCGGCGGGCGGGGCGCGCGTCGGGACCATCGTCCCCGGACGCGCGAAGTTACTCAAGGGTAACAGCGGCTGCCGCGGGCGTCCGCCGACGTCAGGACGCTGCGAAGGCCTCCGCGAGCCGCTCCGCGACGAGCTCGACCTGCCACTCGCGGGCGCCGCCCGCCCGCAGCGTCCCGGCCACCGCGGCCGCGTCCGCGGGCGACGGCGGGGACCACGCGAGCCGCCGCAGGAGGTCCGGCTGGAGCAGGTTCTCGACCGGCACCGACCACTCCTGGGAGAGCTCCGCGACCACGGCCCGGCCCGCGACGAGACGGCGCGCGGCGGCGGGGTCGCGGTCCGCCCAGGCGCGCGGCGGGGGCGGGCCGTCGCTCGACGGGCCGCGCGGCGACGGCAGCGCCGAGTCCGGCAGCGCCATCGCGCGGTCGATCGCGGACTGCCACAGCGCGGCGCGCCGGCGCGTGCCCTTGCCGGCGAACGCCGGCAGCGCCACGAGCTGGCCGACGGTCCGCGGCAGGGCCTGCGCGGCCGCCACGATCGCCGCGTCGGGTAGGACCCGGCCCGGGGAGATGTCCCGCTCGCGCGCGTTCCTGTCGCGCGTCGCGTAGAGCTCGCGCACCACCGCGAGGCGTCGCGGCTCGCGCAGCGTGTGCAGACCGGACACGCGCCGCCACGGGTCGGTGCGCGGTGCCGGCGGGGGCGCGAGGCGGACGGCCTCGAACTCCTGCCGTGCCCACTCCGCCTTGCCGGACTCCGCCAGCCGCTCCGCGAGCACCTGGCGCACCTCGACGAGCACCTCGACGTCGAGCGCGGCGTACCGCAGCCACTCGGGCGGCAGCGGCCGGGTCGACCAGTCGACCGCGGAGTGCTCCTTCGCGAGCCCGAGACCGAGCGTGTCGGCGACGACCGCCGCCAGCCCGACGCGCTCCATGCCGAGCAAACGGGCGGCGAGCTCGGTGTCGAAGACGCGGCTGGGTCGCATGCCCTGCTCGGCCAGGCCCGGCAGGTCCTGCGACGCCGCGTGCAGCACCCACTCGACGCCGACGAGCGCGTCGGACAGCGGCGACAGGTCCGGCAGCGCGATCGGGTCGATGAGCGCCGTCCCGGCCTCCTCGCGCCGCAGCTGCACGAGGTAGGTGCGCTGGCCGTAGCGGTAGCCGGACGCGCGCTCGGCGTCGACGGCCACCGGGCCGGTGCCGGCGCCGAACGCCTCGACCACCGCGGCGAGGGCCTCGGGGGTGTCCACCACCGGGGGACGCCGTCGGCCGGCTCGAGGAGCGGGACGACGGGGCGCGCCTCGGTGTCCGGCGTCGCGTCGTCCGGACCCGGGGCGTCGGGGGCCGTGACGGGGTCCATGACGACCACCGTAGGCGACGGGACCGGGAGCGCCGTGCAGCGCCGCTCCGCGCCGGGTGCGGCGTGCGTCACCGCGCCGCCTTCAGTCGATGAGGCGGTTGCGGATCGCGATCGCGACGAGCTCCGCGCGGTCGCCCGTGCCCAGCTTGCGCGAGATGCGGGCGAGGTGGCTCTTGACCGTCAGCGCCGAGAGCCCGAGCTCCTCGCCGATGAGCCGGTTCGTGCGGCCCTCGGCGACGCGTGCCAGGACGCTCAGCTCCCGGGCCGACAGGTCGGCGACGGGTGCGGGGGCCGGCGGCGGCACGAGCCGTGCGGGCGGGGCGACGTCGGTCCCGGCGGCCACGCCGCCGCGCAGGCCGCCGGCGAGCAGGGCGCGCAGCTCCGCGCGGCTCGCGCGGCGGGCGAGCACGACGACACGGGCCGCACCGCGACGGCGCAGCGTCCGGACGAGCGCCTCGCCCTCGCCGTCGCCGATCTGGGCGACCACGACGCACATCGGGTTGCGGGCCGGCCCGCCGGCCTGCGGGGGCCGGCGCACCGTGGGGACCTGGGCCGCGCCGGGCGCGCGCCGGGCCGAGATCTCGCGGACGTCGCGTCGCAGGGGCTCGATGGTCACGTCCGGAGGATCGGCACCCCACCCCCTCCACTTGAGGCACCCGCGCCGGCTCGGGGCCCGCGCGGCGCCCCCGGCGGTCGGTTGGCGCCGGTCTGGGCGGTTCTGACCCGGGTGAACGTCCACCCCCGGACGGGGGACGGGTGCGCAGGTCAGCGCCGCGGCAGGGGCACGACGCCCTCGGGCAGCGGCGGCAGGCCGGCGGCCGTGCACAGCAGGGTCGTCCACGCGGTCAGGTGCGGGCCGAGGTCCTCGTCCCACGCCGTCCACGACGCGCGGATCTCCAGCTCGGTCTGCTCGTCGCGCCGCTCGAGGGCGCCGAAGCTCTGCGACAGCACGCGCGTGACCGTGCCGCCCGCCGCGTGCGGCGCCACGCCGGCCGCCTCGAGCGCGTCGCCGAACCACGTCCACGCCACCTCGGCGAGCAGCGGGTCCGCGCCGACCTCGGGCTCGAGCGACGCACGCACGAGCGTCACCAGCCGGAACGAGCCCTCCCAGGCCTCCTGGCCCTCCGGGTCGTACAGCACCACGAACCGCCCCGAGGCGAGGTCCTCGGCCGCGACCGAGCGGCGCGCGGTGCGCACCTCGGCCGTCAGCGCCGCCGAGTACGGGGCGATGCGGCCCGGGCCGGGCACCTCGTCGAGGACGACCTCGGGGCGCACGGGCACCGCGCGCAGCGAGCGGAGCGCCCGCACGAACTCGGCGGGGACGTCGTCGGGTCCAGCGGGGGTCACGCCGGTGAGAGTAGGGCGGTGCCACGCGTCTCGACGTCCGGCACGCCGCAGGGCCGGTGCCGTTCGTCCGACTAGTCTCGACTCCCGTCACCGCACGTCCGCGTCGCGACGCCGGCCACCGGCGGGCGCGGGTGCACCCTCGCGTCGAAGGAGTCCCGTGATGTCTGTCCCCGCGTCTGACCAGGGCACCGCGCAGATCGGTGTGACCGGACTGGCGGTGATGGGCCGCAACCTCGCGCGGAACTTCGCGCGCCACGGCTACACCGTCGCGGTGCACAACCGGACCCCCGCGCGCATGCACTCGCTCGTCGCCGAGCACGGCGACGAGGGCACCTTCGTGCCGGCCGAGACGCTGGCCGACTTCGTCGCCGCGCTCGAGCGTCCGCGCAAGGTCGTCATCATGGTCAAGGCGGGCGCCCCGACCGACGCCGTCATCGACGAGCTCGTCCCGCTGCTCGAGCCCGGCGACATCGTCGTCGACGCCGGCAACGCGCACTTCCCCGACACGGTCCGCCGCGAGGCCGCGCTGCGCGAGAAGGGCCTGCACTTCGTCGGCACGGGCGTGTCCGGCGGCGAGGAGGGGGCGCTCAACGGGCCGTCGATCATGCCGGGCGGCACGCGCGAGTCGTACGAGTCGCTCGGGCCGATCCTCGAGGCGATCTCCGCCAAGGTCGACGGGGTGCCGTGCTGCACCTACGTCGGACCGGGCGGCGCCGGTCACTTCGTCAAGATGGTCCACAACGGCATCGAGTACGCCGACATGCAGCTCATCGCCGAGGCCTACGACCTGCTGCGCCAGGGCCTGGGCGCCTCCGCGAAGGAGATCGGCGAGGTCTTCGAGGCCTGGAACACCGGCGACCTCGAGTCGTTCCTCATCGAGATCACCGCCGACGTGCTGCAGCACGTGGACGCCGCCACCGGCAACGCGTTCGTGGACGTCGTCGCGGACGCGGCCGAGCAGAAGGGCACCGGCCGCTGGACGGTCCAGAACGCGCTGGACCTCGGCGTGCCGATCACGGGCATCGCGGAGGCGACGTTCGCCCGCGCGCTGTCCGGCTCGGCCCCGCAGCGTGCCGCCGCGCGCGGCGTGCTGCCCGCGGACACCGTCGCCTGGCACGTGCCCGAGCCCGGCCGGTTCATCGAGGACGTGCGTCTCGCGCTGTACGCGTCGAAGGTCGTCGCGTACTCGCAGGGCTTCGACCAGATCGCCGCCGCCTCGCGCGAGTTCGGCTGGGACATCGACCGTGGCGCGATGGCCCGCATCTGGCGCGGCGGCTGCATCATCCGCGCGCGCTTCCTCGACCGGATCACCCAGGCCTACGAGCGGGACGCGGACCTGCCGCTGCTGCTGGCGGACCCGTACTTCACGTCGGCGGTGGCGAACGGCGTCGCGGCGTGGCGCCGGGTCGTCGCGGCCGCCGCGACCCACGGCGTGCCGACGCCCGCGTTCTCGTCGTCGCTCGCCTACTACGACGGCGTGCGGGCCGAGCGCCTGCCGGCGAACCTCATCCAGGCGCAGCGCGACTTCTTCGGCGCGCACACCTACCGCCGGGTCGACCGCGAGGGCGTCTTCCACACCGAGTGGTCGGGCGACCGGTCCGAGACCGCCGAGTGAGCGCGGCGCGTCCCACGGGGGCGCAGGTCCCGGTGCCGGACCTGCTGCCCGTGGTCCTGGGCGGCGACATCGGTGCGTACAGCATCGCGCGGACGTTCCACGAGGCGTACGGCGTCCGCTCGGTCGTGCTGCCGTCGGTCTCGACGGGGCTGACCCGGCACTCGCGGATCCTCGACGCGGTCGTCGAGCCCGGCATCGACGACGCGGCCACGGTCGTGGCGCGCCTGCGGGCGATCGCCGAGCAGCACCCGGGCCGGTCCCGGGTGCTGCTCGGCAGCGCCGACTGGCTCGTGCGCACGATCGTGGAGAACCGGGCCGAGCTCGAGGACCTGTACACGATCCCGTACGTCGACGTCGCGACCCTGGACCGCGTCACGGACAAGGTGCTGTTCGGCGAGCTGTGCGTCGAGCTGGGCATCGACCACCCCGCGACGGTCGTGCACGACGTGCAGGCGGGCGGGACGCCCGACACCTCCGCGCTGCGCTTCCCGGTCATCGCCAAGGCGGCCGACACGGCCGCGTACCACCTCGTCGAGTTCCCGGGGAAGAAGAAGGTCTTCACCGTCGACTCGCCGGCCGACCTGGCGGACCTGCTCGAGCGGGTGCGCGTCTCGGGGTACCAGGGCCGCTTCGTGGTGCAGGACCTCATCCCGGGCGACGACTCCGGCATGCGGATCCTCACGTGCTACGTCGACCTCGACGGCAAGGTCCGGTTCTCCGCGTTCGGCCACGTCCTGCTCGAGGAGCACACGCCCGGTGCGCTCGGGAACCCCGCCGGCATCGTCACGGGGCACGACGAGGAGATCGTCGCGCAGGCGACCCGTCTGCTCGAGCACCTCGGGTGGCGCGGGTACGCGAACTTCGACCTGAAGTACGACCCGCGCGACGGGCGGACGGTGTTCTTCGAGCTCAACCCGCGGCTCGGGCGGTCGAACTTCTACATCACCGCCGGCGGGCGCAACACGGCCGAGCTCTACGTGCGTGAGCACGTGCAGGGGCTGGACCCGCTGCCCGACGGCGCGGCCGACCACCTCACGTCGCCGCACCTGTACACGGTGCTGCCCATGGCGCTCCTGCTGCGGTACGTCACCGACCCCGGGGTGCGGGCGCAGGTCCGCGGCCTGCAGCGGTCCGGCCAGGTGACGAACCCGCTGTGGTACTCCGCGGAGACCCACCCGCGGCGTCTGGCGTACCTCGCCGCCGCCCAGGCGAACCAGGTCCGCAAGTACCGCCGGTACCACCCGTGGCCGGCCCGGGGGGCGCAGGCGTGAGCGGCGAGGTCGGGGTGATCGGCGGCGTGGGCCCCGCGGCGACGGTGAGCTTCCTCGACCTCGTCGTGCGGCACACGGACGCCGGGCGCGACCAGGACCACGTCGACATGGTCGTGCTGCAGCACGCGTCGATCCCCGATCGCACCGCCTACATCCTGGGGGACTCGCCCGACGACCCCGGGCCCGTCATGGCGGCCGACGCGCGCCGGCTCGAGGCGCTCGGCGTCGACTTCGTCGTCGTGCCGTGCAACACGGCGCACCACTTCACCGACGAGGTCGCGGCCGCCGTGCGGATCCCGGTGCTGAGCATCGTCGACGAGACCGTCGACGAGGTGGCCGCGCGCCCCGGTGCGTCCGCCGTCGGCCTGCTCGTCACGAGCGGCACCCTCGCGTCCGGCGTCTACCAGCGGGCGGCCGCCGAGCGCGGGCTGGCCGTGGTCGAGCCGGAGGCGGACGAGCAGGCCCGCGTCATGTCGATCATCTACGACCAGGTGAAGGCCGGGCGCCCGGCCGACGTCGACGCGCTGCGCGCCGTCGCGGGTCGGCTCGCCGAGCGCGGGGCGGACGTCGTCGTGCTCGGGTGCACCGAGCTGTCCGTGGTGGCACTCCAGCACGACCTGCTCGCGGACCCGCTGTTCGTCGACTCGCTCGACGTGCTCGCGCGCCGCACCGTGGTGCGGTCGGGGCGACGGCTGCGCGGCGAGGCCGGCTGAGCGGCGACGGCTGCGTAGCAGGGCGGACGCGACGGAGGGCGGGACCCGCGGGTCCCGCCCTCCGTCGCGTCGCCGTGACGTCAGCCGAGCTCGCTCGTCCCGCTGTACAGGTGCAGCACCGGCACGTGCAGCTCGTCGCGTGCGCGCGACGCCCAGTCGGTGTGGAACGTGTCCTCGACCAGGTGCGGGTACGTGACGACGACGACCTCCCGGACGTCGCCGGCCGCGACGGCGGTGCGCAGGGCCGGCAGCGGGTCGTCGTCCGTGATCTGCCCGGTCGCGTCCCGCCCGGCGGCACGGAACGCGGCCACGCTGCCGTCGATCTGCTCCTGCGCGGTCGCGCGGGCCTGGGCACGGCTCGGCTCCTTGCCGAGCGCGCGGTCCCACGCCTCGCGCAGCTCGCCGAGGCTGAGGGCGTCGACGATCCACGGCACGAGGGGCCGCTCGGTGTCGGCCGGGACGAGTACCCGGTAGGCGAGCTGCTCCTCCTCGTGCAGCGCGAGGATGTGGCGGACGTCGGCGTCGGCGAGGGTGTCCTCGGTGAGGACCAGGATCGTGTCGGTCACGCGCCCGAGCCTACGGGCGCGGCGCTGACCTCGCCGGACGTCGCACCGGCGGCCGTCGGACCCCGCAGGTCCCACCGCGCGAGCAGCGTGCCCTGCGCGTGCAGGAGGTGGCGCAGGTGCGCGCCCGCGGGCGGGTCGAGGCGGGAGCCGCCGGCGAGCACGCCGGGCGCCGCCGGCCCGGCGAGCAGCGGTGTGGTGGTCAGGCACAGCTCGTCGACGAGGTCGGCCGCGAGCAGGTCGGCGAGCAGGGACGGCCCGCCCTCCGTGAGCACCTGGCGCACCCCCCGGTCGGCGAGGGCGTCGAGCGCGGCCGCGAGGTCGAGCCGCCCGTCGACCGCGGGGACCTGGAGGACGCGCTCGGCGCCGACGCAGCGCACGGCGGCGTCCCGGCCGTCCGGTCCCGTGACGACGAACGGCGGCTGCCCGCCGGGACGCACGTCCGCGGGGACCTCGCCGCGCCGCGTCACGACCGCGAGCGCGATGTGCGGCGCGCGCCCGAGGGACGCCCGGGCGTCGCGCAGGTGCTCCGCCACGGGCAGCTCGCGGTACCCCTCGACGCGGACCGTGCCCGCACCGACGAGCACGACGTCCGCCAGTGCGCGCAGCACACGGAACATCCGGCGGTCGGCCGGGCTGCTGATCGACGCCGACCGGCCGTCGGGCCCCGCACCGGCCCCGTCGAGCGTCGCGACCATGTTCGCGCGCACGTGCGTGCCCGCGCGGTCCTCCGCGTCCGCGAACAGCGCGAGCAGGTCCGGCTCGCCCTCGCGCACCGGGAGCACGCCGGCCCGGTCGCGGGGGAGGAGCAGGTCGTAGGCGGGGGCGGGCTGCACGCCGCTCAGGCTAGGGGCTGCGGACCGAGCACCGCGGCGAGCGACGCGACGTGCCCGACGACGACCACCGCGGGGTTCTGCACGCCGACGGCAGCGGCGCGGGCCGCGATGTCCGCGACCGTGCCGAGCGTCGTGCGCTGCCCGGGCAGCGTCCCGCTCTCGACGACGGCCACCGGCGTCGCCGGGTCGAGCCCGTGCGTGCGCAGGCGGTCCATGTGGTCGCCGAGGCGTGCGACGCCCATGAGCAGCACGAGCGTGCCGCGCAGCCGGGCCAGGGTCTCCCAGTCGGTCTCGGCGTCGTGGGCCGAGACGACCGTCACCTGCCGGGCCACGTGCCGGTGCGTCACGGGGACCCCGGCGGCCGCGGGCACGGCGATCGCGCTCGTCACGCCCGGCACGACCTCGACCTCGACGCCCGCGTCGCGGCACGCCTGCAGCTCCTCGCCGCCGCGCCCGAGCACGAACGGGTCGCCGCCCTTGAGCCGCACGACCCGCTGCCCGGCCTGCGCGCGCTCCACGAGCAGCCGGTTGATCTCGTCCTGGGTGAGGGTGTGCGCGTGCGGGGCCTTGCCCGCCTCGACGACCTCGACGCCCGGCTCCAGCTCGTCGAGCAGCGCACGCGGGGCGAGGCGGTCGACGACGACGACGTCCGCCTCCGCGAGCGCGCGGCGCCCGCGGGTCGTGATGAGGCCCGGGTCCCCGGGACCGCCGCCGACGAGCGTGACCCGGCCCGGTCCGGGCCGGTGGCGGCGCACGGGCAGGGCGCCCGCGTCGAGCAGGCCCTGCAGCGCACCGCGCAGCGCCACCGCGCGGCGCGGGTCGCGGCCGGCGCCGACGGCGAGGGTCACGTCGCCGGCGCGGGCGACGGCGGGCGTCCAGGCGCTCGACGCGGCGGCGTCGTCGGCCCGCACGCACCAGGTGCGGTCCGCCTCGGCGTCGGCGGCCACCTGGTCGTCCGTCCGCCGGTCGCCGGTCGCGGTGTGCACGAGCCAGGCGCCGTCGAGGTCGCCCGGGGCGTACGGGCGCGCGTGCCAGCGCACGCCACCGCTCGCGGCGAGCTCCGCGAGGTCCTCGCACAGGGCCGGTGCCACCACGTGCACGTCCGCACCGTCCGCGAGCAGCCCGCGGGCGCGGCGCGCCGCCACCGGCCCGCCGCCGACGACGACGACGCGGCGGCCCGTCACGTCGAGCAGGAGCGGGTGGCGGGCGCTCATATCCCGGCCCCGGCCAGCCAGTCGTCGTCCCGCTCGTCGGCCCGCACGGGCGCGAGCCGGTCGAGCAGCGTCGGCCCGACCATCCCGGCGGCGAGGGTGCTGCCGTCCGACGGGTCCACGAGCAGGAAGCCACCGGTGCGGCGGTGCGTCGCGTAGTCGTCGAGCACGACGGGCTCGGCGAGCCGCACCCGCACGCGGCCGATCGCGTTGAGGCCGAGCGAGCGCGGCGCGGCGTCCGACGACGTGTCCGTGGCGTCGATCGTGCGCACCGTGTCCACGGGGTCCCACTGCTCGACCGTCAGGGTGTCGACGTCGAGGCGGGCGTCGACCTCCCGCAGCAGCGCGCGGACCGTGCGCGTGCCGGTGCGGACGAGCACGCGCGCCCCGGGGACGGAGCGGCGCTCGGTCAGCCAGCAGACGGTGCCGACCAGGTCCTGCCCGGTGGCGACGTCCTCGGCCGCGGGGACGAGCACGTCGCCGCGCGCGACGTCGAGGTCGTCGGCGAGGCGCACGGTCACCGACAGCGGCGCGGCCGCCTCGGCGAGCGGGCCGTCGAACGTGTCGATCCCCACGACCCGGCTGGTGCGTCCCGACGGCAGCACGCGCAGCTCGTCACCGACCCGCACGACGCCGGACGCGACCTTGCCCGCGTACCCGCGGTAGTCGGGGTGCTCGGGCGTGCGCGGGCGGATGACGTACTGCACGGGCAGCCGCAGCGCCTCCGCGGCGGCGTCACGGCCGACGGGCACCTGCTCGAGCAGCTCGAGCAGCGTGGGCCCGTCGTACCAGGGGGTCCGGTCCGAGCGCACCACGACGTTGTCGCCGTCGAGCGCCGACAGCGGCACGGCGTGCACGTCGGGGAGTCCGAGCACGTGCGCGTAGTCCGCGAACTCGCGCGCGATGGCGGTGAACGTCGGCTCGTCGAAGCCCACGAGGTCCATCTTGTTCACCGCGAGCACGACGTGCGGGACGCCCAGCAGCGCGGTGAGCGCGGCGTGCCGGCGGGTCTGCTCGAGGACGCCCTTGCGCGCGTCCACCAGCACGATCGCGAGCTCGGCCGTGGAGGCGCCCGTCACCATGTTGCGCGTGTACTGCACGTGCCCGGGCGTGTCCGCCAGGACGAACGCGCGGCGCGCGGTCGAGAAGTACCGGTACGCGACGTCGATCGTGATGCCCTGCTCGCGCTCGGCGCGCAGGCCGTCGGTCAGCAGCGCCAGGTCGACGGCCGTCCCGTCGCCGCCGCGCGCCCGCGTCGCCCGCTCGACGGCCGAGAGCTGGTCGGCGAGCACGGACTTCGTGTCGTACAGCAGCCGCCCGATGAGCGTGCTCTTGCCGTCGTCGACCGAGCCGGCGGTGGCCAGGCGCAGCAGGTCGCGCTGCGCGTGGTCGGCGGCGCCGGCCGCCGCGGGGAGGTCGGTCGTGGTCTGGGTGCCCATCAGAAGTACCCCTCGCGCTTGCGGTCCTCCATGGCGGCCTCGGAGGCCCGGTCGTCCGCGCGGGTCGCCCCGCGCTCGGTCAGCCGGCTCGCGGCGACCTCGGCGATGACCTCGGCCACCGTCGCGGCCGTCGAGTCGACCGCACCCGTGCAGCTCATGTCCCCGACCGTCCGGTAGCGCACGGTCCGGCGCTCGACGACCTCACCGGGACGGGGGCCGCCCCAGCCGCCGGCCGTCAGCCACATGCCGTCGCGCGCGAACACGTCCCGCTCGTGCGCGTAGTAGATCTCCGGCAGCGGGATCCGCTCGCGCTCGATGTACCGCCACACGTCGAGCTCGGTCCAGTTCGACAGCGGGAACACGCGCACGTGCTCGCCCGGCTTGTGCCGGCCGTTGTACAGGTCCCACAGCTCGGGCCGCTGCCGACGCGGGTCCCACTGCCCGAACTCGTCCCGCAGGGAGAACATCCGCTCCTTCGCGCGCGCCTTCTCCTCGTCGCGGCGCCCACCGCCGAACACCGCGTCGAACCGGTGCTCCGTGATGGCGTCGAGCAGCGGCACCGTCTGCAGCGGGTTGCGCGAGCCGCCGGGCGTCTCGACGACCCGGCCGTCGTCGATGGCGTCCTGCACGCTCGCGACGACCAGGCGCAGGCCGTGCTCGGCGACGGTGGCGTCCCGGTAGGCGATGACCTCGGGGAAGTTGTGCCCCGTGTCGACGTGCATGACCGGGAACGGGACGGGCGCGGGCCAGAACGCCTTGCGTGCCAGGTGCAGCATGACGATCGAGTCCTTGCCGCCCGAGAACAGCAGCACCGGGCGCTCGAACTCGCCGGCGACCTCGCGCATGACGTGGATCGCCTCGGACTCCAGCGCGTCGAGCTGGGTCAGGGGCGGCGCGGCCGTCGTGGTCGCGCCGGGCAGGGTCGTGGTGCTCGTCGTCATGTGTGCAGCCCGCATTCCGTCTTGTTCGTGCCTGCCCAGCGCCCGGCCCGCGGGTCCTCGCCCGGGGCGACGGGACGCGTGCAGGGGGCGCAGCCGATGGACGTGTAGCCCGCCTCGCGCAGGGGGTTGAGGACGACGTGGTGCTCGGCGACGTACGCGTCGACGTCGTCCTGGGTCCACGCCGCGAGGGGGTTGAGCTTCACCTTCGACCGCTTCGCGTCCCAGCCGACGACCGTGATGTCGGACCGTGTGGGCGCGTCCTCGCGGCGCATCCCCGTGACCCACGCGGTGTACGGCGCGAGGCCCCGCTCGAGCGGCTCGACCTTGCGCAGCGCGCAGCACAGGTTCGGGTCGCGCTCGTGCAGCCGGGGCCCGTGCGCGGCGTCCTGCTGCTCGACCGTCAGCAGGGGCAGGACGGTGCGCAGCCGCACGTCGGTGAAGTCGGCGTAGTAGTCGCGCGTGCCGATGGTCTCCGCGAAGTGGTAGCCGGTGTCGAGGAAGATCACGTCGATGCCCGGCACGGTCCTCGCGGCGAGGTCGACGAGCACCTCGTCGCCCATGGACGACGCCACGACCAGGTCGGGGCCGAACCGGTCCGCGGCCCACCGCAGGATCTCGCTCGGGTGCGCGCCCTCGAGGTCGCGCCCGGCCTGCTCGGCCAGGGCGCGCAGCTCGTCGGGCGAGACCCCCGTCAGGGGGCCGGCGACGGCGCTCACCGCGCGCCCACCAGACCCACGAAGCGCAGCGCGAACGCGCGCCGGCACTCGCGGCACTCCCACTCGCCGTGCCGCTCCCCGGCGGGGAACAGGTCCTCGCCGGCGCAGAACGGGCAGTAGTAGGGCACAGCCCGCTGCCCGGAGCCGTCGCCGCTCATCGCAGGTCCTCCTCGTCCGCCCGGTGGGCCCACTCGGCGAAGAGCTCGCCGTCCAGGCGCTGCTCGTCGTAGCGGCGCGTCACGCGCTCGACGTAGTCCGGCAGCTCGGCCGCCGGCACGCGCAGGCCGCGCAGCGTGCGCCCGAGACCGCTCGTGAGGCCCAGCCCCCCGCCGAGGTGCACCTGGTAGGCGTCGGAGCCGTCGGGCGCGAGCACGCCCTTGAGGCCGATGTCGGCCACCTGGATCCGCGCGCAGGAGTTCGGGCAGCCGTTGAGGTTGATCGTGATCGGCTGCTCGAAGTCCGGCATCCGCCGCTCGAGCTCGTCGACCAGCGCGGCCGCGCGCGCCTTGGTCTCGACGATCGCGAGCTTGCAGAACTCGATGCCCGTGCAGGCCATCGTCCCGCGCCGGAACGTCGAGGCGGCGCGCACGCGCAGCCCGATCGCCTCGAGCCCCTCGACCAGCGCGTCCACGCGCTCGGGGAGCACGTCGAGCACGACGAGCTTCTGCTCGACGGTGAGCCGGATCCGGTCGGCCCCCGCCGCCTCCGCGAGGTCCGCGACCTGCGCGAGCAGCGGCCCGGAGACCCGCCCCACGGTCGGCGCGGCCCCCACGTACCGCAGGCCGTCGACCTGCTCGTGCACGCCGACGTGGTCCCGGCGACCGGACGGCGGCGGGGGCGGCTCGGGCCCGTCGGGCAGCGCGTGGCCGAGGTACTCGCGCTCCAGCACGTCGCGGAACACCTCGGCGCCCCAGTCGGCGACGAGGAACTTCAGGCGCGCGCGGTTGCGCAGCCGGCGGTAGCCGTAGTCGCGGAAGATCCCGGTGACGCCGGCCCACACCTCGGGCACCTGCTCGAGCGTGACGAAGGCGCCGAGCCGCACGGCGAGCTTCGGGTTCGTCGACAGCGCCCCGCCGACCCACAGGTCGAAGCCGGGGCCGAGCTCGGGGTGGACCACGCCGACGAACGACACGTCGTTGATCTCGTGCGCGACGTCGTGGTGCGGCGAGCCGCTGATGGCCGTCTTGAACTTGCGCGGCAGGTTGGAGAACGCGGGGTCGCCGATGAAGCGGCGCGTGATCTCCTCGATCGCGGGCGTGCCGTCGATGATCTCGTCCTTCGCCACGCCGGCGACGGGGGAGCCGAGCACGACGCGGGGGGTGTCGCCGCAGGCCTCCTGCGTGCTGAGCCCGACGGCCTCCAGGCGGCGCCAGATCTCGGGCACGTCCTCGATGCGCACCCAGTGCAGCTGGATGTTCTGCCGGTCCGTGATGTCCGCCGTCCCGCGGCCGAACTGCGTCGAGACGTCGGCGATCGCGCGCAGCTGCGGGACCGACAGCGCGCCGCCGTCGCACCGCACGCGCAGCATGAAGTACTCGTCGTCGAGCTCGTGCGGCTCGAGCGTGGCGGTCTTGCCGCCGTCGATGCCGGGCTTGCGCTGGGTGTACAGGCCCCACCAGCGCATGCGGCCGCGCAGGTCCTCGCCCGGGATCGACGCGAAGCCCTCACGGGCGTAGACGGTCTCGATGCGATGCCGCACGTTGAGACCGTCGTCCTCGGCCTTGAACTTCTCGTTCGCGTTCAGCGGCTCGCGCTCGCCGAAGGCCCACTGGCCCTCGGGTCGCTTGGGGGGTGCCACGACGGGTGTCTGCGCCACGGGGCGCCACCTTTCGGGGGATCTCGGGGCGTGCTCGCGCGTCCGCACGACGGGGGCGTCGTGTGCGCAGGACGCGGACCACGCGCCCGTGCAGGAAGGGACGGGGCGGGGTCAGCGGTTCCGCGGACAGCACGCACACGGGACCGCGACGGCGCGACAGCACCGACACATGAGGGAGGTCCCGTGGAAGATCACCGGACGAGAGTGTCACGCGTCCGCGTGACTCGGCACCATCCGTCCGGATGACGAGACCGGTGTTCGCCAGGTGGACGCGCGTCCGGCACGCGCCGGCGGGCACCGCCGCGGTCTGCGCGCCGCCGTATCCTCGAGCGTGTGACTCCCGCCGTGCCGGCCTCGCTCACCGCGCGCCGCCCCCAGGTGCCCGCGGACCGCCTGCTCGCCGAGCTCGTGCCCCCGCGCCACTTCGCGCACGAGTCGTTCGACACCTACCGGCCCGACCCCGCGCACGCGTCGCAGGCGCAGGCGCTCGCCCGCCTGCGCGAGGTCGCGCAGACGCTCGCCCGGCCCGCGGCCCGCAGCGGGTGGTTCGGCCGCCGGCGCCCGGCGCAGGCTCCCGCGGTCTACCTCGACGGCGGGTTCGGGGTCGGCAAGACCCACCTGCTCGCGTCCCTGGCGCACGCCGTGGGCACCGAGCAGGCGGCGTTCGGCACGTTCGTCGAGTACACCAACCTCGTCGGGGCCCTCGGGTTCGGGCCCACCGTGGAGGCGCTCGGCGGGAAGCGGCTCGTCTGCATCGACGAGTTCGAGCTCGACGACCCGGGCGACACGGTGCTCATGTCCCGCCTGCTGCGCGAGCTGGCCGACCGGGGCGTCGCGCTGGCGGCGACGTCGAACACCCTCCCCGAGTCGCTCGGCGAGGGCCGGTTCGCCGCTGAGGACTTCCTGCGGGAGATCCAGGCTCTCGCCGACCGGTTCGAGGTGATCCGGATCGACGGCGAGGACCACCGGCACCGGGCCGCCACGACCCACGCCGCCACCGTGCCCGACGCGCGGCTGCGCGCGGTCGTGGCCGGCCGCGACGACGCCACGCTCGACGACCTCGGCGCCCTGCTCGAGCACCTGTCCCAGGTGCACCCGAGCCGCTACGGCGCGCTGCTCGACGGGGTGGGCCTCGTGGCGCTGACCGACGTGGCGCCGGTCGACCGCCAGGACGTCGCGCTGCGCCTCGTGGTGCTCGTCGACCGCCTGTACGACCGCGACGTGCCCGTGCTCGTCGCGCGCGAGGGCGTCACGGACGCGGGGCTCGACCTGTTCACGCCCGAGATGCTGCGGGGCGGCTACCGCAAGAAGTACTACCGGGCGCTGTCCCGGCTCGGGGCCCTCGCGGCCGAGGGTGCGGCGCTCGCCGCGGAGCGGCCCGCCGCCTGACGCGCGCGCCCCGTGCCGCACCTCGACGGGGGCGGCACGGGGG